>CALAJK010000010.1 GCA_937922795.1 uncultured Anaerolineae bacterium
ATAAGTCTGTCCTGCTCCCTCCTTTCTTCAGGATGCTCTGTGCTCGGGCTGACTCATTCAGCCTGAGCATTCAATTCTACCGGAACAGCCGGATTCTCGCTACCGTCAGCCTGCGTTTCGGCCTCAGCAGCGGCCGCTGCCCCTTCTTCGGCGCGCCGCTGTTCCCAACGCGCGCGCTCCTCTTCGGTCACGTCTTTCAAGCTCAACCCCAGGCGCTGCCGGTCTGGCTCGATGCTGATCACCCGCAGCAGCAGACGCTGGCCTTCGTGCACGATCACGCTGGGATCGGCCGGCGGCGTCTCGGCGAGCTGGCTGGCGTGCAGCAGCGCCTCGATGCCCGGATCCAGGCTGATGAACGCACCAAACTGAGCGACCCGCGATACCACCCCCTCGACGAGCTGGCCAACATGATACAAGTCTTCCGCCGCCGCCCACGGGTTCTTCTGGGTGCGCTTCAGGCTCAGGCCGATGCGCTTGCCTTCGGTGTCCAGCCGCAGGATGTAGACCTCGACCTCGTCACCGACCTTCAACACTTCGCGCGGATGCTTGACGCGATGCCAGGCTAGTTCCGAAATGTGGATCAGGCCGTCAGCGCCGCCCAGGTCCACGAACGCGCCGAAATCGCGCAGGCCGCTGACCACGCCTTTGCGCACTTCGCCTTCCTTGAGCTGGTCGAGCAGCAGTTCCTTGCGCGCCTCGCGGCTTTCACGCTGGGCATCGCGCTGGCTGAACACCAGGCGGCGGCGCTTGCGGTTGACCTCGATCACCTTCAACAGGATCGGCTTGCCCAGCAGGCCAGACATGTACGTCTTGCGCTCGTCGTCCGTCAGGCCGCGCGGCAGATCGATCACGTGGCTGGCGGGCACAAAACCGCGTAGATTGCCGAAGGGCACGATCAGGCCGCCCTTGTTGACATCGGCGACGACGCCCTCCCACACTTCATCCGCGGCCATCAGCGCTTCAGCGCGCTTCCAGTCCTCGCTCTGCTGCGCCTGAGACACCGAGAGGATCAAATTGCCCTCATCGTCTTCCATGCGCACGATGATGACATCAATCTCGTTGCCCACCTGGTATGCCAGCGGATCCTGGCCCAGGCGCTCAAGATCTTTGCGCGGCACAATCCCATCGCGCTTCAGGCCGATGTCCACAATCAAGCCCTGATTGTCGACCGCCATGATCACGCCGGTGACGATGTCGCCGCGCTCCGGCTGCTCAGTCTGGAATGATGCTTCCAGAAGAGCAGCAAAGTCCATGCCGTCAGGCAGCGTTCCAGAAGAACTCACAAGAACCATGCGTCCAGCCCCCCAAGGGTATGATAATGTTGATCTCTGGATTGAGGCGCAGTAAAGCCCGGCGAGATCGTGGTCTGCCGAGCTAGATGAGGCGATTCGTTTGGCAAACGAACACGAGACTCAATAACTGCGTGTCGCGCGCGGAGCGCGCCACGTCTCTCCCCTTTTCAAAGATCGCCGCAGATTATACGGATTCGGAACTCTTCTGTCAATATTGTCGTTTAAAATTGGCTCAAACGACAACCAGAATCTGGTATAATTTGCAGACCGCACGCCCGCAGGCGTGCTAGATCGACTCATCCGGCCCAACCGCTTCCGCCGGCGGCTCTGGTTCGGCTTCTGCCGTCGGCGCGGCCGCTTCCGCATCAGCCGCCGGCGAGGCGGCTCCGGCCGCCGCGCCTTCTGCAGCCGCGTCTGTCCCCCAGCGCTGGGTGAAGCCGACGCGCCGCTTCTCCGGCTCCAGATGGCTGATGCGCAGGCTCAGGCGGTCGCCCTTCTTGACGTAGGAATACGGCTCTTTCAACGAGCCGTCGCCCATCTCGCTCAGGTGGAGCAGACCTTCCAGACCGTCGTCCAGAGCGATGAATGCGCCGAAGTCGACCACGTTGGTCACCATCCCCTCAACCAGTTGGCCCTCGTGATACCGCTTATCGGCGCTCTCCCACGGGTCGCTCAACAGCCGTTTCCGGCTGAGCGCGATGCGGTTCGAGTCGCGGTCGAGGTTGAGCACGTACACTTCGATCTCTTCGCCGATTTTCAGGACATCGCGAGGGTGATCCACCCGATGCCAGGCCAGCTCGCTGACATGGATCAGGCCGTCAGCGCCGCCCAGGTCCACAAACGCGCCAAAGTCGCGCAGGCCGGTGACTCTGCCGCGCACCACCGCGCCTTCCTTCAGCTCGGCCAGCAGACGCGCTTTCTGGTGAGCGCGCCACTCTTTTTGCGCCTCACGCTCGCTGAAGATGAGCCGGCGGCGGTCCTGGTCTACCTCGATGACTTTCACACCCAACTGCTTGCCGACGATGTCGCCGCTGGCTTCCCGACGTTCGCCCGACATGCTCACGGATACCAGGTGCGAACTGGGGATGAAACCTTCCAGGCGGTTCCAGCGCACCAGGATGCCGCCTCGATTCTGGCCGGTGACGGTGACCTCTACCACTTCTTCGGATTTCAGCAGTTCGCGCGCGCGCTCCCAATCGTACTGCTGCAAACCCATGTTGATCGAGACCACCAAGTTCTCATCCTGCTCGCGCGGATTCAGGATGTAAACCGGCACTTCAGCGCCCACCTTCAGGCTGGCGCGCACATCCGGGTCGAGTCGTTCCAAATCCTGGGCGGGCACGATGCCGTCTTGTTTCGTGCCCAGGTCAACGATGATTTCGCGGCTGTCAATCTGCAGAATGACCGCCTTGCGAATTTCGCCGCGGCGCGGCAGCCGGGCGCTTTGCAGCGATTCTTCCAGTAAACGCTCAAACTCGGACTGCTGGTCTTCCAAACTCCCACTCATCGGCAAACTCATCCACCACTCCTACCGTGCGCGTGACCCACGGGGACAATCCCCGCTGCTCATACCTGCCCGTGCTGCACCTACACTTGCGCGCCGCGCAGCCCACCCCAACGAACCGTCCTGACTGCTGCCGTGAGCGCTAACGGCGCGGTTTAGCCGCTCATCCTGCCGCTGCCTGATTCGCCCGCCAATTGCCGAAACCGGGTTGAGTGCTGGGCACGAATCGCTGGGGGTCCAGACGATGCAGTACAACGGGATGACACACCGTTATAAATTACCAAACACATGTAGATTATAGCAGAAAAGCTGCCAACCGGTACACAGACTCATTCAGTTCACATCTGGCGCGCTGACGTTGATCCCGCGCAGGCCGCGATCAAGCTCCCAGGGATAGACGATGAACGAGTCGGTCACCGCGCCGTAGAAGTCCGGCTCGGCTTTGTTGAACAGCGAGCGGTACGGGTTGTAGTGCAGCACGCAGGTGTAGGGGATGCCGCCCGACGACTCGACCCGCCCCTTGACGGCGGTGCTGGTGCGCCCGCTCCCCCACACGTCGTCGACGATCAAAGTGCGCCGGTTCTTCAGCAGTTCCGGGGCAGGAAACTGTAAAAACTCAGGCCAGGCCATCAGTCCAGCCGACTCGGTCGCCGGGAAGTCTACCGCTGCGATCAGCAGATGCTTGATGTCCAGCGCTTCAGCCAGCAGCCCGCCCGGTATGATGCCGCCGCGCGTGATCAACACCATCGCGTCGAACGTCCCCACAATACGCAGCGGCGGCAGCAGCACATCCACCAGGCGATCGACATCCGCCCAAGTGAGGACTTCATGTTTCATCGGGACTTTAGGACTGACCATTGCACCCTCTCAACAGCGCCAAACATGACACGAAATGTAAAGCCAGTATAGTAGCGTAATCGAACATACGCTCACAAATCCTGTCCAAACTGGAGCAGCCAAATAGAAATAGGGCGCAGCCCCACACTGCGCCCCCCCGCATGACCGGCTTCCACGAACGCCGCCTACAGCCGTTCGGCAATGCTCTTGGCCTGCGTGAACAGCAGCAGGTAATCCGGCCCGCCCGCCTTGCTGTCCGTCCCGCTCATATTGAACCCGCCAAATGGATGCACGCCCACCAGCGCCCCGGTGCATTTGCGGTTGAAGTACAGGTTGCCGACGTGGAATTCGCGCCGCGCCCGTTCCAGCCGCATCGGATCCGTGCTGTAAACAGCGCCCGTCAGGCCGAACTCCGTGCCGTTGGCCACGTCGAGGGCGTGATCGTAATCGCGCGCCCGGATGATCGCCAGCACCGGCCCGAAGATCTCTTCTTGGGCGATGCGGGCATCCGGCGGGACCTCGCCGAAGATGGTCGGCGGGATGAAGTAGCCGCCGGACGGCGTCTCCAGCGGCTGGCCGCCCACCAGCAGCTTGCCCTCCTGCGTGCCGACCTCGATGTAATCCATGATCGTTTTCATGGCCTTGCTGTCGATCACCGGGCCCATGAACACCTCTGGCCCGGTGTCCGGCGCGCCGACGGTGAGCTGCCCTGCCAGCTCAACCACCCGGCTGGTCAGTTGGTCGTAAACGGCATCTACGATGATCGCCCGCGACCCCGCCGAACATTTTTGTCCCTGGAAACCGAAAGCGCTGACCACAATGCCCTGCGCCGCCGCCTCCAGATTGGCGGTCTCATCGACTAACACGGCGTCTTTGCCGCCCATCTCCAGGATGGTGCGCTTCAGCCAGATCTGGCCGGGCTGCACTTTGGCGGCGTTTTCATGAATCCACACGCCCACCTCTTTCGAGCCGGTGAAGCCGATGAAGCGCGTCTTCGGATGCACCACCAGCCGGCCGCCGGTGGTTGAGCCTGGGCCAGTCAGGAAGTTGAGGACATTCTTGGGCACGCCCGCTTCCCACAGCAGCTCGGCGATTTTGTAGGCTGTCCACGGGCTTTGACTGGCGGGCTTGAACACCACCGTGTTGCCCGCCGCCAGCGCCGCCGATACCAGCCCCATGGGGATCGCGCCGGGGAAATTCCAGGGCGGGATGATCACCCCCACGCCTAAAGGAATGTTCACGAGCTGCAAATGCTCCGGTGGATACGGCGTCAGCATGTGGCTGACGTCGCTGATCCGCAGGATCTGACGGGCATAGTATTCCAGGAAATCGATCGTCTCAGCGGTGTCGGCGTCGGCTTCTGCCCAGCTTTTGCCCACCTCCAGCACCATGGTGGCGCTGAACTCATGTTTGCGCCGCCGCAGCAGCGCCGCCGCCCGCAGCAGCATCCGCGACCGCGCCTCCGGCGGGACATGCTGCCAGGTCTTGAACGCCTCGTAGGCCGCCTCGACCGCCTGATCGGCGTGCTCAGGCGTCCCATTGACGAAATACCCCAGCACTTCCGCCGGGCGCGAGGGGTTGATCGAGGGGAACACTTGATCGCTGTGGATCGTCTCGCCGCCGATGACGAGGGGATACGTCCGCCCGATTTCCGCTTTCACCCGCTCAAGCGCCGCGCGGAAGGCCGCAGCCGGCCCCGGCTGGGCGAAATCGGTGAACGGCTCGTTGACAAACTGCGGCAGCATCATATGCGCTCCTTCAAAATAATCCTGCCTCCATTTACGCCCATTGTATCATGTGGGCGCGATCGTCTGCCGACGCGCACCGCGCCCTCATCACTGTTTCTAGCGATCAGTGTCGGCATCGGCGCAGATGAGCACGATCGGCCGGTTCTGCCAGCGCGTCAGCACCAGGGTGCGCGTCTCGTCGCCGCGCAGCTTCAGCCCGGCGGTCAGCGCCTCCGGCGTGATGGCCGAGCCGCGCTTCTTGACCGTCACCCGCCCTACGCAGTGCGCGCGCAGGTAAGCGCGCAGCCGCTTGAGCTGGTACGGCATCCAATCCAGAATGCGCCAGGCGCGCAGCCAGGGCGAATCGGGGCGAGCATCGGTCGTGAAGTAGGCGATGTCGGCGTCTAACTGCCCCCCGCCGCAGGCCGCCGCCGCGGCTCGCACCAGACCCGCTCGCAGCAGCGCCGGGTCAGGCTCAACCAGCCAGGCGCGAGGCGCTGACAGACACAGCTCCGGCTCCGGACCAGTGTGCTCCCAATGATAGGCGGCCGCATCGGTCAGCAGGGTAGCGCGCCGCCCGGCGAACCCCGAACCCAACCACAGCACCGCCTCTTTCAGGTCGCCGCGCACCGAGATGAACTCTAACCCGCCGCCGTAGCCGGCCACCTGTTCGAGCGCCACCCCTGGGGACAGCTTGACGACGATCTGCGGGTGCGGCCAGGCGCGGATGATCGACAGCGGCGGCTGGTAGGCTTCCACATGATGCAGCCGCCGTCCCTGGGCATCGCGCCGGGCCGGGTCAAAAAATGCGCAGTCCGCAGCCGGCAGACCATCGCGCACGTCGCCGACCTCAAACCGGGCGTTCACGCCCAGCGCCGCCGCGTTCAGCCGCGCCAAAGCCACCCGCACCGGGTCAATGTCCACACCCAGCGCCTGCGCGCCGGCGCCGGCAAACGCCAGCGTATCCGCCCCCAGGCCGCAGCCGGCGTCCACCACCGCCTGCCCGGCCATGAACTGCGCCCGGTAGCGCCGCGCCAGCGGGTCGCTGGCCTGCTCCAGCGCCGCCCGTGTGAACCACAGCCGCGGCGCATCATCGCCAAATTTATCGGCGGCCTGCCGCCGCAGCCGCGCCAGCTCCAGCGCCGCGCCCGCCTGCTCCGGCGAGGCGTCGCGCCGCAGCATGCCGATCAGATACAGGGTACGGGAGTCATCCAGATCGTCTTGGACCAGCCGCGCCAGCAGCCGCTCGCCCGCCGGCGATGTCAGGAACGCCAGGGTTTCGAGCGTCAGCGACAAGCCGGCTCACTCGTCAGGGGTTTCAGCCTGTTGGGGATCAACCGGCAGCCAGATGAGCGCGTTCGTCTGCAGGATGTCATCGGTCGGGTTGAGCAGCACCGGCGTCGGCCAGTCGCGCACCACCTGCCAGCGGAACTTGGCGACCTTGTTCACCCCCGACACCCGACCGGCCAGCACCGCCGGCTGCATGAACTCTACCGCTTTAGGCAGGCTGCTGAATGCCAGCAGCACCGTTTCCGCGTCGCCGGCCACGCCGACCGCTTGCCAGGCGATCACCTCATCAGGCTGCAAAGTCCAGGGGGGCTTGTTCGGCGTTTGCTCGATCAACAAGTAGACGTAGCGGCTGGCGCGGGCGTCGTCCCGCTCGGCCACCTGCCGCACGCGGTCTATCTTGCGCGCTTCGGTATGGGGCTTTTCGCCGCGCAGCAGCACGCCCACCGGCTCCGGCATCTGCACGCCCGGCTCAACCAGGATGCGCACGTAGCCGGCGCGCGCCAGCGTCTCCACCTGCGCCGCATCCGGCTGGCCATCCGCTAGGACGAGGATCAACCGGCCGCCAGGCCGCAGCGCGGTCAGCGCCGCCCGCAGCAGCGCCGGCTCTGGGGCGCAGGCATAGGCCGCCACCGCATCCACGCTGTCGGGGGCGACCGGCCAGCTTTGCGGCGAGGCGACGACCGGCTGAATGTCGAGGTCATCGCGCAGACCAGCCAGCGCTGCGCCGGCGCGCCCGCCCACATCCAGCAGGCGCAGCGACGGCCCGCTGGGCGGTAAGTGCCGCGCCATCGCTTCGATCAAAAGCTGCTCCAGGCGCTGCTCGCTCATGCGCCGCGTTTCCGCAGCTCCTCGCGCGCCGCCTCGATCAGCTCCATCAGCTCTTCCCACTCCTCGCGGAATAGGTGCACGGTCACCTGCCCTAACTCCAGATGGAAGACGGTCTCGCCATCCGGCTCGTGGGATAACCAAGCGGCATAATTCTCAGTGACCACCAGGTTTTCGGTCTGAACTTCATCGGGCATGATCTGCTTTCCTCCTCAACCGGCTGCGAAGGGGCTGTCCGAAACGCGCCTCGATCTGCCGAGCAGCCGGGAGCCAGACGCGGCGCATCACCCACCGGGGGGGCGTTGGCCGCGCCCGCGCCGCCCGAGTAGGCGGAAAAGGCTGGACATCGAACAGTTTACCGTAGATATACTGCCCAAAAACGCGCAGGGTGGCAACCGATGGCGCGGCCAACACGATGCCCAATGCCCCCGCGAGGTTGGCCCCGATCACCACCGCCACGATGACCGCAACCGGATGCAGGTTCAGGCTGCCGCCCATCACCCGCGGCACCAGGATGATCGCTTCGATGTTTTGCAGGATCGCCCAGCCGACGATCGCGACCACCATGAACGCCCCGCCCTCCAGGAAGGGGAAGGTGCTGGACTGCGACGCCAGCGCCAGCAGCGCCGCCGGGAAGATCGCCAGCCCAGAACCGATGCTGGGGATGAATTCCAGCAGGCCGGAGATGATGCCCAGGATGATCGGATTGGGGATGCCCAAGATGGTGGCCAGCAGGAACGCCGCCGTCCCCATGATCAGGCTCAAGGTGATCTGGCCGCGCAAATACGCATTCCACACCTGCGCCAGCTCGTACAGCAGGCGGCGCATATCATTCCGGTACAGCGGCGGCGTGAGCTGCACCAGCCGGTCGGCGAACAGCGCGCCGTCGCGGATGAGGTAAAACAGGATGGACAGCAGCAGCAGCAAATTGACGATCGCCGTCAGCGCCCCGCCCAAAAAGCTGAACGCCGGCACGGTCAGCGAGCTGATGAAGGCTTGGGTCGCGCCAACCAGATTCAAATCTTGCAGCCGGATGACCGGCTGGTTGCCGGGCGTGCCGGTGATCTGGCGCAGGCGCTCCAGCGGGATCACCGGCTCGCCATCGATCAGGATCGGATCGCCGCCCAAAGTCAGCGGCTCGTTGAGCGCGCGTTCTATCGAGGCCCCTAGGCTGGTCATCAACTGAGGCAGCCGGCTGCCGAACTCTTCAAACTGTTTGATGATGACCGGCAGCACCAGCAGGCTGATGACGATCAGCGCCAGAATGACCAGCGCCAGCGTCAGCAGCACCGCCACCCCGCGCCGGTTGCGCTCCGAGAGCAGGGTTAAAGGCGCCAGCCGGCGCTCGATGAACATCGCCAGCGGCGACAGCAAATAGGCCAGGATGAGCGCCACCGCCAGCATCGGCAGCGTATCGCTGAAGCGCACCACCGCCAACCCGGCCACGGCCACCACTAGCAGGGCTACGATGCGCTTGGTGCGCGCCGTCCACAGCGGCGAGTCGATTGACGGAAGCTGATGAGGCACAGTTCACAACCGTTGTGAAGAAATCGGATGCTGCTATTATACAACCCCCCGCGCCTGCAGAAGGTTACACTTCGAACAGAAATTTAAAGCGACGCCCCACGCTTCTAGTAGGACGTCGTCTTGGAACGAAGGAAGGCAAGATCTGTCAAGTGCGGCCAGGCCAGCCTAGCGCCGCCCGCTGCCCGGACGCCCGCCGCGGTCGCCGCCGCCCGGACGCCCGCCGCGATCGCCGCCCCGCCCGCCGCGGTCGCCGCCGCCCGGACGGCCGCCGCCGCCCGGACGCCGGTCGCGCGCGCGCGCCTCTTCGGGCGTCCAGCCCTCCAGCACCGCCTGGCGGCTCAGCCGGACTTTGCCATCCGAGTCAACGTCCGTCACCATCACCATGATCTCATCGCCCAGGCTGACCTCGTTCGCCACCGACTCGACGCGGTAGTCCGCTAACTGGGAGATGTGCACCATGCCCTCGCGGCCTGGCAGGAACTCAACAAACGCGCCGTAGGACTCAATGCGCGTCACCCGGCCGGTGTAGATGCGGCCGATCTGGGCGTCCTCAGTCAGGGCGCGGATCTCCTCCATGGCGGTCGCAGTCGATGGGCCATCTACCCCAGACACGAACACTGTGCCGTCCTCTTCGACATCAATCCGCACCCCGGTGCGGTCTTGAATGCTGCGGATGGTCTTGCCGCCCGGCCCGATGAGCGCGCCGATTTTCGACACATCAATTTTGATGACATGGATGCGCGGCGCGTAGTCGCTCAGCTCAGCGCGCGGCGCTGGCAGCGTCTGCAGGATCACATCCAGGATCTGCATCCGCGCCGCGCGCGCCTGCTCCAGCGCCTGGCGCATGATCGTATCCGAAACGCCTTTGATCTTGATGTCCATCTGCAGCGCAGTGATGCCCTTCTCGGTGCCGGCCACCTTGAAGTCCATATCGCCCAGATGGTCTTCCATGCCTTGAATGTCAGTCAGCACCGCCACCCGGTCGCCTTCTTTGATCAACCCCATGGCGATGCCCGCCACCGGCCGGATGATCGGCACGCCGGCATCCATCAGCGCCAGGGTGCTGCCGCAGACGCTCGCCATGGACGTGCTGCCGTTGGAGCTGAGCACTTCGCTCACCAGCCGGATGGTGTAGGGGAACTCATCTTCCGGCGGGATCATGCTGCGCAGCGCGGTCTCGGCCAGCGCGCCATGGCCGATCTCGCGGCGTCGCGGCCCGCGCAGCGGCCAGGTCTCGCCGGTGCTGAAAGGCGGGAAGTTGTAATGATGCAGGTAGCGCTTGTTCTCCTCCGGGCTGAGGCCGTCCAGCTCCTGGGCATCGCGCGGCGTGCCCAGCGTGGCGATGGTCAGCACCTGGGTCTGCCCACGTTTGAACAAGCCCGAACCGTGCACCCGCGGGATCACGCCGACCTCCGCTGCCAGCGGGCGGATCGTGACATAATCGCGACCATCGGGGCGCACGCCGTCCTCCACGATGCGGCGGCGCACCTCCTGCTTGATGACTTCCGCCAGCGCATCGCGCACGTCGCCCAACGCGACTTGGTGATCGGCGTCGGCGGCTTTGTTGCGCTCTTCGTAGATGGCGACCAGTTCATCGCGCAGCGCTTCGAGCGCTTCGTTCCGTCCGTCGCGGTCAGTCTTTTCGATGATGATCTGGCGCACCCGCTCACGCGACCAGTTCGCCACTTCCTCGCGCAGCGCCTCGCTGAGCACGCGTGCGGCGTACTCCGCTTTAGGCTTGCCGATCTGTTCGCGCATCTGCTTCTGCAGCGCAATCACCGGCTGGATCGCCTCGTGCGCCAGCTTCAACGCGCGCAGCATCGTCTCCTCATCCACTTCGGTCGCCCCGCACTCCACCATATTGATGGCATCTTCAGTGCCGGCGACGCGCAGATCGAGGATGCTGTTCTCCATCTGGGAGATGGTCGGATTAATGACCAGTTCGCCGTCGATCAGGCCGATGCGAACGGCCCCCACTGGCCCGCCCCAGGGGATATCGGAGATCATGAGGGCCGCGCTGGCGCCGATGATCCCCAAGATGTCCACCTGGTGCTCCTGGTCATGGCTGAACGCCGTCAGCACGACCTGCACTTCGTTGAGCATATCTTTCGGGAACAGCGGCCGCAGCGGGCGGTCTACCACCCGCCCGACTAGGATCGCCGAATCCGACGGCTTGCCTTCGCGGCGGAAGAAGCTGCCAGGGATACGCCCGGCGGCGTACAATTTCTCTTCGTAGTCCACGCTCAGCGGGAAGAAATCAATGCCTTCGCGCGGACGTTTGCTCATCGTCGCGGCGGCGAACACCATGGTCTCGCCCTCAGTGACCGTCACCGCGCCGCCGGCCTGCTCCGCCAGCTTGCCCGTCTCGATGATGATTTCGCTGCTGCCCAGCCGGGCGCTGAAGCGATGGACTGTGCCCATTCCGTTTGACATCGTTCGTCTTTTCCTTCTCCAAAAGTGGAAAAGCCTGGCAGCCAGGGACTGGAAGGTGGCGCTAAACGCAGACTCTCAGCGACACATTCCAATTCCTGCCCTGCCAGGCATCGTACCTCATGATGCTCCATGCCCCTTTCAGCCGGGCATGGGAGTGAAATGCATGCGTGAGCCGATGCTGACCGCTAACGGCGCAAACCTAAGCGCTGGATCAATTCCCGGTAAGCATCGGGATTGGTCTGGCTCAAATACCGCAGATGCCGTCGGCGCTGACCCACCAGCTTCAACAAACCGCGCCGCGAATGTTCATCGTGGCGGTGGATTTTCAAGTGTTCGGTCAGTTGGCTGATGCGCGTGGTCAACAGGGCAATTTGAACTTCTGGTGATCCCGTATCGTTTTCGTGCCGGGCGTAGTCCCGAATTATCGTATTCTTGTCCGTCTTGGCAATCGGCATGACGACCGTCCCATCCTTCGGCAGTCACCTGGCGCGCCGGACAGTTGGCGCGCCGGTCTTGGCTATTGTCGGCATTATAGCGAAAGGCTTAAACGCTGACAATCCTGAAGTACTCCTGCCTACCGCCCCCGGCTTCAGGAGAAACGCCAGCTGGCCAGAGACTAGAGTCACTCAGCCCGCATGGACTCCGCCACCAAATTGACGGTGTGATGCGTGCGAAACAGGCTGTACTGCCCGACGCGCCCCGGCACGGGATTGAGCACGTTTTCCGTCTCCATGATCGAGAACCACAGGTCGAGATCCCAGTTGGCGTCCGGGTCTAACGCCCGCACGCTGGCATCCGTGATCAACACGTTACGGTCATACAGCGCCAGCAGCAGCCGAATGAAGGCATCGCGACACGCCAGCACCTCTTGCACGACCGGCGATTCGGGGTTGATCGAGATGCCTTTCGTCATGAAGTCGCTCTGCGGATTTGGATATTCGGCGATGACCACCGCCTCGTTTTCTTTCAGATACTCGACAGCGCGTTGGAAAGCCATCCCCCGGTCAAACGGGCGTAGCCGACGGTGCAAACTGCCCAGCGGACACCAAGTGAAGTTGCGAAAGCTGGTGAACTGTTCCACGCTCACGATGATGCGCCGCACCATGTTGGCTGTGTCCGAGTTGAACTGATCCAGCTCGGCCAGCGTCATCCCAGCCCAAGACGGCTCTTCTTCTTGATAGCGCGGCGCCGGCGCGGCGGTGACAGTTTGCGGGTCATACTCCGGCGGCAACTTGATGACCGGCACCAGATCTTCAGGGTTGTGGCGATGCGGGATCAACTCGCGCACCAGGATACGCTCGCGCACCAGACAGTCAATCCAGTCCGAACGCCATTGATCGCTGTAGTTGCATCCCGGACGATCGAGATCGCGGTCCATCGCCAGGCCCTTGAGCAGGAAACCGTAGTTCACGTACTCCCAGCCGCGGACGTTCAGAGTATTCATCACCCGCATGACAATCCGGTCGCGGATCAGCCGCGTCTTTTCGACGATCGGGTGAGCGCTGTTGAGCATCAAATCGCCGTTAGCGGCCACCGCCTTCAAGATGCCCAATGACATGGCCTGCGACACCAAATCCTCGCCGCGCGACCGCGAGATGACCGCGCCCACCTCCTGGAGCTGGTCGATCAGGCGGTGCACCGACAGCACCTCGCGCCCCAACGCCTGCGCCAGTCGGTCAAACTGGATGATGACGCTCGACCACTGCGAGGGCGTGAAGCCGGCGCTGTCCGCGCCGCTGGCCAGCGCCGCCGTGCTGAGCGACTGGTGCGTCTGCAGATTGGTGAAATCCTCGATGTACTCGACGATGATATTGGGGTTATTTTCGAGCTGGCGGCTGGTGCTGCCGCGCACGCCCCATACGATCACCGTCTTATTGCGCGCCCGCAGCGCGTTCAGCACCTGGTTGAAATCCCGGTCGCCGCTGGCCATGATGTACACATCGGCGGCGTCCTCATGGCCAGCATCGGTGATCACATCGCGGGCGATGCGCATATCGGCGCTGTTCTTGCCCGGCAGATTGAAGACCGGGTCAATGTTGGCCAGCATCAGCCGGCTGGGGGCCTCGTCGGCGATTTCACGCCCGGCGGAGTCGACCAGCGGCGGCAGGCTGCCGCGCTGGCCCCAGGGAGCGTAAGCGGCGATCTTGACCACCTGGCCGTGCGCCTTGGCCTGCATGACGAAGCGGTCAATCAGATGATCGAGATTGACGATGAACCCCTGCTCGCTCAGGCTGATGGCGATGTTCTCGAAGTCAATGTACACCGCCACGTTGCGCGACTGAATGCCCAGCAGCGTGTCTAACGGTTGGAAGATGACTTGGTTCTCGAACTCAGTGCCCTTGAGGATGTTCTCCGAACCCCACATGCGCACCCGCGCCCGGCGGGTCGTCTTGACGCGGCGCACCAGCGGGATCAGGTCAGGGCTGCTCGTCGCCAGGATCAGCTCATCCACCGGTTCAGGATCGAAGGAGAAATAATGTAAGATCAGCGCGTCGGCCAGCGAGTCGCGGCGCGGCATATCGAACACATCATAGCCGGCGGCCTTGAAGATGCGCTGGTAATTCATGCTGCTGCCGCCCTGCTGCGACCAGTCGGCGACGACGACCGCCTTCAGGCTGTCAGCGCTCACCAAGCCGGCGGCCAGCGCTGCCCCGCCGCGCAGCCCCACAGCCAATTCTTGCAGATCAACCGAGATATTCCGGGCGCGAAAACGCTGCAGCAGGTCATCTAGGTCAACAATCAAGTAAGCAGCCATTTAGCTATCCTAAAACGCACCACCCAGGCGCCTCTAACCGGCGGTTTTGACTTTCGCTCAACTTTTGTCAGCGGTGTGGCGCGATGTCCTAAGGTAAACGATATGTTAATAAATTTCATTTGATGTGAGGGTTAATTTCGATTAACTCATCATCATATCATTTTGAAAGCATTATACAACGGGTATTTTCAGCTTGAACTATCTATATTTTAGATAAACACTGTAAAAACTCCATATAAGATCGCACCGCCATATCCCATCTGTGGTGAACACGACCGGACACGGTGTTATTTCCAAATACAAACTATAATCCTCAGTCGTTAAGCCAGTGTGATGAAACTTCAGATGTTGCATTAGAAAATATGAAGAAGGCGATGGCCAGCGGCCAGCCGCCGGCCAATCTCTACAGCTCAATAGGCCTTGGCGAAGATCGCCTGGCGCTGCGCCGGCGCGCCGGTGAACAGGCATCGGCCTGCGCCGTCCGGCTGATCGAAGGGGAAGCAGCGAATGGTCGCGCCCGTCTCGTCCTTGACGCGCGCCTCATCATCGCCAGACCCAGCCCACCAGCCGCGCGCCCAGCCGCCCGCTTCGATCACCTGACGCAGTTGATCATAGGTGGCAACATCATGCGTATTGGCGTCGCGGAACTCGGTCGCCTGGCGCAGCAGGCTGGCCTGCACCTCATCCAGCAGCCGCCTCACCTGTTCGACGATGCCCGCCTGGCTGACGAACTGCTTGCCCTCTTTGCCCGGCTGGTCGCGCCGCGCCAGCGCCACCGTCCCTTTTTCCAGATCTTTGGGTCCAATCTCCAACCGCACCGGCACGCCGCGCATCTCCCAGTCGTTGAACTTGAACCCCGGCGACTGCCCCTCGCGCAGATCGCTGTGGACGCGAATGCCGGCGTCGCTTAGTTCCGCCCGCAGCCGCTCGGCGGCGGCGATCACCGCTGGCCGTTCATCGTCCGCTTTGAAGATGGGCACGATCACCACCTGGTAGGGCGCTAGTTTCGGCGGCAGCCGCAGCCCTTTGTCATCGCCGTGCGTCATCACGACCGCGCCGACCATGCGGGTGCTGACGCCCCATGACGTCGTCCAGCAGTACTGGAGCTGGTTGTTCTCGTCCAGGAACTGGATGCCGAAAGCGCGGGCGAAGTTCTGGCCTAGATTGTGACTGGTCCCGGACTGGAGCGCTTTTTTGTCGCGCATCATGGCCTCGATGGTGTAGGTGTGCAGCGCGCCGGCGAACTTTTCGCGGTCGCTCTTGCGCCCCTGCACCACCGGGATGGCCGCGTCGTTGATGGCGAAGTCGGCGTAGACATCCAGCATCTGCCGCGTCTCGCGCTCGGCGTCCTCATAGGTGGCGTGGGCGGTGTGCCCCTCCTGCCACAAAAACTCGGTCGTCCGCAGGAAAGGCCGGGTGCGCAGCTCCCAGCGCACCACGTTCGCCCACTGGTTGATGAGCAGCGGCAGATCGCGGTACGACTGGATCCAGTTCTTGAACGACTCCATGATGATCGTCTCGGAAGTCGGGCGCACCACCAGCGGCTCCTCCAGCGGCTTGCCGCCGGCGATGGTGACGACCGCCAGTTCTGGGCTGAAACCCTCGACGTGCTCGGCCTCGCGCTTGAGGAAGCTCTCCGGGATGAACAGCGGGAAGTAAGCGTTCTGGTGACCGGTCGCCTTGAAGCGGCGGTCCAGGCCGGCCTTGATCGCCTCCCACAGCTCATACCCATACGGCTTGATGATCAGGCAGCCGCGTACCGGCGATTGGTCAGCCAGGTCAGCGCGATACACGATCTCGTTGTACCACTTGGAGAAATCTTGGCTCTGGGGCGTCACCGCCTGCGATGCCATGGCGTCATCCTTACATCAAGTCCGGTTATCTAACGAAAACCGCCCGCCATTATAATGGGACGGTCGAGTCAAGTCTATTGTGATGTTCAGCACGAAGCGCTGCCGCCCGCCCGTCGTGCTCAGCCCACAGCGCCGCCAGGGCGCGCTGTACGGCCGCCGCGGCGTCGCTGACCGGCGCCGTCCACACTTCAGCCCCGTCGCGCCGCTTCAATTCGACGCTGCCGTTCTCCAGCGAGCGCTTGCTGACGGTGACGCGCAGCGGCAGGCCAATCAGGTCGGCATCGTTGAACTTCACACCCGGCCGGTCGTCGCGGTCATCCAGCAGCGCCTCCACGCCGCCGGCTTGCAGCTCGGCGTACAGCCGATCGGCCACGGCCTGCGGACCGCCCGCGGCGTCATTGAGCATGACCAGATGGACGGCATACGGCGCGACGCTGATCGGCCAGCGCAGGCCATGCTCATCGTGGTGCGCTTCGGCGATGCACGCCAGCAGCCGCCCGATGCCGATGCCATAAGACCCCATGATGACCGGGCGCGACCGGCCGTCGCGGTCGAGATAGACGCAGCCCAGGGCGTCGCTGTAGCGCGTGCCCAGCTTGAAGATGTTGCCGACCTCTACGCCGCGCACCACCCGCAGCGGCGCGCCGCAGTCCGGGCAGGCGTCGCCCGCGCGGGCAGCCGCCAGGTCCGTCACCATCTGCGCCGTGTAATCGCGCCCGTAGTTGACGTTCAGCAGGTGATACCCAGCTTCATTCGCCCCAGACACCAGGTTCGGCGACACCAGCACCGCATCGTCCACCGCCACCAGCGCGCCGCGCACGCCAATGGCCGAGCCATAGCCGGGGACAGCGCCCACAGCCAGGATTTCATCCGCCAGCGCCGGCCGCAGCGCTTTTGCCCCCAGGGCGCGGGAGAGTTTGGCCTCGTTCAAGTCCATATCGCCGCGCACGATCACCAGCACAAACCGCTGGACATCCGCGCCGTCCTCGACTATCGTCGCCACCATGAACACCGCTTTGGCCGTTTTGGCCGCCGGGATCTCCAGAAAACTGGCCAGCGCCTCGATGGTCGTAGCGCCCGGCGTCGCCACCTTCGCCAGCGGCAGCGGCACTTCGTGCGGCAGCTCCGGCTTGCGGAAGCGCGCCACCTCACGGTTGGCGGCATAACCGCAGCCGTCACACACCAAGATGCTGTCCTCGCCGACCGGCGTCAGGTACACGAACTCGTGCGCCTCGCGTCCGCCCATCATGCCTGTGCCAGACTGCACCGCCATCACCGGCAGCCCGCAGCGGCTGAAGATTCTGAAGTACGCCTCGTAGTGCGCCTGGTACTGAGCATCCAGCCCGTCCCAGTCGGCGTCCAGGCTGTAGCTGTCCTTCATGGTGAACTCGCGCACGCGGATCAGGCCGGCGCGGGGGCGCGGCTCATCACGCCACTTGGTCTGAATGTGGTACAGCAGCGCCGGAAGCTGGCGATACGAGCGGATCTCCTTGCGCACCAGATCGCCGACCACCTCCTCATGGGTCATCGCCAGCGCCATATCGCGCCCGCCGCGATCCTGGAAGCGTCCCATCTCGGCCCCGATCGCCTGCCACCGCCCGGTCTCCTTCCACAGGTCAGCCGGCTGCACCACCGGCATCGTGATCTCCTGGCCGCCGATGGCGTCCATCTCCTGGCGCACGATCGTCTCGATCTTGGTCAGCGTCCGCCGGGCCAGCGGCAGATAGCTGAAGATGCCAGCGGCCAGCGGCCGGATGAAACCCGCCCGCAGCAGCAGCTTATGGCTGGCCACCTCGGCTTCGGCTGGCGCCTCGCGCAGCGTCTGGCTGAACAACCGCGACATCCGCATCCCACACCACCTTTGACGGCTGACGCCGCCAAACCCAGAAACCGCTACTTATCCCATTCGCGCCCGTGATTGACCTCAAGTTTGTCCAGCACCGCCTGCCCCAGGTCGATCCCGCTCAGGCTGGCAAGCTGCAGCAGATACAGCAGCACGTCCGCCAGCTCGCCCGCCAGCGCTTCGGACGGGGGCGCGGCCTCCGTCCACTGAAAATGTTCCAGCACTTCCCCAGCCTCCAGCACCAGCGAAATGGCCAGGTTCTTGAGCGTCTGGGGGTGCGGCGAGTCCGGGCGATACCAGCCTTTCGCCTCGACGAAAGCGTGCATCGCGGCTTCCAGGGTTTTCAGATCCATGTTCAATAGGCGTTCTTATCGCGCCGGGTGATCGTCTGCCAGATGGTGCGGATGATGATCTTGAGATCCAACCACAGCGACCAGTTCTCCACATACCACAGATCGTAGGCCGTGCGCTCAGCGATGGAGGTATCGCCGCGCAGCCCATTCACCTGGGCCCAACCGGTCATGCCGGCCTTCTCGCGGTGGCGCTCCATGTAACGCGGGATATGCTCGCGGAACTGAAGCACGTAAACCGGCCGCTCCGGACGCGGCCCAACCAGGCTCATCTCGCCGACCAGCACGTTGATCAACTGCGGGATTTCATCCCAATTGGTCTTGCGCAAGATACGCCCCAACCGCGTCACCCGTGGGTCGTTCTCGACCGTCCAGCCCGGCCCTTGCGCTTCGGCGTCTTCCCGCATCGTCCGGAACTTGATCATCTGAAACGGCCGGCCGTCCAACCCCATGCGTTCCTGGGTGTAAAACACCGGCCCCGGCGACTCCAGCCGGATGGCGATCGCGGTCAGCAGCATGAACGGGGACAGGAATACCATCCCGAAAAAGGCGCCGAAGATGTCCAGGCCGCGCTTCAGGCTCAGCCGCCACCCGCGCAGGGCGATATCGCGCACGGTGAGCAGCGGCGTGCCCCCCAGATCGTCCACATTCAGGTCGCCGGCCATGTAGGCGAACAGGTCCGGGTAGATTTTGATGTCCACCCGCCCGCGCTGGCACAGCGTCACCAGCTCCACAATCTCCGCCCGCTGAGCATCCGGCAGGGCGATGATCACCTGTTCAACCCGCTGGCTGTCAATCAGCCGCGGCAAATCTTGATATGTGCCGATGATGGGGATCCCCATCAGGCTGCCGCGGGTCTTCGTCTTGCCGTTGACGACCACGCCGACGATGTTGTACCCCAACGACGGGTTATCCTTGATCCGGCGGGCGATATCGCGCGCCACTTTGCCCATACCGACGATCAACAGGTTATCGCGATCCAGCCCGCGCCGGCGCAGCCAGTTGCGCGCAATCTGGTAGATTTCGCGCCCGCCGATCACCAGCAGGGCGCTGAAAATCCAGACGTAGAAGAACATGCCGCGGGGATAATCCACCTCAAAGATGGTGGTTTTGAACACCAGCTCCTGCATGCCGCTGGCGATCAACGAGCCGATCGTCACGATGCCCAGGATTTTGCGCGCCTGGTCAATGCGGCTGACGACCCGCGGCAGGTGATACAACCGCGACAAGTAGAACATCACCACGCAGACGCCCACATGCAGCGCCAGCGTCGGGGCGTACTGCAGCAGCGGCGGCAGCTTATCCGGCACCGCAAACAGCGGCAGCGAGGCGCGGGCGGCGTAGCCCAGCACGAACGCCAAGCTCAGCAGCGCTACATCCAACAGGATGAGCGCCAGATTGAGCAGCGCGCGAAGGCGGTTGGCCGGGTTGGCGGGCGGGCTCAGGGGGAGGTCGGCATTGGCCGCCGTATTTCCGGCCACAGCGCCGCGCCCCCCTTCAGCAGCAGTCCGGCCATCACCAGACTGTGCAGCCACAGCGGCGTCTGCGCGCGGTAGTGTTTGCGGTAGAAAATCAGCATCGCTCGCTGAAACTCGAACTGCGCCTTCTTGCTCCGCCGGCTGGCCGCCCGCTTCACATGCCTGACCGTCACCTGCGGGTGATAATAGATTTTCCATCCCGCCTGCTTGATTCGGTACGCCCAATCTAAATCCTCTCCATACATGAAGAACGATTCATCGAGCAGCCCAACCTGTTCGATCGCCGCCCGGCGCACCTGCATATAGGCGCCGACCACCGAGTCGACCTCAATCTCTCGGTCTGGATCCACAAACGTCATATTATAGCGCCCAAAGCGCGGATGTCGGGGAAATAAACGCGACAGACCCGAAAAGCGATAAAAAGAAACTTCCGGCGTGGGGAAACTCCGGCGGCAGGCCAGGTCCAGGCTGCCGTCGGCCAGCACCAGCTTTGGCCCAGCCGCGCCCACATCCGGCCGTCCATCCATGAACTGTATCATTCGGCACAGGGCGTCCGGCGGCACTTCGGTATCCGGGTTGAGCAGCAGCGCATACCGCGGAGCGTCCTCGGCGACATCGCCCGCGCCGCGATAGCCGAGCGCCCGCAAACCGAGGTTGTTGCCGTAAGAGAAGCCGCCGTTGACCGGGCTGGCGATGACTTCCACCGTCGGGAAGGCGCTGCGCACCATGTCAGCGCTGCCGTCGCTGGAAGCGTTGTCCACCACGATCACCTGATGCGTGAATGGGCCTTCGCTGACCAGCACCGTCTCCAGGCAGCGCCGGAGCAGGTCGCGGGTATTCCAGTTGACGATGACGATCCCCAGGTCGTGCATGGCGGTTCATCTCACCGATTCGCCCGGATTGTACCACAGGCCGGGCGATGATGACATGTCGCCCGGCAGGCGCGTCTCAACCGCGGGCTAGGCGGACGCCGTCGGCAGCGTCCGCAGCGGCGCGCCCCGCAGCGCCGCCCGCAGCGCCGCCCGATCATCCCAGGGATACTCGATCGTGCCAAAGCACATGCTCTGCTCGTGCCCCTTGCCGCACACGATCACCAGGTCGCCCGGCCCGGCCATCTGGCAGGCGCGGTAGATCGCCTCGCCCCGATCGGGCACGCGGATGAACGTCTCCCCTTCCACGCCGCCCTGCGCGGCGCAGCCCGCCGCCATCGCCTCCAGGATGGCATCCAGCGACTCGGTGCGCGGGTCTTCGGCCGTCAGCACGGTGAAATCGGCCTTACGGGCTGAGACTTCGGCCATCAACCGGCGCTTCTCGCGATCGCGCAGGCCGGCGCTGCCGAACACAGCGATCACCCGGCCGCCGGCCGGGAGCAGCGTGCGCGCCGCCGTCAGCGCGTTATCCAGCGCATTTGGCGTGTGGGCGAAGTCCACAATGGCCGTGAACGCCTGGCCTTCGTAGATGCGTTCCATCCGGCCCGGCACGCCCTTGACCGACTCGATCCCCAACCAGATGTTATTCGGGTTGAAATGCAGGCTGTAGCCGACCGCCGCTGCCGCCAGCGCATTGTAGACGTTGAACGCCCCGACCAGCGGCGTGACCAGCTCCAGCCCCTGCGCTTCCAGCCGGAAGCGCGTTTCGCCGGGCAGGTGCTGAATGGCGACCGCGCGAAAATCGGCGGCGGCGTGGATGCCATACCGAACTACCCGGTCGGCGGCGAAAGCGGCGAAGAAATCCGCGTTGGGATCGTCGGCGTTGACCACCGCCAGTTTAGGCTGGCCGGGCTTGCGCGCCGACTGGCTCAGCATGGCGAACAGCCGCCCTTTGGCCGCGCGGTAGTTCTCGAACGAGCCGTGATAATCCAGATGTTCGTGGGTGATGTTGGTGAGGACGGCCACGTCCACATCTACCCCTTGCAGCCGCCCCTGCGCCAGGCCGTGGCTGGTCATCTCCAGCACCGCGTGCGTCAGCCCGTTGGCGACCATCCGCGCCAGATACGCCTGCACCTGCGGCGCGCCCGGCGTGGTCACGTGCAGGCCGGTATCGGCGGAGACATCGCCCAGCTCAGCGCTCAGCGTGCTGATGAGGCCGGCGCGGCCGGCGGTCGCCGCTTGCAAGACGCGATGGATCAGGGTGCTGGTGGTCGTTTTGCCATCGGTGCCGGTGACGCCGATGACCACCAGGCGGCGCGAGGGGAAATCATGGTAGGCCGCCGCCAGCAGGCCGGTGGCCTCCTGCGCGTTGGCCACCTGCACATACGGGATGGGCAGATCGGCCAGGTCGCGCTCGCCCACCACGGCCGCCGCGCCGCGTTCGATGGCGCGCGAGATGAACTCATGGCCGTCAGACGACAGGCCGCGGCGGGCGACGAACACGCCGCCGGGCTGCACCTCCGCGTCCGCCTCGGCCACCGGCGCTGTGATGAGGACGTCCCCGGTCACCCGGCGCACATCCGGCAGCACAGCGATCAGATCGCGCAGCATCTTGGTCATCGTCTAGCACCCTTCAACCCTGCATACGCCGCACCGGAAACAAACGCGCCGGCGCTGAGGCCGGCACGCTGTCTCGCTTCCTGCGGCTCGCCGCTACGCCAGACGGCTGGCCAGCTCGTCCAGGTTCGAACGGACGCTGCCGTCTACCACCCGGTCGCCGGCGCGCACGATCAAGCCGCCCAGAATCCGCGGGTCTACCAAGAACGTCACCTCGTCAGCGCCGATCTCTTGCTTCACTTTCTGCTGCTCAGCCTCGCTCAGCGGCATAGCGCTGACCACTTCGACCTGGCCGGAGAGCTTCCGCGCGGCTTCCGGCACTTTGGCGAAGAAGTCGTCAATCAGCGCCTGCTGACGCTGGGCGTCCAGCGACTCGCCGATCAGACGCTGGGCGACCGCGATCGAGATGGCCGCCACCTGCCCGCGCAGGTCAGCCAACTGCTGGTCGCGTTCGGCAGTGGCCGCCGCCCGCGCCTCGGCGCGAATCTTCTCGGCTTCCGCGCGCGCCTCCGCTTCGATCTGCTTGGCGACCTCATCGGCGCGGCTGCGCGCCTCTTCGATGATCTTGGCCACGTCAGCGCGCGAGCTGGCCAAGATGCGCTCCGCCTCAGCCTCAGCGTTGCGCCGGGCATTGGCCGCCACCGCTGCGTCTTCCAGCCCTTTTTGAATCTTCGCCGCGCGCGAGTCCAGCAGGTTCACCAGCGGCCGCCACAAAAACACACCCAACAGCGTGGCGATCAGCAGAAAGTTGATGATCTGCGCGATCAGAAAGCCGGCGTTGATGCCCAGCGGCGTCAGCGGGCTGACCGCCGCCTCGGCGGCCGCTTCCCCTTCGACGGCCGCCGCTTCAGCCGCGCCCGCTTCGCCCTCCTGCGCCAGCGCCGCCTGGCCGATCAGGAAGGAAGCCAGCAGCGCCGCCACCAGCAGCAGCCTCCAGAGACTTGACTTGTTCAACATCGTCTCGCTCCTCAGCGGCGCCAGAATTACAGCACGAACAGGATGATGAGCGCGACCACCAGAGCGTAGATTGCGATCGCTTCAGTGAACACGATACCCAAGATCATGTTCGCCTGGATGGTGCCGGCGGCATCCGGGTTGCGGCCGATGGCGTTCATCGCGCCGTTCACCAGCAGACCGATGCCGATGCCGGGGCCGAACGCGCCGACCATCGCCAGACCCGCGCCGATTGCTTTCAGACCGATTTCCAATTCCATGTTTTCTCACTCCTCTTAAAGACCGATGAGGGGCAGGCTCGCCCGCCCGATGTTCAGGATAGCGAAACGCTTAAGCGTGTTCTTCGTGATGCTCTTCGTCGCCGTGATGGCCTTCCATCGCCTGCGCCGAGAATACGATGGTCAGCACCGCGAACACGAACGCCTGAATGCTGGTGATGATGACCTCCAGCCCCAGGAAAATCACCGGCAGGATCAGCGAGATCAGGAAGGACATCACCGCCAGCAGGATGCCGCCGGCGAACATGTTGCCGAAAAGACGGAAGGCCAGGCTGATGATCTTACCCAGTTCCGAGATGATCTCCAGCAAACCGACGATGAAGTCAATCGCCCCCAGCGGCTTCTTGCCCAGGCTGCCCAGCGCCCGCAGGTTGATGAACTTCTGGAAATAGTTCGGCCCTTGGGCGGCGACGCCGAAAACCTGAATGGCGACGAAGGCCACCAGCGCCAGACCGATCGTCAGGTTCAGATCAGTAGTCGCGCCGCGCACATACGGCGTGATCACCTGGAGATACGGCACGACGCCCTGCTCCAGCGCGTCGGCTGACAGGCCGATCGGCGCGTGCGGCCACAGCGCTTCCGTGGCCTCTTTGCGCAGCGCGTTGATCTGGTCGTCGCGCTCGGCGCCGGTGACGCCCTGGGCGTCCATCGCCGCGATCAGCGCCTGCTCTTCCTCGCGCAGCGTCTTGGCTGCCGCCTTCAGCGCCTCTTTGTCCGGCTTGGCGATCTTGCCCTCTTTGTACTCTTCGCAGTGGTGGTAATCTTCTTCCGTGGCTGGATAACCAGTGAACAGCGGGCTGGGCACGTAGAGCTGGTTGCCCAGCACCGGGTTGCCCGTGGTGACAGTGATGCCGATTTCCGGCGCGGAGTGGCCGGCGCAGTGCAGCACGCCGACCGTTTCAACGCCGGGGAACAGCTTCATCCAGTTGGCGACCAGCAGAAACAGGAAGATGCTGGCGGCCAGCGGGAACAGCCAGTTGCGCGCCAGCGGTTTGGCGCCGGCGAAGTTCTTCGTCTGCCCGTAGATGAAATCGCCGATCAGCTCCAGGAAGGATTGGAACCGGCCGGGCACTTCTTTCGTCCAGCCCTTGGAGACGCGCCAGCCGACGGCGATCAGGATCAGGACGATGATGCTGGCTAACAGCGTGGCGGTGAAGGTGTTCGTCCACATGAAGCTTTCGCTCGGCCAGCCTTCTTTGTAAGGCTCGCCGGGGACGACGATCACCGGCAGCGTGGCCGCTGACCCCGCGCTCGGCAGCACGCCGAACGTGATGACGCTGCACACCACCAAAAATCCGATCAGGCCGCCGAAGATGAGTAAACCGCGTGTGGTCGCGTTCATAGCGGCGCTCCTCTACTGCAACACATCCACAAACGACGTATCAAAGGTTCATCCCTCCTTTGCTGCCGACGTATCCGGGCGCGACACTGTTCGCGCTGCGGGGACGATGCGGCTCACCAGCTTGACCGCCACCCGCACCATAACCCACAAACTCACTGGAACGCTGGCCAGCAGCAGGATGATGGTGAACAGCCCGCGCACACCCAACCGCGCATCCAGCCACAATCCGATCAGCAGCGCGGCGATGACCAGCAAGATCGTCGCGCAGCCGGTCAATCCGGCCGTCGCCGCGTAGGATAGGTTGCGCACGCGCGGCGGGATGCCCCCGGCCATCAAACGGCCGCCCCAGCGTTGGCGAATTCTATCACAAGCGCGCGGCGATTGCCAAACGAAAAATTACAGGAATAACGATCCAGCGCTGCGCACCGCCCAGTCAAACACGGTCTGCGCGCCGATCGTGCCCAACACGATGACCACAATCGACGTGATCGCCAGCACCCAGGCGTATGGGCGCGATACCGGGATCGGCTTGTCTTCGTCCTCACTGCGATCCACGTACATCACCTTGACGACGACCAGGTAATAGTACAGCCCGATGATCGCGTTCAGCACGCCCACCACCGCCAGCCAGGTCAGGTCGGCCTGCACGGCGGCGTTGAACACGAAGAACTTGCCGAAGAACCCGGCCGTCGGCGGCACGCCGGCCAGCGACAGCAGCCCGATCGTCATCATCAGCGCCAACCAAGGGCTGCGCCGGCTCAGCCCAGCCAGGTCGGCGATGGTCTCGCTGCCGGTCGCCTCGCTGAACAGGATGACCACCGCGAACGACAGCAGGTTGGTGAACACATACATGAACATGTAGAAGCCCACCGACGCCACCGCCTGCGCCTGCACCACGTCGCTGGCGGACTGAAGCGCCGCCACGCCGATGAGCGTATAGCCGGCCTGGGCGATGGACGAGTAGGCCAGCAGGCGCTTGATGTTGCGCTGCGCCAGCGCCACCACGTTGCCGAGCGTCATCGAGACGACCGCCGAAGCCGCCATCAACTGCACCCAGAAGTTATGAATGGATGCGTCGCCGATCACTAGCGACAGCGGGAACACCGCCACCAAGAAGCGCACCAGCAGCGCGAAGCTGGCCGCCTTGCTCGCCACGCTTAGGAAGGCCGTCACCGGCGTCGGCGCGCCTTCATAGACATCCGGCGTCCAGAAATGGAACGGCACGGCGCTGATCTTGAAGCCGAAGCCGACGATGATCATCACCAGCGCTGCCAGCACCGGGATCGGGTTATTGGCGAACGCTTCGCTCGTCAACTGCGCGGCGATCAGATACAGGTTGGTCTGGCCGGTGAAACCGTACAGCAGGCTCAGGCCGTAGAGCATGATCGCCGACGCAAACGCGCCGAACAGGAAATACTTGACGCCGCTCTCGACAGATTTTTGATCGCTCCGTTTGAACGCTGCCAGCAGGTACAGGGGGATCGACGTGGTCTCCAACGCCAGGAAGGCCATGATCAGGTCGGCCGAGCTGGCCAGCAGCGTCATGCCCAGCGTCGAGACGATGACGATCAGGTAAAACTCGCCTCGATGTCCCACACCCTTGACATCCACCGACATCAGGCAGGTGATCGCCGCCGCCAGCAGCACCATCACCTTGAAGATCTGCGACAGCACATCATGGCGGATCATGCCGCCCCAGTACAGCCCTTCCGGCGTGGCCGGCGACCCTGGCCAGACGATCAGCGGCAGCGCGGCGATCAACCCCAGACCAACCCCAGCCACGTAGGCCACGGTGCGCACCTGGCTCTTCGGCAGATACAGGTCAAGCCCCAGCACCAGGATGGCAAGGACAGTCAGGGCGATCTCCGGCAGGATCGCCAACAGGCTCGTCGCCAGATCAAACTCGGTAGCGCCCATGCTTAAGCACCCCCTCCCAGAATGGCGATGACCGGTCGCAGGCCGGCCTCAATCATCGGCGCCATGATGATGGGGTAGACCCCCAGGATGATGAGCGGCGCCCCCAGCAGGAACAAAATGATGCGGTCGGTGATGGTGATATCGGTCACGTCGCTGTAACGCTGCTCGTTGAACTCCCCGAAGAACACCTGGCTGGTGACGCGCAGCACGTAAGCGGCAGTGATGACGATGCCCAGCGCCGCCAGCACCACGATGATCGAGTAGTAGTTGGTCAGCGTGAAACCGCCGATCTGCAGCGCCACGTTGGGCGAGGCGTTCCACATGCCGACGAAGATCGGGAACTCGGCGATGAACCCGCTGAGGCCGGGCATGCCCATGCTGGTGAGGCCGCCGATGATGAAAGCCACCGCGACCCAGGGCATCCGTTTGACGAACCCGCCCAGGCTGGGGATGTCGCGGGTATGCGCCCGGTCATACACCATGCCGACGCAGCCGAAGAACAGCGCCGTCATCGCGCCGTGGCTGAACATTTGCAGGCCGGCCCCGGTCATGCCGATGATGTTCATCGAAGCCCAACCCATGCTCACCAGCCCCATATGGCTGACCGACGAGAAGCCGATGACGTACTTGAAATCGCGCTGACGGAAGGCGATGAACGCCCCGTAAACTACATTGATGAGCGTCAGGAATACGATCCAGGGCAGATGCGTCTGCGCCCCCTCCGGCATGAGCTGCACGCCCGCCCGCAGCGCTGCATACGCGCCCAGCTTCATCAGCACGCCGGCGTGGATCATGGAGACGGCCGTCGGCGCAGCCACGTGGCCATCCGGCGACCAGTTGTGGAACGGGAACACGCCCGCCAGCACACCGAAGCCGATGAACACGAACGGGAACCACAGCTTGGCGAAGGTGAGCGTCTCGACGCCGGCGTAGCCCGCCACGTCGAAAGCGCCGTTCTCCGCCGCCAGCATCAACTGCGTCATATCAAAGCTGAAGGGGCGGGCGTTCTCCGCCAGCAGCCCGGACGCTTTGGCCGCCTCAAATACGGCTGCGCCCTCGTTGGTGAAGTAATTGCTGGCCACCAGCACCATAGCGATCACGCCGACCAGGGCGATGACCGAGCCGATGAGGATGTACAGCGTCAGCTTCATCGCCGCGTATTCGCGCAGCTTCACCCATCCCCAGGTGGCGATGAGCAGATACATCGGGAAGATGGCGAGTTCGTAGAAGAAGAACAGCACGAACATGTCAATGGCCACGAACACGCCGTAGACGCCGGCCACCAGCAGCATGAAGAACGCCATGAATTCGCGGGTGCGGTCTTCGATGCGCCACGAGATCAGCACGCCGGCCACCGCCACCATGCCGGTCAGCAGCACCATCGGCGCGTTCAAGCCGTCTACGCCCAGGTGGTAGCTGATGCCCAAGCTGTCCAGCCAGGGCACTTTCTCTTCGAACGCCAGCCCATCCTTGAACATCTGGGTGGCCGGGTTGGCCAAGCCGGCGGCGTCGATCGCGGCTTGGTTGGTGTTCACCTGGCCGACCAAGTTGTTGTAGCCGAAGTACACCGCCCCCGACAGCACTAGCACGATCACCGCGGCAGTGATCGAGATGCCCCGAATCAGGTCGCGCTTGTCGCTGTCGATCAGCAGCAGGATGACGGCCGCTGCGATGGGCGTGAAGATGATGACGCTCAGGATTGGGAACATAAATGGTTCGGTCATAGCGTTTTCCTTATGCCCTTCCTCGTCCGACCGGCAGCCCTACGCCTCGGCCAGACCGGGCCAGGGAGAGAAGGTCTACCCACCCAAAATCCGCAGCACCGTATCATTGATGACCGGCAGGATCCAGTTCGGCACCACGCCGGTGATCAGCATCAGCACCAGCAGCGGCGCGATCGCCACCACCTCGCGCACCTCGATCTCTAGGTGGTAATCGCGCCACTTCAGGTTGAACGGCCCGTGCAGCACGGCGCGGATGCCCTTCAGGATGTAGCCGCCGGTGAACAGCAGGCCGAGCATGGCGATGACCGTCAACCCAGTGAACACCGGCCACGACCCGCGCACCACCAAAAACTCGCTGATGAACCCGTTCAGCCCCGGCAGCCCCAGGCTGGCCATGCTGGTGAACACGAAGATCGTGCCGTAGATCGGCGCTTTCACCCAGAACCCGCCGTACTCGCGCAGATCGCGGGTGTGGGTTTTGTGGTAGATCGCGCCGGCGAGCAAGAACATAGCCGCCGAACTGAGGCCGTGGTTGAACATCTGCAGCACCGCGCCGTTGGTCGCCAGGATGGCGCTCTCCAGGTGTTGGCCGGTCGCGTCCAGCCAGTTCTGGCCGTAGGCCAGCGCCGCCACCGCCAACCCCATGGCCACGAAGCCCATGTGGTTGACCGAACTGTAGGCCACCAGCCGCTTGATGTCGTTCTGTCCCAACGCGGCGAAAGCCCCCAGCACGATGCCCAGCATCGCCAGGAAGGCGAAGATGCCGGCCCAATTGGTCTGGATCACGCCCAGGATGTTGACATCCGCGATCCACACGTCGGGAAAGAAGGGGATCACCAGCCGCAGGAAGCCATACGCGCCCAGCTTGAGCATGACGCCGGCCAGCAGCATCGAGCCGGCCGTCGGGGCTTCGCCGTGGGCGTCCGGCAGCCAGGTGTGGAACGGCCACACCGGCACTTTGATGCAGAAGGCGACGAAGAAGCCGATGAACGCCCAGGCTTTCACCGCTTCGATGCCAATGCCCAGGAATGTGCCGTTTTCGCCGGTGAAGGTCGGCCAGATCTGGGTGAGCATCTGGATGTCGAACGTCCCGGCCGTCCAGCCGATCAACTGGGTGGCCAGCAGCATGCCCAGCGAGCCGCCGATCGAGTAGATCATGAACTTGGTGGCGGCGTACTTGCGGTTCGGCCCGCCCCACTGGTCAATGATGAAGTACATCGGCACCAGGCTGAGCTCGTAGAACAGGAAGAAGATCATCAAGTCGAGCGCCACGAACACGCCCAGCAGGCCGGTCTCGAAGAACAGCAGCAGCGCCATGTGCATGTTGATGCGCTCTTCGATCTCAAAGCTGATCAGGATGGCCAGCGGCGTCAGGATGCCGGTCAGCAGCACCATCGTCGCGCTGACGCCGTCAATCCCCACGTGCCACGAGGCGCCGATCAGCGGGAACCAGGGCGTGTTCACCACCATCTGATAGCCAGCCGCCGCCCGGTCGTAGCTGAAGAAGACGGCGATGCACAGCGCGCCGATGATCGTGGCCAGCGCCAGCGCCCCCCAGCGCGCCACGGCGCGGGGCAGCAGCAGCACGATGACCGCGCTGAGCGCCGGGGCGATCACCAGAAACGTCAGGATGTCTATGCCGAAGATTGCCATAACCTCTGTTCTCCCCCGCGCCTAGCCGGCGGCCTGTACCAGCACGCCCGATGAGGCGACGAAGACGAGCGCGATCACGATGGCGGCGATGATGATGAGCAGCAGATACTGCTGGACGCGCCCAGTCTGTATGCGCCGGAACCACGCGCCAAACAGGGCGACCAGTTCGGGGATACCGTCGCCGACGCCGTCAATCAGCCAGGTGTTGAGCAGCTTCAGGAAGTCGCCGATCCAGGTGGCGATCCGCGCGATCCAGTGCAGGATGCCGTCGATGATGCCCCGATCGAGAAACTGCGATACGGCGACCCGCGCCAACCACTGCGACGGGTTGATGAACACGGCCGTGTACAGCTCGTCGAAGTAGTACTTGTGCTTCAGCACCGTATGCACTGGCCCCAGGAAGCCGACCAGCGGGTCTTCCTGCCCGGCTTGCAGCGGCTTGCGCCAGTACACCAGATAGCCGACCGCGATGCCGCCGAGCGCCACCGCAAACGAAGTCAGCACCGGGATCCAGTTGAACGGCGGCTTCTCCGGTTGGATCTCCGGCAGCAACGTGTACTTGACGAACTCGAAGAACGGGTTGACCTCCGGCGAGAAGATCGGCCCCAGCACCGGGAAGGCCGGCGGCACGCCAACGAAGCCGGCGGTGATGGCGAAGAACGCCAGGATGATGAGCGGCAGCGTCATGGTGAAGCTGACCACGCCGCGCCCCAGATTGGCGTGGCGGGCGGCCTCGGTGCGCGGCTCGCCCCAGAAGGTCAGCCCAAGCTGGCGCATGGTGTAGAAGGCCGTCAGGAAGGCCGCCACCGCCAGCAGGATGAAGACCAGCGCGTGCGGCCCAAAACCCTTGCTGGCCCCCAGCCAGGCGTCGGCCAGGATTTCATCTTTCGACCAGAAACCGGCGGTGATCAGCGGCAGGCCGGCCAGCGACAGGCCGCCGATGAGGAAGGTGTAGAAAGTCACCGGCATCGTCTGGCGCAGCCCGCCCATGTTCATCATGTCCTGTGGGTCAAAGTGCGCGTGGGCATGGGCGTCGTGGTGCGCCTCATGCTCATCGTGCGCCGCGTGGTGATCATCATGGTGGGCGTGGGCTCTCGCGTGCGCTTCGCCATGCTCCATGCCGTGGATGACCGCGCCCGACGCCATGAACAGCAGCGCTTTGAAGAATGCGTGGGTGATCAGGTGGAAGGCGGCGGCGATGTACGCGCCGATGCCCAGCGCCGCCATCATGAACCCAAGCTGCGAGATGGTCGAGTAGGCCAGCACCCGCTTGACGTCGTTCTGGGCGACGGCGATGGTGGCGGAGAACAGCGCCGTGAACGCGCCGATCACGGCCATCAGCATCATCGGCGCCAGCAGTTGGCCTTCGTGCGGGTGGCTGCCGGCCTCCAGCAGCGGGTACATGCGCACGATGGCGTAGATGCCGGCGGAGACCATGGCCGCCGCATGGATCATGGCGCTGACCGGCGTGGGACCTTCCATCGCGTCCGGCAGCCAGACGTGCAGCGGGAACTGCGCCGACTTGCCGATAGTGCCGATGATCAGGAAGATGCCGATCAGCCCCGCCGCGCTCAGCCCGCCGAAGATGATGGCCGGCGTGGTCGCCAGATGCTCCAGCACTTCATGGTTGTACAGGATTTCGCGGAAGCTGAGCGTGCCGGTCTCAGCGTACAGATAAGCGATGCCCAGCAGCATGATCACGTCGGCTACGCGGGTGGTGGTGAACGCCTTGATGGCCGCCTCATAGGCGCTGCGCTTCTCGAACCAGAAGCCGATGAGCAAATACGAACACAAGCCCATCACTTCCCAACCGACGAACAGCAGCAGCAGATTGTCGGCCACCACTAACGTCAGCATCGCCCCGGCGAACAGGGCGATGAGGGCGAAAAACCGTGACTGGCGGGCGTCGTGCGCCATGTAGCCGATCGAGTAGATGAAGATCATGGCGCAGGCCAGCGGCACCATGACCAGCATGACCACCGTCAGCGGATCAACCAGCACCCCCATGCTGAACGAGCCGACGCCGGTCGCCATCCAGGGCAGGCTGCTCTCGAACACCTTCTTGCCCAGCTTCTCAACCCCCAGCCCCTGCCCCACCACGATCAGGCTGAGGATCCACGCCAGGCCAATGCCGATCATCGCCACCACAATGCTGACGACGCGGCTGGGGAAACTGACGACGGGCACGATCATGCCGTCGTAATCGGGGTGATTATGGTCGTGGTAGCTGTGATCCGTGGCCGGCACCAGCCGCGCCCGGTTGGTGAACAGCATGATGATGAAAAACGCCACCAGCGGCCCGACCGGGATCAACCAGGGCAGCAAATTAGGGTCGCTCAAAAAATCATTCGGGTTCATACGCCTTGGACCTTTGCGCTACCACTTCAGCAGATCAACGTCTTCGACGATGACCGACCGGCGATTGCGGTAGACCGAGATGATGATCGCCAGGCCGACGGCCGCCTCGGCCGCAGCGACGACGAAGACGAACGCCGTGAAAGCCTGTCCCGCCATGTTCAGCGGCGACACATACCGCCAAAAGGCGATGAGATTGATGTTGACCGCATTCAACATCAGCTCGACGCCCATCAATACCGCCACCGCATTCCGCCGCGACAGCACCCCGTAGGCGCCGATGCAGAACAGGCCGGCGGCGACCGCTAGATACATCCACAAGGGAACCATAGCTCTCGACTCCACCTATTCGTCATCGCGGGCGATGACAATCGCGCCGATCATCGCCGCCGTCAGCAGCAGCGACGCCACCTCAAACGGCAGCACGAACTGGTTGGGGCTGACGAGCGCTGTGCCCAGTTCAGCCGTGCTGGCCACCACTTCCGAAACCTCCCGGCCGGCCTGTGCGCCGCCCACGCCCCACACCGGCAGGATGACGCCCACCATCAGCAGCACGAACAGCAGCCCGGCGGCGATGGCGCTCATCACCCACTGTCGGTTATAGATATCGCGCAGACGGGTCATGCTGCGGGTGAGCATCACCGCGAAGACGATGAGGATGGCAATCGCGCCGATGTAGACCAGCACCTGCACCGCCGCCATGAACGGCGCGCTCAGCAGCACGAAAAACCCGGCTGCGCCGAACAAACTCAGCACCAGATACAGCGTCGCGTGGATGAGGTTGCGCGTGGTCACAACGCCCAGCGCGCCGCCCAGAATACAGGCGGCGAAAATCAGGAAGGCAATCGTCTGCACATTCAGTTCGATCATAAGTCTACCCCGGAGTCGCGTCGGAAGGGGCGGGATTGCGCCCCGCCCCTCAATCGCTGAGAACCGATCATCGAATTTAATCCCCGGCGGGGGCGCTCACTCGTTCGAGTTCGCGTTCCAGCGCGGCGGCGTGGCGCGCTTCATCTTCCAGCCGCTGCCGGCGGCCCGTGTTGCGGATCATCGTCAGCACGATCCCGATCACCACCAGGTTGCCCAGCAGCAAGATCACCGCCTGCGGCAAATTCGCCACGAAATCGGTCGCCTGCGCCGGATCGGGAGCCAGTCCCAGCGCCCGCACCACCTGGAGCAGGAAGGCAGTCATCAGCACGTTAATGATCGAGATGGGCACCAGGAATTTCCAGTTGAAGGCCATCAACTGGTCAATGCGCACGCGGGGCACAGTGCTGCGCAGCACCAGCGAGAACAGGTAGATGATGAACGTCTTGATGCCCAGGTAGATGAACCCCAAAACCGGCACTTCATGGACGAACGGCCCTGACCAGCCCCCCAGGAAGATGACCGCCGCCAGCACCGCTATAGTGAAGGCGTGAATGAACTCGGCCGCCATGAACATGCCGAACTTGAAGCCTGAGTACTCAATATTGTAGCCGGCGATGATCTCCGATTCGGCTTCGATCAGGTCGAACGGCGCGCGTCCGGCCTCGGCCAAGTTGGCGATGAAGAAGATCACCGCCGCCACCGGCGCCATGACGATGAACCACATCCCCTGCTGAGCGATGGTGATGCCCTGCATGCTCATCGTGCCGGCCAGCATCACCGGTATCAGCAGCGCCAGCACCAGCGGCACTTCATAGCTCAGCAGTTGGGCGATGGTGCGAAACGCGCCCAACAGCGCGTACTTGTTGTTGCTCGACCAACCGGCCACCACCACCTTGACTGTGCCGATCGACGACACTGCCATGAAATACAGGACGCCGATGCTCAGATCGGCGCCCACGTGCAGCGGCGTGAACGGGATGACCGCCCAGACCAGAATGACCGAGGCGAAGGCGATGATCGGGGCCAGGTTGTAGATGAACTTGTCAGCGCCCAACGGCGTGATGTCCTCTTTCGTCAGCAGCTTGACCGCGTCGGCCACCGACTGGAGCAGGCCATACGGACCGACGCGGTTCGGGCCGATGCGATCCTGAACTCGCGCCGCGACCTTGCGTTCGATGTAGATGAGCATGATCACCGTCACCAGCGGGACGATCGCCACCAGCACCACACCCAACAGGATGTTGATGAACTGTGCCAGATCTGGCGCGATGCCCAGGTTCAGCAAGCACTGAACGAAGTTATTGATGCTGCACACAGATTCCATAGATCAGTCCTCAGCGCTCCGTTCTGCTCTGAACACGCGTCCTAAACCCATTCCAGCGCGCCCTTGCGCCAGGCGTAGATCAGCGCGTCCGCCAACAGGAAAATGAACAGGAAGCCCGCCATGAACCCAAAGAAGTCCAGTTGATTATAGGCCAGCGCCCAGGGGAACAGCAGGACGATCTCCACGTCGAACACCAGGAAGATCAGCCCATAGATGTAGTACTGCACTTTGAACTGCACCCACGTATCGCCCACCGTCTCCACGCCGCATTCGTAAGTGGACTGCTTGAGGGGATTGGGTTTGCGCGGCGCGAACAGCCGCGCGCCGACGATCGGCAGCACCGGGACCACCCATGCGATCGCGAAGAAAACGCCGATGAAAGCCCACTCGTTCAATACCGCCATCGGAGGTTCACTCCCCTACACCTTAGCCTGCACGCCGGGCGTGGCCAGATGATCGCCGCCCCGGTGGGTCTCAAACCATTTCAGTTATCAGATAATTGTGACAAACGGCACGAGTATATCATCCGCATGTCACATCTGCCAAGACTTTTGCGCCCGGCCTGCGCCCTCAAGAGGGACTGAAAGATCGCGCGCCTGGCCCAGTTTGGCCGGTCTACAAGCGCCGCCCCCACAGCGCCGGGCATTGTAACATACGGCCGGCGGCCTGCCAAAAGCTATTTTACACGCCGGCGGCCTGCTGCGCCTTGCTTTTCGCCGGATGATGCTCTACAACAAAGGCCTATGCAGCCCCAAAATACGACACCCGATGACCAATGGGATGCCTTCGTCGCCGCCCAACCTCGCGCCCATGTCCTGCAGCTCTCCGGCTGGGGAGCGCTCAAGGGGGAGTTCGGCTGGCAGGCTGAGCGCGTCGTGCTCAGCGATGCGGCCGGCATCGCCGGCGGGGCGCAGCTCCTGTTTCGGCGTCTGCCGTTCCGCCTGGGGACGATGGCCTATTTGGCGATGGGGCCGTATCTGCGCCCGGACGCCAACCCCGCGGCGCTGTGGCGGGCGATCCACCAGGCGGCGCGGCGGCGGCGCGCCGCCTTCTTGAAGTGGGAACCCGGCATCTTCATCCCGCCAGAGCTTCCGCCGGATTTCGCCGCCCTGGGCTTCCGCCCCTCGCCGCAGACTATCCAGCCGCCGCGCACCATCTTGCTCGACATCGGCGCTGACGACGAGACGATCCTGGCGCGGATGAACCAGGGCACACGCCGCAAAATCCGCCAGAGCCAGAAACATGGTGTCCGCTGTTACGTGGCGGCGCCGGGCGACGTCAGCGTCTTCAACGCGCTGATGCAGGCCACCGGCGCGCGCAACGCTTTCGGCGTCCACCAACCGCGTTACTACGAACGCGCCTACGCGCTGTTCGCGCCTCAGCAGGCGGCGCTCATCCTGGCCGAACATGAGGGCGACCCGCTGGCGGGCGTAATGGTGTTCGCGCTGGGGCGCACCGCCTGGTATTTCTACGGCGCGTCCGCCGACCTCAAGCGCAACTTGATGGCGACCTACGGCGTCCAGTGGGCGGCCATCCAGTGGGCGAAGGCGCGCGGCTGCCAGATCTATGACCTGTGGGGCATCCCCGACGCCGATGAAGCGCAGCTAGAGGCCGAGTTCGAGCGCCGGTCAGACGGCTTGTGGGGCGTCTACGGCTTCAAGCGCGGCTGGGGCGGCCAGATCGTGCGCGCCGCCGCCGCTTGGGATTACGTGTACAACCCGGCTGTGTACACGGCTTATCAAATCGCGTTACAGGTGCGATCCCGTGGCTGAGCTGACGCTGACCACCCTACCCACCCGCGACGCCTGGAATGACGCCCTGCGCCCCCTACCCTATGCCCACGTGCTGCAAACCTGGGAATGGGGCGAATTCAAGCGCGCCACTACCGGCTGGGAACCGCTGCGGCTGGCCTTCCAGCGCGGCGGGCAGACGGTGGCGCTGGCGTCCGTCGGCGTGCGGCGGGTCGGCCCGCTGAAGGCGCTCTACGTCGCCAAAGGCCCGGCGCTGGACTACCGCGACCCGGCGCTGGTGGCTGGCGTCCTGAGCCAGCTCGAAGCGCTGGCGCGCCGGCAGGGCGCGGTGTGGCTGAAGCTCGATCCCGACGTCGTCGCCGCGACCGGTGTCCCCGGCGAGCCGGATGATGTCATCAACCCAGTTGGAGACGCCGTGCAGGCGGCGCTGACCGCCCGCGGCTGGCGTTTCTCTGGCGATCAGGTGCAGTTCCGCAACACCATCTGCCTCGACCTCAGCCGGAGCGAAGACGAACTGCTGGCCGCCATGAGCCAGAACACCCGCCGCAAGGTGCGCGCTGCCGAGAAAAAAGGTGTCACCGTCCGGGCGGCCGGGCTGGCCGATCTGCCGGCGCTGTATGATCTGTACCGCATCACCAGCGCGCGCGACGGCTTCCTCATCCGGCCGCCGGCCTACTACGAACGCGCCTGGAGCGACTTCCTGCGGGCGGGGTTGGCGCACGCCCTGATCGCCGAGTTTGAAGGCCGGGCGATCGCCCACGTCATCCTGTTCCACTTCGGGCGCAAATGCTGGTACTTCTACGGCGCCTCGGCCAATGAAGCCCGCGAGCGGATGCCGAACTATCTGCTGCAGTGGGAGGCGATACGCTGGGCCAAAGCCCAGGGATACGCCGTCTACGACTTCTGGGGCGCGCCTGACCGCTTCGACCAATCTGACCCGCTGTGGGGCGTGTACGAGTTCAAACGCGGCTTCCGGGGCGTCGTCACTCGCCACATCGGCGCTTGGGACTACGCCCCGTTGCCGCCGCTGTACCAGGCGTACATCCGGCTGCGGCCGCAGCTCCTCAAACTGCTGCGCCGCCGACGGCCATCAGGGATATAATTAGGAAACGCCCGCCGCGTATACAGAAAGGCGCTCAATCATGGCCGCATTCTCGCTCGACAATCTGGAACACCGGTTGATCAAGACCAACGGCGTGACGCTGCACACTGTGCTGGCCGGGCCGGAGGCCGGCGCGCCGGTGCTGCTGCTGCACGGCTTTCCAGAGTTCTGGTACGGCTGGCGGCATCAGATCGGCTTTTTGGCCGAGCGCGGCTTCCGGGTGATCGCCCCCGACCAGCGCGGCTACAACCTGAGCGACAAGCCGCGCGATGTGCAGGCTTACCGCATCGGCGAGCTGGCGCGGGATGCGGTCGGGCTGGCGGACGCGCTGGGCTGTGACCAGATCAACCTGGTCGGCCACGACTGGGGCGCGGCGGTGTCATGGTGGGTCGCTACGCTGTTCCCGGAACGGCTGCGACGGCTGGTCATCCTCAACGTGCCCTACCCGACGCTGATGGCCAAGGCCTATCGTTCCGGCAATCTAGAACAGCTTCTGAAGAGCTGGTACATCTATTATTTTCAGATTCCCTGGCTGCCGGAGATGGCGTTGAGCGCCCTGAACTACCAGGGACTGGAACAGGCGCTGCGGCGCAGCGGCCGCCCTGATACTTTCACCGCCGAAGATTTCGCCCGTTACAAAGCGGCGTGGTCGCAGCCGGGCGCGGTGACCGCCATGCTCAACTGGTATCGCGCCGCCGCCCGCGGCGGGCTCTTCGCGGCGCGCCCGGCGAGCGGCGAGCGCCAGCCAACGCGCATCGTCACGCCCACGCTCATCCTGTGGGGCGAGCGCGATATCGCCCTCAGCAAGTCGCTGGTGCAGCCCAGCCTGGATCTGTGCGAGGACGGCCGGGCGGTGTTCTTCCCCCACGCCACCCACTGGGTGCAGCACGATGAGGCCGAGGCCGTGAACGCGCACCTGGCGGAGTTTCTGGCCACCTAAACCTGCGCTCAAAACGTCTGCGCGGCGATGCGCCCCGCCCCCAGCCTGGCGACCACCTGGTAATGGCCGAAACGCCTGCCGCCAGCAGCCTCCGCCGCGGCCTGTCCTTGCTCACTCCGGCAGATTCAACCCCAACGCCCTGGCCACTGCTTTGTTCACGCGCACAGACTGGCCGTCGCGCTGCACCAGCCCGAACCCTTCATCATATTCCCACATCGCCCAGGGGATGCCATACCCTTCGAGCGCTGTCCGCACATCCTCGATCCACCGGGCTCGGTCAACCGGCGGCGCGTAAACGCTGTAGACGCCGAACTCGTTGCACATCAGCCGGACGCGATGCCGCGCCGCCCAATCGACCGCCTGGCCGATGCGTTGGGCGATGTCATCGGCGTCCCAACGCTCCTCGCCATACTGACGCAGCAGCGCCTGCACCTGGGGATCGCGCTGGCGGGCGACGGCCGGCTCAACCGCCGCCGGGCTGGACGGGTACGGCACACCGCGCATGGGCTCGACGTCGTCAGATGACCACCCGGCACCCTGATGAGTGAAGTAGAACGGCTCGTAGAAATGGAAGTTGTAGATGATGTTCGGGTCGTCCAGCGGCTCCAGCGCCGTCAGCGTATCCAGTCCCGACCAGCGCGCGCCGGTGGCGATCAGCGTGTGCTCAGGCGCTGCCTCGCGAATGGCGGCCAGCAGGCGCGCCTGGATCGGCGGCCAGGCGTCAGGATCATCGTAGAACACCGGCTCGTTCATCGGCTCCAGGATCACGCGCTCCGGGTCGCGGACGCTCAGGTGGGCAGCGAACGCCCGCCAGAAGGCGATGAAGATCTCGACGAAGGCCGGGTCTTCCAGCTTGCCGGAGTAGTTAGAGGCGTCAGAGTCCGCCAGCGAAGTGCTGTGCACGTCAATCACCACCGCCAGGTCGTGCGCCAACAGGCGATCCAACCCCCGGTCAAGGTGCGCCAGCCCTTCGGAGCGCAGCAGGTCGAGCGCGCCCGCGTCCATGACGAACTCTAGATCAATCGGCACACGCACGAACGTGAACCCCAGATCGCGGATCAGCGCGAAGTCGTCGTCGCTGAACCGGCCATCAATCGTTTCGGATGTCTCTGGCGCGTACCAGAACCAGAACGGCAAATTGATGCCCCGCGCCAGCCGCTCAAAGCGGGAGTCGGGGGCGGCGGTCAGGGCGCTCGAACTCATAACCCACCACAATATCAACAGCGTTCCTCGAACGATCCAGCGCATGGTTACCTCTCCTCAATCCTCGCCTGCGATCAAATTGTGATCCCCCGCCCCGCCTCCGTCGCTGTCGCTAAATGCCCTTTCGAACGCCGGCAGCCCTGGCCGGGCCGCGTCAAGCTGCGCCCAGGCTGTATCGCGCCCCCAATGCCAAGAGAGCGGCGAGGTCGCCGTAGTCGCGCGCTCGCGATCCAGGATCCACAGCTCGCGCGCCAGCCACTGCCCTACCTCCTGGTGAACATCCGGGTCGTCCGCCGACGACCGGTACAGCGTCAGCATGAACGGCGTTGCGTCCGCTGACAGCGCGTACAGATACCCGACATCCAGCTCGCGGCCTTCACGGTAGCGCGCAATGTTGCGCTCAGCGATGTAGGCGTCCACATTCAGCAGGTTGAGCGTGACCAGATAGCCGATGATGACCAGCAGCGTTCCCAGCGAGAACAACGATCCATTCTATCATACTATCATTCACCCACTAGCAGACGCCGGATTGCTCACCGGCGTGCCAACGCATCCCCCAAGTCATCCGAGCGCCCCCGGAAATGCAACAGGGCGCCCCCTCTGGCGCCCTGATGCAAACTGGCCGCTCGCAGCGGCTACTCCGCCGGCAGCACAGTGAAAGTACTGCCCGCGCCGCGCCCGTACACCTCCGGGAAGTAGAACTCCTGGCCGGTGGGCGGGATGACGTTGTACACGCCCGGCAGGCCGGCACGGATGGTATAGACGTACTCATACGTCCCGGCGGGCAGGTAGGTGCTGTACAGCACCACTTTCTCGTCGCGGAACTCGATGTTGCTGAACCACCACCAGCCCCAGCCCCGGCTTAGCGGATCGTCCAGGTCCAGCCCAGGCCGTGTGCCGATCTGCTGTTCGGTCTGGAGTTCAGGGTTGACGCCCTCCGTGCCGGCCGGGATCGGGTCTTCGATCACCACGTAGTGCAGCGCCGTCGGCGCGATGACCGTCAGCCGCACCTGCACCAGGTCGCCCACGCGGGCTTCGGTCACCGGCGTATCCTTGCCCGGCATCACATAGCGCCGTTCTACGATCAGGCCGCGGTTCAGCGGCTCGATCGCCGACACTGGCAGAAATGCGCGCAGGTGGGCCGTGTAGTACAGCACGCCCGGCCCATCCGTACGCCCGATGACCAGCGCGTTGGCCTGGTCGGCCAGGAGCTGCGCCACCTGCACCTTCAGCACCTGGGCATCGCGCACGGTGTCCGGCGTCGCCTGACCTTCAGCCAGCTTCTGGCCGTTGAGCGCCGCCGAGTAGGCGTAGGCCGGCTGAAGCTCGCCGGTGGTGACCATCCAGTCGGTCAGCGCCATCACCGCCCAGGCCGTCTCCTGCGTCGTCTCCCAGGCGTCAGCCGTGCGCGCGACCATCAGCCAGCGCACCACGTTCGGCAGCAGGTCGCTCTGCGGCCGCAGCGTCACCAGCGCGTCCAAGATGATGGCGGTGGTGCGAGTGTCGGTGTTCCAGTTCCACCAGTCGCGCTCATCCTCCTCCCAGTGCGCGCCGGTAGCGCTCAAGCTGGCACGGTTGATCAGGTCGGACACCAGCACGTCGGTGCGGCTGGTATCATTCGGATTGATACGGTGCAGCGCCAGCGCCAGGAAGGCTTTGGCGTACAAATCCAGCCGCGCGCGGCTGTCGAACAGCGCCGCCGTGCGCGCCACATCGCCCGCGCCCGACCGCGCCAGCGCGTACAGCACGAACGCCTGCCGGTTCAGCCGCCAGGTGTCCACGCTCGGCGCCGGCGTCACGAACGTCGTCCGCAGGTAGTTCTGCGCCCGGTTGATCACATTCTCGCTGACGGCGAAACCGGCGTCGCGAGCCTCGGTCAGACCGATCAGTGCGTAGGCCGTGGTCAGCGGGTTGCTGCGGTCCTGCACGAACCAGCCCCAACCGCCATCCGCCTTCTGCTGGGCGTACAGCCGCTGCAGCGCGAAGTTGACGGCCGTGTCCAAGTTAGCTTTCAACTCGGCATTGGCCACGCCTAACCGCTCCAGCGCCCGGTAGGTCATGATGTTCGGCAGGAAGCGGCTGACGGTCTGCTCGATGCACTGGTGCGGGTAGTTGCGCAGATAGTCCAGCCCGTCCAGCGTGGCGGACGCCAGCGACGGATTGAGCCGAACGGTCAGATCGCCCTGTGTGACATCGAACCGGCGGGGCAGGACGATCGCCTCGGTGCGGGAGCCGCCCGCGCGCAGGACGCCGCCTGTGCCGACCGTCTCTGGCGCTTCGTACTTGTAGACCGGCAGCAGCCGGCTGTCGCCCCGCCCAAGCGGCGGCTTGCTGGCGTCGGTGAAAGCGCCGCGGTTCCCGTTCGCGAAGAACGTCAGATCCACGTTCGGCACATCCTGGACGGTGACGGGCCACTCCACCCGCTGCCGCCCGCCGGACGGGATGGTGAAGGTCTGCGTCGAACTGCCGACCGGCGTCACCCCCACGCCCTGAAGCGTCACCTCGACCGGCATCTCCTGGCCGGTGTTGTTGTTGACGACGGCCGCCAGCGTCACCTGGTCGCCCACCACCAGGAAGCGCGGCGTCACTGGGCGGATGAGCAGCGGCTTGGTGCTGATGAGATCGAAGGTGGTCTGGCCCACCAGCGTCAGCCCGTCGTCGCCGCGGGTGACGGCGCGGGCGTCCAGCCGCCAGGTGGTCAGGTTGTCGGGCAGCGTCACCTGGAAGGTGGCTTGGCCATCAGCGCCGGTCACCAGCGCCGCATTCCAGTAGGCCGTATCGACGAAGTCCTGGCGGATGTCGAAGATGCCGCCCTCGCCGCCGCCGCCGCCGCCGCCCTTGATGGTGTCCAGCACCGTCTGCGTGAGCTGGTCGACGTTGATCGTCAGCGGCGTGGTGGTGCGCACGCTCAACCCCTGCTGGCCGTAGAAGAAGCGCAGCAGCGGGGGGCTGTTCGGCTCGGCGATGGACAGCGACGCCAGATCGGTCAAGCCGACGCCGACTTCGGCTTGCACTGGCCGGCCAGTGTAATCGGTCGTCCGCACGGTGTAGGTCACCGTCTCGCGCGGGCCGGCCTGTTCGCGGTCAGGCGTGATGGCGATGGTGATCTCCTTGCGCGTGGTCTCCACGCCGAGCTGCACTATGCCCATGCGGAACGCCGCCACCGGGTTGTTCTCATCCACGCCCTTCACCAGCATCGCGCTGACGAATACGTTGGGGGCGAAGTCTTCGGTGATCGGCAGGCGGTACACGTAAGAATTGCTGTCCAGCGTCACCCGTTCGGCCTTCAGCACGTCGCCGCGCTCGACGGTGATGAGCGCCTCGGCCGTGCCCTGCCAGGGCGAGGTGATGAGGATCTCGGCGGTCTCCCCGATGCGGTAATCTTGCTGGCTGGCGATCAGATCAATGCGGTTGCTGTTCTGCTGCCGCCAGCTAACGTATTCCTCGCTGGCAACCCACAGCGTGGTCGAGGCGACCACCTGGTTGCCGCGGGCGTCGCGGCTGGAGACTTTCAGTTTGAAGATGCCGCCGTTAGGCGGTGTGAAGCTGAACGTCGTTTTGCCGTCGGCTCCCGTCGTGGCCTGCCCGGACGCGACCGGGATCTCCTCCACTTCCCAAGTCCAAGTGGTACGGCCGGCCTCATCTTCTTCCTGCACGCTCGACCAGCGGCGCTCCACGACTTCTAGGTCGAGCGTCTGGCCGGCGACGCCCTGGCTGTCCCAATCCACGGCGATCAGGTCAAAGCTGACTTCCTGGCCGGCCGTGCCGACATACGTTTGCGGGCGCGCGCCGACGTAGATCAACCCTTTGTGAACGACGACGTCGGCGCGTCCGGCCACTACCTGCTGGCTTTCATCGGTGACCACCGCCTCCACTGTGAAGACCTGACTTTCGGTCGAGTCTTTCAGCTCCGCCGGTATTTCGATCACGAGCTTGCCCTGGCCGTCGGTCGTGCCGGAGCCGCTGGCGATCTCCTGGCCGCCGCCGCCGTAGAACTCGCTGGGACCGCCGTCGTAGTCGTAGTCGGCGAAGTCATAATAGCCGGGGCCTTTGAAGTCGAAGCTGTAGGGGTTGGCGACGACGTTGTAGTTCACCTCAGCATTCGACACCGCGCCGCCGAAGAAGTAGCGGCTTTCGAGCGTCAGCCGTATCGTATCTCCCTGCGCCACCGCGCTGGCTTCTGGCGTCAGGTTCACCTGAAACTCCGGCAGGCGGAATTCAGCCACGCCGAAGCCGACTGAGCCGTAGGTGCGGCCGTAATCCATCATATCATCATCGGCCGTGGTCGCCTCGATGCGGTAATAGCCCAACGGCACGTCGTCGCCCAGCGTGAGCTGACCGCTGAACGTGCCGAAGGGCGACAGCGGCAGCATGTCCTCAAAGACGATGTCGCCATTGGCGTCGTAAATGCTGACCGGCACGGCGTCGAACTCAGGCGGCGTGTACGTCACGTCGTCGCGCGCCCGCACCACGCCGCGGAAGTAGACCGGCTGGCCCGGCCGGTAGATCGGCCGGTCGGTATACACGTAAATGCGGTGCGTTTCCGGGTAGAAATCGTAGTTCTGGCCGAACTGGTAAGGCTCGATGCCGTTCGACCACTCGCTGAACCCCATACCGAAATCGGTCTCGGTGCGCAGCACCGCCAGCACCGGCTGGTACAGGTTGTCCACGCGCGGGATGGTCACACGCGCCAAGCCGTTGGCGTCGGTGCGGGCGCTGGCGAGCGGCCTGTAGCTGGAGTCATAGATCTGAATCGGAGCCCCAGCGATGGGCTGGCCGGTCTGCGCGTCGGTGGCCCAGATCAGCACGCCGTCAATCATGTACTTCATCGTCAGGTTGGCCGTTGAGACCAGCATGAAGTGCGAATAGGGCTCGCCACGGCTCACCTCCGGCGACGCTACGCGCAGCAGGTACACCCCCGGCGGCAGCGGCCCGCCATCTTCGCTCGGCACAGTGACGGGCGTCTCGTCGCTCCGCAGCAGCAGGTCGAGGAAGTACTCGTCGCCCACGCCTTCGGCCACCCAGGCCTGGCGGTCATCGCGCAGGCGGACTTCCCACCACAGCACGCCGTCCACACAGGCTGGCCCGCCCACCACCGGCAGCCGGTAGGTGCGGTACAGCAGCGCCAAGACTTCGCCATTCGGCGGCGCTGAGCGCGCGCGCACTGGGTCGGGGTCGGTGATGACCACCGCCGTGTCGCCCACCTTCAGCCGGCTGGGGAGCGCGCCGGGGCATTCGGGCGCAGAAGCTGCGATCCGCCCCAGGTCGAGCAGTTCATAGCGGCGCTGGTTGAGCGGGCTTTCCACGTCCATTCGCCAGCGGCGCAGCAGCCCGGCCTCATCTGGGACGAACCGGTACGTCGGACTGTAAGTATTTCGCGCCAGCGCTTGAGAAAACGCATCCAGCGAGACCGAATACAATTCCAGATTCAGGGTGTTCAGGTTGCGATGCCGCAGGAACACCTGGGTCGCGGCATTGCGGGCGTTGTAGAAACCCACTTCGCCCGGCGTCTCCAGGATGATCTCCGGGTCGTAAGCGCGGGTGGTGTAGGTGACCACCCGCCGTTCCTGGATGACGTTACCGTAGACATCCGCCATGCCGGGCACGATGGTGATGGTATAGGTCGTGCTCGGCTCCACCGGGAAGTTCAGGTAGTAGCTGTAGTCCCAACTGCTGTAGTAAGCGTCCGGATCGCGCCAGGGTTTGGGCTCAATGGTGACTTTATCCGCCAGCGTCTTGATATCCATCGGCGAGGCGAAGTAGATGGTGAAACTGCCCCACGGGTAGACATCGCTGGCGCCGTCCGCCGGATCTGTGCCGATGATGGCCGGCAGCGGCACGGTGGCGAATCGCCAGTTCGTGAAGCCCGTCAGCGGCGCGCCGCCGCCCGCCGACATCACGCCCGCGTCGAAGCCCGCCTCATAGACTGAGGCGATCTGTAAATTAGCGTCAGGCTTAAACCGGAAACCCGCCCCATCCTCAGCCCACTCAAAGCGCCCTGGCACGCTGGCGGTTTCGCCCTGGAGGCGCAGATAGAAGTTCGCCTCGACGCTGGCGCGATCCATCGGCTGATTGAAGCGCACCTGGACAGCGGCATCCAGCCTCACCGAGTCAGACTGAGGCTCCGGAAAGGTCTCGCTTACTGCTGGCTCCACCGTCGTGAACGACCACCGGACTGGCTCAGCCAGCACCGCGCCGTCCAGCGCTTCCAGTCCCGCGTTCACTGTGACCGTGTAGGTCGTGCCGCCGGCCAGCGCCGGCTGGGGACGGAACAGATAGATAGAGGTGTTGAGCCACTCGCCCCGCCCCGCCACAGCCGGCTCCAAGGTGATGGGCGAGGGCAGCGACGCCCCTTCTTCAACTGTCACCAGCGGCACGACTGGCCGGTTGAAGATGACGGTGATGACCGCGTCCGTCTCTATCCCCCTGGAGCCGTCAGCCGGCAGCACATCCGAGACGCCGAGATAGCCGACCGTCTGAAATTGCAGCGTCAGCGGCTCCAGCAGGCCGCCGCCGTCCTGGCTGCGCAGCCCCGCTCCCAACGCAAGCGTATAAGCCGTCCCACGCTGGTAGAGTTCGCCTGGCTTAAAACTCAGGGACCGCTCTGCCGCGTCACATACGACTTCGCCGGCCACCGGCGGCGTGATCGCCAGGCTGCTGATCGCCGTGCCGCAGTCCACTGGCCGGTCAAAATACAGGGTGATCGCCTCTTGCAGCCCTAGTTCTTGGCCGACAAAAGGCATCGTATCGACCAATTGCAGCGGCAGCCCCGTGGGCTGCGCCGCATCCTGGGCAGCCAAACCCGACGCGCTGAGCAGCAGCGTCAGCGCAATGAGCATCAAACGACGCATATTCCACGTCCTCCTTGAACGTAGCAAACCGCCTGTGGCGTAGTTCTGGTTACACTCATTATAGAGCAGGCGGCAGTCTGGCGAAAACCGCTTGATCAGCGCTCGCCTGACGGGCGCCTTACGCTGCCGTGGGCGGCTCAGAAGAACCGGATGTGGGTGATGGACAGGCCGAAGAAATCTTTGAAGACCTGCCAGTGCAGCGCCGCCAGTTCTCGCAGGACGGCGATGCTCAATTCCAGGATGCCGGGCGACATCTCCCGCGCCGGGCTGGGGTAGACGCGCAGCCCACGGCTTTCGAAGATCCAGTTCGCGCGGAACAGATGAAACGTATCGGTGACCAGGACGGCCGTCTGCCAGCCGTTCTGCCGCATGACCTCCCGCGCCTCTAGGGCGTTTTCTTCGGTGCTGCGGCTCTGATCTTCCTGTACGATGGCCGCTTCCGGCACGCCCTGGCCGCGCAGGATTTCGGCGCAGGCGTCGGCCTCGGTGCGCGTCGCCCGGCCCGGCAGCCCGCCGGTGCACAGAATCACGGCGGCCATCCCCTGCCGCCACAGGTTGGCGGCGTGTGTCGCCCGCCGGACGAGCGCCGGGCCGGGCTGGTTATCCGGCGGCAGCCCCGCCCCCAGCACGATGATCACATCCGCCGGCTGCGCCCGATCCTGCTGGCCATACCCCAGGATGACGATCGCCAGCGCCGCCAGCGCGATCGTCCATGCCGCCAGCGCGATCCGCACCCAGCGCAGCCGGCGGCAGCGCCTCATCACGTTCAATGCCGGATATCATCCGGCGAGGGCGAGAAATCATCCAGCGCATCCTCTACCGTCACCTTGCCCACCATCCAGCCGTCAATCGCCCCCAGGCGGATGCGCATGATTGGGAATTGGCTGGCGGCGAAGCTGGTGGTCGGCTGCGGCTGGAGCACCATCGGGTCTTTGAGATGCAGATGCCGCACTAGCAGATAGGGTGGCTCGGTCGATTCCTGCTGTTCTTCCCCCTCAGCCTCATTCGCCAGGCCGTCGTCCTCGACCAAGCCGGTGAAATCGAAAAGCTCCTCAGCCATTCGCAGGTCTTCGGCTGTGGGATTGGCGAACGATTTGCGCGCCTGCTGCTTGAACAGCCGGCTCAAGGATTGTAGATATTCCTGTTCGCTCACCAGCGTGCCAGTGATGACCAGGCCGTGCAGGAACAGGGTGATGCCTAGGTGCATCCCGCCGCGGTTCACCAGGCCGGACACCAGGTCAGCCAGCAGGAAGTCCGGCTCTAACCAATAACTGCTCTCACTCCCCATCAAGCCATCATCACCCAACATGCTGACCGATCCTTTTCCGCAGTACGCTGTCTATCTCCAGCCTCAAGCTGAGCGACGGTATTATAACGGCGCAGCCAGTGCGAGGGTAGCGCCGGCTGGCGCAAGGGCAAACACATCCGCATCAACGAAAAGATCGTCGGGGCGTATTGGCGGTGTGCGCCCGACGCAGCGTGGATGTGATATTTGTGATATTTCTGGACAGCTCCGAGCGGCCGGGCGCAAGATAGCCAACCTTAATCAAAAGGCAGCGGGTTTTTCATCCCGCTGCCTCCGATCGCTTATCGCGGCGATGCCGCCGCTCAGACAGCGCCCGCCGCCTCAGCACTCGCTGTAGCCGCAGGTCAGGCATTTGCGGCAGCCCTCCACCCGCACCAACGACACCGTGCCGCACGCGGGGCACATGTCAGCGCCGGAGATCGGCCCAGCATCCAGGGCTGGCGATGGCGAAGCGTGTGTCTGCCCATTGCCCAGCGGCAGCCCCAACTGCTGCGCCTGATTCTGGGGGAAGTACTGCTCCAGCAGCGCGCCGGCCACGGCATCCGGCAGCGACGTGACCCGCGACGCCCCCATGCCGACCGAGCGCGTGCCGCCGATGCCTTGAAGCTGATCGATGATCAGTTTGAGCATCTCCATGCGGTTCTGGGGCGCTGTCGTGCGCAGCTGCAATGACAGCATCCGCCCCAAACCTTCCGCGTCGGCCTGCAGGTCGCTGCCCGCCTTGCCCACTGTGATGAACACCTCGAACGGGTTGCCGTGCTCGTCGCTGTTCATGGTGATGTAGGCGGTTCCGAACGGCGTCTTGCGGCTGACCGTGACCCCGGCCAACCGTTTGGGCCGCGGGTACACTCGGTGCGGCGTCGCCACCTGCTCCACCGACTGGCTGGCGGTCAGATCGCCGTTGGCGCTGGTCTTCGCGCCCGCGTCCTTGCTTTCGGCGGGCGCGTCCGTCTTCAACATCAGCACCTGCTCGTCGCGGCTGCCATCGCGGTAGATCGTGCCGCCTTTGCAGCCCAGCTCGTACATGTACTCGTAGAGCGCGCGCACCTGCTCCACCGTGTAGTGGCGAGGCACATTACAGGTTTTGGAGATGCTCGAATCGACCCAACGCTGGATGGCCGCCTGCACCCGCACGTGCTCCTCAGGCGATAGATCCATGGCCGTCACGAAGTAATCGGGCAGTTGGGTCGCGCCCGGATGCGCCTCAAACCACTCTTTGACCAGCGGCACTTGTTCTTCATGCAAGCCCAAGCGGCTCTTACGGTAGTACACCCACGAGAAGAACGGTTCGATGCCAGTGGAGGTGTTGACCATCGTGCCGGTGGTCCCCGTCGGGGCCTGCGTCGTCAGCGTAACGTTGCGGATGCCGTACTGCCGCACCTTCTCCCGGATATCTTCCGGCATCGTCCGCATGAAGCCGCTGTTCAGGAACTTCTCGGCGTCGAATTTGGGGAACGGCCCCTTTTCGCGCGCCAGCTCGATCGAGGTCTCGTAGATGGCGCGCGCCAGAAAGCCGTACAGCTTATCGATGAACTGCACCGACTCCTCGCTGCCGTAGCGAATGCCGAGGCGGATCATCAGCTCCGCCAGCCCCATGTTGTTCAAGCCGACGCGCCGTTCGCTCAACTGCTGCTTGCGGTTTTCCTCGAAGAAGTACAGCGTGCTGTCGATCACGTTGTCCAAGAAACGGGTCGCATAGCGCGCCGTCCGGTCGAGCGTCTCCCAGTCCACATCGTGCTTTTCGGCGTCGTAGAAACGCGCCAGGTTGATCGCGCCCAGGTTGCAGACCCCGAACGCCGGCAGACCCTGCTCGCCGCAGTTGTGAACCACGAGGCTGTTGGCGACGAACGAATGCGTCAGCGGCTCGGTCAGATCAAACACGTCCTCAAAGCCGTCTTCGGTGACAGCTTCCACCGTCGCCAGGAAATCTTCGCCGTGGGAACCGCCTTCGCCGCGCGCGACGTAATCCGCCAGCGCCGCCTGTTTATAGTCCGCCAGGAATCCGATTTCATCGGCAAAGGCGGCCAGGTTGGCTTGGCCGATCACCAGTTCATGCTGCGCCTGGCGCCAATCCTCCTGAGGGCTGCGTTCGGCATCGGGCAACTGCCGACAGTCGGCCTGGCTGCGACAGATCCGGCTGGCAATGCCGAAATTAGCCAGAAGCTGCTGCACGCCTTCCAGCAGCTCGACGACATCCGCCGTCAGACGGATGCTGCCGCCCTCCTGGAAACTGCCATCTGCCGTGAACAAGGCCTGCAGGAAGCCGCGCTGCATCGCTTCCGATCCCCGGAAAACCGCCTCAGGCACCCGGCGCCTGCTGTCGGCCAGGCCATAGTCAGCGGCGATCTGGAATGACTGGGCTGAATTGACGCGCGCTTCATCAAGGGTGGCGACCCGGCCAACGCCGGCCGCGTAGGCGCGTTGGGTGGCCGTGAGCGGCGCGACCCGCGCGTTCACATGCTCGGCGAACGCCGAAGCCAGCGCCTGGTTCGCCTCGCCGGAGGATGGCAGCGCGACCGCATCCCGCTCAACCGCACGGCCGGATGCCAGCCAGCCCAGCGCCCGCCCCAGTTCAAGCGAACCCTCGACGCCAAAACCGCCCTTGCGGTTCAGGACGTGAACCTTATCGCCGGGCCGCAGGTCGCTCAGCGCCACCCAACCGTTCGGCGTCATGAAGCGGTGATCGGCCGTGGCGCGGACGTAGTAGCCTTCTTGGGTCTGCAGGCGATAAACCGGCTTCCTGCCGGTCATGAACACGCGGCTGGAGGGCGCTGTCGCGGCGGGCAGGCCGAAGCGGCGGTCAACCGTCACCTCAAAGGCAGTTTCATCCTCAAACAATTCGCGGGCGGTGACCAACCCCTTGTCGGTGTAGATGCGGGTATCGCCCGTGACGCACGGGTTGGTGCAGATGATGGGCGCATAGTACCAACTGTTGGACATCTTGTTGTAGCGCTCGCGGAAGAACACGCCCGGCTCGGCGCTGGCCCAGGCGCTCTCGATGATGGCATCCCACACCTGCCGCGCCTTGACCGTGCGGTAGTGAATCACCCGCCGGCCATCGGCCATCCACTTGTCCAGATCGCCGTCCCACACATCGTCATAATCCGGATAGCTGGTGTCGGGGAACATCAACTCCCAGTCGCCGTCCGCCTTGACGGCCTCCATAAACCGGTCCGAGACGCCGACGCTGATGTTGGCGTTGGTGATCTGGCCCATGCGGCGCTTGCTGTTGATGAAGTCGAACACATCCGGATGCCAGTCGTTGAGGATGAGCATCAACGCGCCGCGGCGCGAATTGCTGGTGTAGATGCCGTCGCCGCTCAACAGGTGGACGTCCTCGACCTCGAAATCGAAGGTCTCGGCGGCGTCCAGCGGCGCGATGCTGGCGATCGTGTCCGGCATGACGCGCATGAGGTCATCCATCTGCGCCGCCGTCTCGACCTGGTCATCCTCCAGCAGCCGCTCACGAATGGCGGTGAGCTGGTTGTAAGATACGCGCTGCGAGACGCCGTCGTCGATGCGCTGGCGATATTTCGTCCGGGCGCCCAACGCTGACCAGACCGACGCCGGATAGGTATTGAGCATGTCCCGCTTCTGGCCGCCGGATTTGAGCTTCTCGGCCGGCGCAAAAGCGGCGAAGCGCTGGCGGAACTGCGCGCCCGTCACGACCAGGCGATGAAGCGTACGCCAGCCAGAACCGCTGCGATCCTGGCTGTGAATGTGCGTGACGATCCCATTGGCGCTCAGCAGCGTTTGCACGTCTTGGAGCATGGCGTAGCTGACGCTGTCAATGCCATAGCCTCCCTTTTCGCCGCGGTCGATGCCATCCGCATCGAAATAGCCGGCGATGAACGCCCCGACCACCGTAGACGGCGAGCGGAAGATGACCTCCGGCACGCGCACCGAGCCGGCCTTGGGCTTGAGCAGGCCGTTCTCATTCAGCCATTCGATGATCAACCGAGAATGCACGGCGATCGTCTTGCAGGCGCCGTCGCCTTCCACCAGGGTCGGTCTGACGCCGAACACCTGCTCAATCGTGGTCATCAGGCGCTCACGGATTTCAGGGTAATCATCGGCCGTCGCCAGCTTGAAGGCCTTCGGCGCGCGCCAGTTGACCTTCTTCCCCGTGTGAATGTAGCCGTCGCCGTACAGGTAGCCGATGAGATAGGCCAGCTTCTCATCCAGCACTTCGGGCAGGCGCACCGCGGTGTTGAGCGCGGCGCTCATCACCGAACGGTGATAGCGCACCGGCCGCAGACGTTGATATTCGCCCTGCACCCCCTCGCCCAACATGAGCAGGATTTCGTCGCCTGGGCGCAGATACCTGAGCGCCATCGTGGTCACTTGGCCGTCCATCAAGACCGCGATCTTGTGATCTTCGGTCACCTGAACCCGGTAGCCGCGTTTCGTCCTCACCTCAAACAGCGGCTTCACCCCATTGCGGAAGCGCGCGGTGATTCGGCGCAGGCCTTTATGCGTCTGGGCGTAGAACGTCTCGCCCTGCTCCAGGCGCTCAGCCAATTCCTGCGCGGGTATCAGGCCCTTCTCGGTGAGAATGCGCGTCGTCGGGCTGAAGCAGCCGCCCTGCTCGATCAGGCCGGTGACGAAGCTGTACAGCGCCCCCCAGGACACCGCGCCGCTGGAGCGCCCGTTCACGCCCTTCACATACGCATGGCGCGGGCGCAAGCTGGAGATATTGATGCCCACGCCGCCGCCCCGCGACATGATCTCGGTCATCTGGCGCAGCGTCTCGATGATCCCGCTGCGCGAATCGCGCGGGCTGGGGATGACATAGCAGTTGTAGAACGTCAGCTCCTGATCTGTGCCCGCCGCCGCCAGGATGCGCCCGCCGGGGACGAACTTCCAGTCATCTAGCAGCCACCGGAAGCGCTCCGTCCACAGGGCGCGCAGCTCTGGCGTCGCCTCGACCGCGGCGATGCCTGCCGCCACCCGATCCATCATCTGGCTGGGGTCGGTCTCCAGCGGTTTATCAACATGCTCGACATCGCGCTCGACGACCTCGCCGTCCAGCAGCTCAACCTGCACGCGCGGCAGCCGCAGCGCTTTGACCGTGCCGATCTCTCGCTGTCCCGTCTTGGGGTCCACCACCACGATCACCGTATCGCCGACGGCCAGCGTGGCGCGCGTCATGTCTTTCTGGGCATACCGGTCTAGGAAAATCTTGTACCCCAGCTCGTGCAGGGCATTGCGCGATGGCGCATCAGATCGAACCATCTTGCTCATCCTTCCGAACGGAATTGACCCAAACATATGTTCTTTGGCAGTAGCCAAAAAAGAAGACCACACCTCCCCTCATTAAATTTAATGAGGGTTAGACTTAACATTTTTAAGTTGATTTTCATGTCTGCATCATGGGTACTGTATCATGCCACAGCCGCCTTTGTCCACTGAATGATCGGTTGGGAATGGTTAGAAAATCGTCTGTGACTGTAACATTTTTCCCACATAAACCACATATCCCACAGACAGCGCGCGCGCGTCAACTGACCTATAATCTAGGCTTGAGATCATCGTTCAGGAAGCTCAAGTGACAAGCATTTTGCGACCAGCCAACCGGATGCTACGCGCCCTGCGGCGATCACCGGCACGGGAATGGGCGGCGCTGATCCTGATATGGATGCTGTACATCGCCCAATTCGAAATGCTGGGACCCGCTCCGACGGCGGACGGACTGAACTTGAGTGAACGTGCCCAAGCATGGCTCGATCCGGATATCCGCCCCGCCTCGCTGGAATTCGAGCGGCTGGCCGGGGTGCTGCTGCCGGCGCACATCACGCTGCGCCAGGAGGGGCGCATCCCCGCCTGGAATCCCTTCATAGGCGTCGGTCAGCCGGTGTTCAACGACCCCTTCAGCTACCTGTTCAACCCGTTCTACAGCCTGCCGGTGCTGCTGCTGGGCGGCCCGCAGGGCAGCAAACTGGCGGCGCTGCTGGCGCTGCTCATCGCCGGCTTCAGCATGTGGGCGCTGGCGCGCGCGGTCGGTCTGGGCGCGGCGGCGCGCGTGCTGTGCGGCGGGCTGTACCTGATGAGCGGCGGCCTCATCGCCAAATTCGCCGTCGAGTTCTATTCCGGGCATTTTCAACTCGGCTTGAGCCTGGCTTGGCCGCCGCTGGTGCTGGCCGGGCTGTGGTGGACGCTGCAAAGCCGCGACCGCCGCGCGCCGACGCTGATGGCCGCCGCCTTCGCCCTACTGTTCTTCTCCGGCAACATCTACTACAGCTTGCACACGCTGGTCTGCTGCGCCGTCGTGGCCGCGGCGCACCTGGTCGAGCGCGCGCCGGGCGGCTGGCGCTGGCGCGGCGACCGACTGCGGCGCGTGGGGTTAGGCGCAGCTTTCGCCTTCGGCCTGTCAGCCGTCCAGTTCCTGCCGGTGTGGGTGGTGCGCGACTACATCGTGCACAGTGGCGACCCGCTCCTACAGACGCGCCACAGCTTGGGCCAGGCCGCCGCCAACCTCGTGCTGCCCTACGAAGTCTGGAAAACGCTGGAGACGCCCGAACTCGGCCTGTTCACCGTCGTGGACTACGCCTACATCGGCCCGGCCGTTTTCCTGCTGGTCGCGCTGGCGCTGGTCGTGGGGATGTGGCGCGGTTTCAGCTTCCACCGCTTCTCCCCCTATGGTATGGCCCCCGGGCTGGCGCTGTTCCTGGCGCTGGCGATGATGGCTTGGGGCGCTGGCCAAACGCCGATCGTGCAGGAACTGTACGCGCGCATCCCGCTGCTGGCGCAGTTCCGCTTCGTCGGCCGCGCCCACAGCATTGCGGCGCTGTGGTGGATCCTGCTGGCCGGCATCGCGTTCGACGCGCTGTGGAGGCGCACCGCCAGCCCCGCCGACGAGCGGGCGCGGCTGATGCGCGCGCTGCTGGCCGCCGTGATCGTATGGGGAGCATGGGTGGCCTACAGCGCCGCTGACCGCCCAACCCGGCTGGCGCTGGGCAGCTATGCCGCGCTCAACCAGTTGGACGGCGCGCGCCTCGCCAGCGCGGCTGAGGCCGCGTCCCTGCTGCCGGCGTTGGGGCTGGCCGCCGTCGGGCTGGACACTCTGCTGCTGGCGGCGCGGCGGGCGAGCTGGCCGGCGCTGCCGGGGCGGCTAGGTCGGTGGGCGCTGCTGGCCATCGCGGGCGCGGCGCTGCTGGATGTCATGCTGGTCAACGGCCCGGTTTTCATGTTCAAACGCGCGCTCCCCGACTTTCGCCCCTTGTATGCCGCCGCCCGCGCCCTGGACGCCGATCCTTTCCCATCGATCAACGAGCCGATGACGCCGCTGGCCTTCGCCGGTTATGAGGCTCGCATCCGCAGTTGGGGACTGTCTGAGGGGTGGCGGCCTGGCGCGCCGCCGGGGATCATCCGGCCCGAAGCTGGCGGGCTGCGCCTGCTGCCCCGCTGGGCTATCGCCGCCAATACGTTCGGCGGGGCGGCGCGGAGGCTGGCGCAAGATTTCGCCCAGCAGAATAGCTACCAGCGGCGCGAGTGCTCGATCCTGGGCGAGATGCTAGTGCCGATCGACCCATGCGATCTGGAGCAGGAAGTCCAGCCCGCGGCCATCCTGTATGAGCTGCCGCAGGCGCTGCCCTACGCGTTTTTGGTCAGCCAGCGCGCGCTGGCCGCCGCCCCCGGCGCGCTGGGCCGGGAAGACACACTGCCCGTCCAGGCTGTGCGCCATCAGCAGGACGTCATCGCCATCCGCGCCGAACTGCCGCCAGTTGACGAGCCGTATTACCTGATCGTGCAGGAGGCGCACTTCCCCGGCTGGCGCGCGGTAATCGACGCGACGCCGGCGGACATCCTCACTGCCGAGATCGACCAGACGCCGAACGAACGCCAGGGGCTGATCGCCATCCCCGTCCGGACGGGGCTGCACACCTACACCCTGACCTACGAGCCGCCGGGGCTGACTGTCGGGGCGCTGCTGTCGCTGGCGACGCTGGCGGCGGTCGGGATTGATCTGTTCCGCAGCCGCAAACACAAGGCCGTGGCAGCCCGCGTCCCTTGAGCAGTCATGCATTTGAACAGGCTTCGGCAGCGCGTGGGCTGCCGTCGGTCAGCGCCCTATTTGCGCTTGCGCAGGAAGGTGGGGATGTCAATATCCTCGTCTTCATAGACGCGCGCCGACGGCTCTTCCGGCGGCGGCACCGGCGCTGCCGGGCGCGGCGGGTAATACTGCGGCGGCTGCGGCGCTGCCGGCGGCTGCTCTTGCGGCGGCTGGACGGGCACGGCTGGGCGCTGCATCGGCTGCGGCCGCTGCGCCATCTGCGGGCGCACCGCTTCCACTTTGCGGGCCGCGCGGCTGGTTTCGAAGCCGGTGGCGATGACCGTGATCCGGATCTCATCGCCCATGTTCTCATCGATTTGCGCGCCGAAGATCAGGTTGACTTCCGGATGCGCGCTCTCCTTGATGATGGCGGCGGCCTCGTTGACTTCGAACAGGCTCAAACTCGGCCCGCCGGTGATGTTGAACAAGATGCCGCGCGCGCCGTCGATGGTGACATCGAGCAGGCCGCTGCTGATCGCGTCCTCCGCCGCCCGCCGAGCGCGGTCATCGCCGGACGCCCGCCCGACCGCCATCAGCGCCGCGCCGCCTTCCGACATGATCGTCCGCACATCGGCGAAATCGAGGTTGATCAGCGCCGGCACGGTGATCAGCTCTGAGATGCCCTGGATGCCCTGCCGCAGCACATCGTCCGCCAGCGAGAACGCCTGCTGCAAGCTGGCGCGCTTATCCGCAATTTGCAGCAGCCGGTCATTGGGGATCACGATCAGCGTGTCAACTTGGCTCTTGAGCGCCTCGATGCCGGCTTCCGCCGCCTGGGCGCGCCGCGCGCCCTCGAAGCTGAACGGCCGGGTGACCACGCCGATGGTCAACGCGCCCAGCTCTTTGGCGATCTGGGCGATCACCGGCGACGCCCCTGTGCCGGTTCCGCCGCCCATGCCGCTGGCGATGAAGACCATATCGGCGCCGCGAATGACTTCGTACAGCTCATCGGAGCTTTCCTCGGCCGCTTTCCGGCCGATTTCGGGGTTGCCCCCCGCTCCTAGGCCGCGCGTCAGTTTGTCGCCAATCCGCACCCGCGTCTTGGCTTTGGACATCATCAGCGCCTGGTTATCGGTGTTGACTGAGATGAACTCAACGCCTCCCAGCCCCTCGTTAATCATCCGGTTGACGGCGTTGCCGCCGCCCCCCCCCACGCCGATCACTTTGATCTGGGCAAAGCTTTCCCCAGGCGTCAACTCATCCATCATCCCCTGGCCTTCCTCATCTTGTGAGCGAATTCATAAGCAGTGCTTGCGTAAACCGTCGTCATGCTTCCATTGTACGCAGGGGCAGAGCCGGCGCAAATCGCCTATCTGTCCTGATCCGCTGGAAGCAGCCGGCGGAATAATCCCCCCAGAATGCTGCCGATCTTGAGCGCGGGCAGCGCCGCGCCGGTCCCGGCGGTCGTCCGCGCCGCCACATCCATCTGCAAGCCCAATCGAAGCAGGCCGACGCTGGTGCTGAAAGCTGGGCTGCGCAGCGCATCGGCCATGCCCGTCAGCCGCTCCGGCCTGGCCAACCGCACCGGGAAGTTCAACTCCCGCGCCGCCACCTCGCGCAGCCCCTCAAGCTGCGATGAGCCGCCTGTGATGACCGCCCCGGCGCGCAGCAACCCATCATACCCAGAACGCTTGATCTCCTTGCGCACCAGATCAAACAGCTCCGACACGCGCAGTTCGATGATCTCGGCCAGGGCGCTGCGCTGCACCTCGATCGGCATCCCCTCGCCGAACGGCTCGACCAGGAACTTTTCCAGCGGGTCGACCGCCCGCTGCAGGGCGTGGCCGTAGTGTATCTTCACCGCCTCGGCCACGTCAAAGGGGACGCGCATCCAATGGGTGATGTCATTGGTGATCAAGTCCCCGCCCACCGGGATGACCGATGTGTGCCACACCGTGCCCTCGATGTAGATCGCCAGGTCGGTCGTGCCGCCGCCGATGTCAATCACGACCACCCCCATCTCGCGCTCTTGCTCGGTCAGCACCGCCTCGCCAGAAGCCAGCGGGTTCAGGATGAAGCGGTCTACCGAGACGCCCGCCCCCTCCACCGACTGCTCCAGATTGGCGATGTTGGTCGAAGACGCGGTGATGATATGCGCCTCAACTTCCAACCGGAAGCCGTGCATGCCCAACGGGCTGCGCACTCGCTCCTGACCATCGAGCGAATAGCTGCGCGGCACGATGTGCAGCACTTCCCGGTTATGGGGGATCGCAATCGCCCGCGCCGCTTCCAGCGCGCGCTCCAAGTCATCCAGATTGACGCCGCGCTGGCCGGTGATGCCGACGACGCCGCGGCTGTTCACCGACGCGATGTGGCTGCCCGCAACGCTCACGAAGGCGCGGGCGATGTCGAAACCGCTGCTCTTTTCAGCTTTGTGCACGGAAGCCGAGATCGCCGCCGTGAGCTGCGCCATATCGCTGACGACGCCTTTTCTCATGCCTGCGCTCGGCTCAATCCCCACACCGACGACGAAGATATCGTCCGGTCGCACCTCCGCCACAATGGTGCAGATCTTCCGAGTGCCCACATCCAACGCAACGGCCAGATCACGCATACCGTCGTTCAACGCCCCCACAGCACGGAATAGAACGGCGCATTAGGATCCACTACGTTGATTTCGCCCGGCTGAATGCCCCGCGCCAACAGGTTATCTACCAGCGCATTGTAGACCAGAATCTTGTTCGGCATATCGGTGCCGGTCCCGAACCAGACGGCCCAGCCGCGCCCATCCTGATAACCCAGCCCTTTATACGGGTTATAGCGCAAAACTTCAATATTCGGGTACATCGCCTTCAGCTGCAGCGCGCCCGCCACCGCATCTTGGGGGATGGCGACATTCGGCCCGACCGGCCCCTCGACCGAGCCATCCACCACCACGCGCAGCAGATCCGGGCGGTCTTCGCGCTGGCGCATCACCCGGCCCTGGACGTCCACCCAGGCCGCCACGCCCGCCTGTTCCCATACCAGCGCTGGCTGGCGTTCCTCCACGATGATCTGCACCATGTTCGGCGGCCAGCCCACCTGCACCCGCGCGTCCGCAATCGTCGGCGACCGCAGCACCGCCTGGCGGATTGCTTGCGGGTCGAGCCAGAAAACGTGCATGTTGGCGATGCCCGTCAGCGCAAACAGCTCCTCTTTTGACGTGTAGCGCAGCCCGCCAACCGCGATGCTCCGCACATAAAAAACGTCCAGATTGAAGAAGAGAAACAAGATGACGGTCAGGCTGACGACGATCAACCCGCTGATGATCCGCGCGCCGCCCACCCCGCGGCTGCGCACGCCATGCTGCACCGGGGGGCGTTCGACCGTCGGGGCGGAGACCGCCCCGCGCAAGATTCCCGGCGCGCGCACTGTCGCCCGCCGCCGCTCGCGCACACGTGACGTCATGGTCTCTTCCGCATCTCCGGATGACCGCAGTTTTCCCGCATTATCCCACACCTTGCGGCGGCGCGCCAACGTGACTGTCAGCTTTCATACCATTCTCCTACGAGTTCGATCTCCATCTCCAGCAGCACGCCGCTGTGCTGGTAGACCGCTTCGCGCACATGCTGGATGAGCCGGTAATAGTCGGCGGCGGTCGCGCCGCCCAGGTTGACGAAAAAATTGGCGTGCACAGGCGACACCTGCACCTGGCCGATCTGGAAACCCTTCAGCCCGGCCGCTTCGATCAAACGGCCGGCGTAGTCACCCGGCGGGTTCTTGAAGATGCTGCCCAGGCTGGCCCCTGGCGGCTGCGTGCCTTTGCGATAGGCGATGTGCGCTTCCATCCGCGCCTGGATCGCCTGCGGGTCGTCGGGAACCAGGCCGAAAGTGGCCAGCAGCACCAGAAAGCGGCGGTCAGGGCGGGCTTTCAAGCTGGATGTGCGGTAGCCGTACTCCAGCTCGGCGCGGGACAGCAGCCGCGCGCCGGCGGCGTCCAGCAGCACCACATCGCGCAGGTTGGCTGCCATGTCGCTGCCGTGCGCGCCCGCGTTGTTGACCACCGCGCCGCCGACCGTCCCCGGCACGCTCACTGCCCATTCCAACCCCGACAGCCCGCGCGCCTGGCATTTGCGCGCCAGCACGGCCAGCCCCGTCCCGGCGGTGGCGGCTGCGTTGCGGCCACCGTGCCAGTCGCCGAACGTGACCTCGGTCACATCATTGATGACGACCAGCCCCGGCACACCCCGGTCTGATACCAGGACGTTGGCCCCGCCGCCCAGGATGCGCACCGGCAGCCCCGCCGCCCAGGCCGCCGTGACGACCCCGACCAGCTCGTCGGTCGACTCGCGCGCCACGTACAGCCATTCCGCCGGGCCGCCCAGCCGGGCAGCGGTATACCGCGCCAGCGGCTCATCGGACAGCAGGCGAGAGGTCAGATGAGGCGGAAGGCGCATGCCACAGTTCTACCGGTAGGGTACGACGCCGGCAGCAGCCAGCATGGGGCGGGGGCGCTCACGCCTGCTGCTCCAGCAAACGGACGAAGTCGATCCCAATTTGCGGCGCGTCCCCGGCGCTCATGATGATCACCGCGGCTGGCGGCCGCACACCAGCCGCCAGCGCCTGCACCACCGCGTCGAACGTCGGCAGATGGCGCGCGTCCGGGTGCGGCATCCCCGCGACCAAGTCGGCGCTGGTCACGCCCGGCAGCGGCTGCTCGCGCGCCGCATAGATGTCGGTCACCAGCACATGATCGGCGTCGGCGAATGCCCGCCGATATTCGTCCAGCAGCGCCCGCGTCCGGGTATAGGTATGCGGCTGCCATACCGCCCAGATGGCGCGGCCGGGATAGCGGCTGCGGGCGGCGGCCAGCGTGGCGCGGATGGCCGTGGGGTGATGCGCGTAATCATCGATCACTGCCACGCCGCCCACCTCCGCCCGCAGATCGAAGCGGCGGCCGGTGGGCTTGAACGTCGCCAGGCCGGCCAGCGCGCACGACCAGTCAGCCGCGCCGGCAGCTTGCACTGCCGCCAGCGCCCCCAATGCATTGATCACATTGTGCGCGCCGGGCAGCGGCAGGCGTCCGCAGGCGCGCTGGCCGTCAGGCGCGAGCGCCTCAAAGGCGCTGCCGTCTCCAGGCTCCGGCTGCCAAGCGACCAACCGCCAGTCAGCGTCCGCAGCCAGACCATAAGTCACCACTTGCCCGCCTGCCGCCCGCCGCTCAGCCGCCAGCTGCCGCGCCCCGGCGTCGTCCGCGCAGGCGACCAGCGTCCCGCCCGTCTCGTCCAACTGCTCCACGAACGTCCGGAAAGCGGCCAGCAGCGCCGCCGGCGACGGGAAGAAATCCGGGTGATCGTATTCGATGTTGGTCACCACGGCGACGTCTGGTCGCACGCCGTGAAACATGTTGTCATATTCGTCGGCCTCGATGACGAACGGCGCGCCGCTGCCCACGGCGGCATTCAGGCCGGTGTTTCCCATGACGCCGCCCACGATGTAGCCGGGGTTGCCGCCGCAGCCCTGCAGCAGGTGCGCGACCAGGCTGGTGGTGGTAGTTTTGCCGTGCGTCCCAGCCACGGCGATCACCTGCCGCCCTGCCATCAGTTCGGCGATGATGTCCTGGCGCTTGTATACCGGGATGCCGGCCGCCCGCGCCGCCGCCACCTCGACGTGATCCGCGCTGACCGCCGACGTGACGATGAGGGCGTCCGCGCCGGCGATATAGCTGGGGTCATGCCCGTTGAAGATCTGCGCCCCGACCTGAGCTAGGGCTTCGGTCAGCGCGTTGGCGCTCCGGTCAGAACCGGACACGCGGTAGCCCAAGCCCAGCAGCACCCGTGCGATCGCGGACAGCCCCGCGCCGCCGATGCCCACCAGGTGAATATGCTGGCCGGGAGTCAATCGCGCCATGTGGGTTCTTTCTCATTTCAGATCAGATGATGAACAGGATGATCAGGAACAGGAAGACGAGGGTGATGATGAACAATTCGCCGCCGCCACCCGCGCCGCCGCCCAGCAGCACCAGCGGGATCGCGTTCAGCAGTTGGTCGGTCACCGAGCCAGGCTGAGGCGCGATCACTAGCGGCGCCAGCGGATATTCATTGACATCCAGGAAATACCAGACAGCGCCCCACATCAGGTAGCCGTTGAGCGCGCCGATGAGCGCCCCCAACGCGGCGTTTTGCAGGCGCGACGGCCGCGCCTGGGCGCGTTCCTCAACCAACGTGCGCGAACGATACGCTAGGTAGATGATGGCGGCGAAAATCGCCATCTGGACGATGAACGCCTGATCGCGCGAGATGCGCGACAGCAGCAGGCCGCGCAGCAGGGCGTCGGACTGGAACAGCACAAACGTCGCCAGCATGATCCCCGCCGTGGAGACGATCTCCTTCGTCCAGCCGCGCATCAAGCCGACGATGCCGAAGAAGATCGCCGAGACCCACAGCATCGCAAACAGCGAAATCATAGCGCACCGCTAGATCAGGATGAGGACGAAGATGAACAGCAAGATCACCGCCAGCGCCAGCAGGTTGCCGTCGCCCCCTGGCCCGGTCAGCACGAACATCGGCAGCACGCTGATGGTCTCCGCGCTGAGCGAACCCGGCGTAGGCCGCACGACGAACGGGCTGAGCGGATAATCATTGATGTGCAGAAAATACCACAGCGACCCCCAGATCAAGTAGCCGTTGAGGAAACCGATCAGCCCGCCCAGGACGCTGGCCTGAAGTTTATCACGCCCCTCGCCGCGGTCTGGGCCGCGCCGGGGGACTGTGCGGGTCTGGTAGGCGAAGTAGACGATGACGATGAAGATCAACGACTGGACGATGAAACGCTGATCGTTCGGCACATTCGCCAGCAGCACGCCGCGCAGCACATCATCGAACTGGAACAGCGCGAACAGCCCGAGGATGATGCCGGCCGTAGCGATCAGCTCGCGGTTCAAGCCGCGGGCGAAACCGATGCCGGCGAAGACCAGCGCCATCCCCCACATCAACCCCGAAAGCTGGATCATGCGCCCTCCCCCGCCAGCCGTGCCAATTCGAGCGCCACCCGCGCCGCCGCATCGGGGACGGCCAGCGCCGCCGCGGCGGCGCGCATCGCCGCCAGCCGCGCCGGGTCGCCCAGAAGCTCCCGAATTGTGGGCAGCAGGCGGTTCACCATATCCGGCTCGTCCAGCCGCACCGCTGCGCCGCGGCGCGCCAGATAGTCGGCGTTCACCTGCTGGTAGCGCCAGGCGTGCGGGTAGGGGATGAGGATCGCAGCCAGCCCGAACAGCGGAAACTCGCCCAACACGCTGGCGCCGGCCCGGCTCACGACCAAATCGGCGGCGGCCAGCGCCAACCCCATCTCGTCGTGCAGATAGTCAAATAGATGATAGCGCGCCGGCGCGCCCAAAGCCTGCCAGCGCGCCTGCAAGTCCGGCCAATCGAGCGTCCCGGTGATGTGCATGATCTGCACACCGTCGTCCAGCAGCGCCGGCGCGATCGTCATCAGCGCATAATTGATCGCCCGCGCGCCGCGGCTGCCGCCGAAGACCAGCAGCGTCTGGCGGTCGGGGTCGAGGCCGAAGTGAGCGATGGCGGCCTCGCGGCTGGCGCGGCGCAGGGCAGACCGCAGCGGATACCCCGTGACGACCGCCTGCCCCGGGCGAAAATACCTGCACGATGCCTCGGCCGTCACCGCCGCCCGCCGGGCGAACCACCGCAGCGCCCGGATCGTCAGCCCCGGCTCAATGTCCGGCAGGTAGATCAACACCGGTACGCGCCGCAGCCAGGCCGCCAGCGTCGTCGGCAGCGATACCCAGCCGCCGGTCAGCAGCAGCGCCTGCGGCCGGCGCCGGGCGACCAGACGCAGCGCCTGGAATATGCCCACGATCAAGCTGGCGCTGCTGCGAACTGCCCGCCCAACGCCGACGCCATGCAGCGGCCCGGCGGATACCTCATCATAATGAGCGAAGCTGACGCTCGCAGCCGCCACCAGCGGGCGCTCAAACCCGCCGGCGCTGCCGACGAACGTCAGCTCAACGCCCGGATACTGGTTGCTCAGCGCTTCGGCCACTGCCAGCGCGGGATACACGTGACCGCCGGTCCCGCCAGCCGTAATCATAATTCGCAACCGTTTTGCTCCGTTCCGCCGCCGGCACACGCTTGGTGAGCTGAGCGACCGCCCGCACGCGCGCCACACTCAACAGCAGCCCCATCCCAATCAAGAGCACCACCAGTGACGAGCCGCCGAAACTGATGAAGGGCAGCGGTGCGCCGGTCGGCGGCACCAGCGCCGTCATCACCGCGATGTTGAGCAGCGCTTTGATGGCCACCCAGATCGTCAGCCCGGCCGCCAGCAGCGCGCCGAACGGATCTACCGCCCGGCGGGCGATCTGCAGGCCGCGCACCACCAGCCCAATGTACAGCCCGACGACGGCCATCGCGCCCAGTACGCCTAGTTCTTCCCCGATCACCGCGAAGATGCTGTCCGTATGAGGAGCCGGCAGGTTGGCAAATTTCTGCTTACCCTGCCCCAGGCCAACCCCCGTCCAGCCGCCGTTAGAGAAAGCTTTGATGGCCTGCTGCACATGGTAGTCCGCCTGGGTGACATCGGCGGCGCCCGACAGGAACGACTCGACGCGTCCCTGGGCGTAGCCCGGCCCCAGCCGGGTGACCCACAGCACGCCGACGATCGCCACCGCCACTCCCGCTACCGCCAACTGGCGCAGATCGGCGCCCGCCAGGAAGAACATGATGCCGGCCACGACGACGATGGTCGCCGCCGTGCTGATGTCCGGCTGAAGCAGCACCAGGCCGGCCACGATGCTCACCAGGACGCCGAAAGGGATGAGCCCGTAGGTGATGCTGCGAATCTGCGTCCGGCGCGAGGTCAGCCAGGCCGCCATATAGATCACGATGACCAGCTCCGCCAGTTCGCCCGGCTGGAACGACCCGCGCACCAGGGCGCGCCGCGCGCCAAACGTGTTGTCGCCGAACAGCAGCACGGCGATCAGCGTGCCGATGGTGATCAGCAGCAGCAGCACCGCCAGCCGCCGCCAGCGCCGGTAATCAATCAGCGCCAGCAGCAGCAGAAACACGCCGCCGATGGCTACATTGCGCACATGCTGCATGAAGACGGTGGCCGGGTTGCCCCACGTCTGAAAGCTCCAGTCGAAAGTCGTGCTGTAGACCATCATCAGGCCGATCGCCAGCAGCACCCCGACCAACAGCAGCAGATAGCCGTCAAGCGTTGACCAGAACCGCCGCCGGGTTTCGGGCGCAGCGTCTATCGGGACGCGCGGCGTGGCGCGCGGCGTGGCGCGGACTGGTCGCGGCGCGGACGCAGTCTCTTCATCAACGAACCGGGGCAGTGATTGATCGGTCATGCGTCGCGCTTTCGAGAACCCATGCTCATCCCGGACAGTCTGCCGCCGCCCCGCGCCTGGCCGGCATCCCCTGGCAGCGCGCAAACTGGCGATTTTCGATCAACCCGGCATCAGGTCGTAAGCGAGAGCAAGCCGCTCAGCGCCTCAACCCGACGAGTATGATGGGCGCTGCGCCGGGCTGCGCCTACAACCTGTCACATGAATCTTGTCGGACGGCTAGGGATATTATAGCGCCATCACCAGTTGGCGAAAGTGCTCGCCGCGCGCGGCGAAATCGGCATAGGCGTCGTAGCTGGTGCCTCCTGGAGACAGCAGCACGACATCCCCCGGCTGGGCGACCTGTACCGCCTGGGCTACGGCCTCAGCCAGCGTCGCCACCCGGCTGATCTGATCCGCCGCGCCGCCCACCCGGCGCGCCGTCTCAATTACCAGGTCGCCCGCCGCGCCGAAGGCGATGATGCGCCGCGCTTTGCGCAGCGCCAGCCGCAGCATGTCATCCCAGGACAGGTTCTTGTCTTTGCCGCCCGCCAGCAGCACCAGCGGCTCGTCAAAACTGCGCAGCGCCGCCACCACCCGCTCCGGCGCGGTGGCGATGCTGTCATTGACGAAGGTGACGCCGTTGACCACCCGGACGACCTCCAGCCGGTGCGCCACCGCCCGGAAATCGCGAATGGCGGCGGCCATGACCTCCGGATGCACGCCGTTCACGCCGGCGATCGCGCAGGCCGCCAGCACGTTCAGCACGTTATGCGCGCCGCGCAGCCGGATGTCCTCCCGGCTGCACACCACCCGCGGCTCGCCGTCTGCGCTGGCCGCCCCCGCCACCACCAGCCGCTGGCCGGCCAGAAACGCCCCGTCAGCCACCAGGTCCTGGCCGCTGAACCAGGCCAACTGGCCCACGACTGCCGGCTCCAACGCACGGCTGCCGGGGTCATCCAGCCCCAACACGACCCAGTCGTGCGGCGACTGGTGCGTCATGATCTGCGCTTTGGCCAGCGTGTAGGCCGCCATCGTCTTGTGCCGGTCCAGATGGTTAGGGGTGATGTTCAGGATCGCCGCCGTCTGCGGGCTGCGGGTCATGATCTCTAACTGGAAGCTCGACAGCTCCATGACGACCACATGCTCCGGGCGGATGTCGCCCAGCACGTCCAGCAGCACATCGCCGATGTTGCCCCCCACCCAGGTGGTGCGCCCGGCGCGGCACAGGATGTCGCCGGTCAAGGTGGTGGTGGTCGTCTTGCCGGCGCTGCCGGTGATGCCGATGACCGGCGCGGGGCAGCGTTCCAGGAAGAGCTGGGCGTCATTGGTGAGCGGAATCCGGCGCCGGACCGCCGCCTGAACGATCGGCGCGTCCAGCGGCACGCCGCCCGACACGCACAACACGTCTAAGCCATCCAGCAGGCTCTCCGGATGACCGCCCAGCACGAACTCCACTTGTGGAAACTCAGCAGTTTCGGCGGCCAGCGCGTCCACGCCCCGCTGGTCGCTGACGACGACCCGCGCGCCCACCTGCGGCAGCCAGCGCGCCAGCGCCTTGCCCTGACGCGCGAACCCCAACACGCCGACGCGCTTGCCGAACAGAGGATCAACTTTGTGCGTGCCGTTCGCCCGCGTGCTCACGCCGCCCCTTCCCGCCGTTCACAGCAGCGCCAGCGCAACGCCGATCATCGCGCTCAACAGCCCCACCAGCCAGAACCGCTGCACGATCTGCGTCTCGCTCCAACCGCCCATCTCGAAATGGTGGTGCAGCGGCGCCATCCGGAACAGGCGCTGGCCGCCCGTGCGCTTGAAGTAGGTCACCTGCAAAATGACGCTCAGCGTCTCCATGACCGGCACGATGGCGATGATTGGCAGCAGCAGCCACTGGCCAGTCATCACCGCCACCGTGCCCAGCGTGGCCCCCAGCGCCAGCGAGCCGGTATCGCCCATGAACAACTGCGCCGGGTGGGCGTTGTACCACAGGAACGCAAAACACGCGCCGACCAGGATGAAGCACAACTGGGTGAGGAAGATCTGGCCTTGCAGATAGGCGATCACGCCGTAGGCGGCGAAGGCGCTGGCGGTGATGATCCCGGCCAGCCCGTCCAGGCCATCGGTCAGGTTGACCGCATTCGACATGGCGATGATGATGAACACCGTCAGCGGGATGAACAACACCGGAGAGATCGGAATGGCGATGCCCAACAGCGGCAGCGCCATCTGGTTGGCGAACTGGAAGCCGCCGTCATACAGCGAGATGACGGTCGCCACCAGCGTCGCCAGGCCAACCTGCGCCCCAAACTTGATCCGCGCCGGCAGGCCCTCGCCGCGTGGACGCCCGCGCGACCGCTGGATGCCCTCCCAATCGTCAATCATGCCCAGCATGGCAAAGCTGACCAGCACGAACAGCGGCAGCAGGATGCTGGCGCCCGTGACCGTGCGGATGACGTTGACGATGTTCAGCCCCAGGGCGATCAGCACCACCGGCAGCACGATCAGGACGCCGCCCATGGTCGGCGTGCCCACCTTCTTCTGGTGAACTTCGCCCAGCTCCACCCGAATCTGCTTGCCGATCTTCAGGCGACGCAGCACTTCCACGAACGGCCCGCCCCAGATGACGCCCAGCAGGAAGGCGACGCCGCCCACGGTCAGCGCAAATGGCAGTTCTCCGGCCATATTTCCTCAATCCTCAGCCCGCAATCAGCGGTTCATCGAGCCGATGCGGCCGCCCTGCGCCTGCAGCGCCCGCCGCACATCGTCCGGCGGAATCTCCATCAGCACCACCATCCGCTCGGCCATCCGGCGGAAGATCGGCGCCACCACCTGGCTGGCCCAGCGGCCGCTCTTCGGCTCATCCAGCTTGATCAAGACGATCACCTGCGGATCATCAGCGGGCAGAAACCCGACAAACGACATGATCCACGCATCCCGCCGGTAGCCCACCGGGGTGGGGATTTCTGACGTGCCCGTCTTGCCGGCGACCGTATAGCCTGGCAGCGAGGCGGCATCGTCCAGCCCGTCGCGCACCACCGCCACCATCATGTCGCGCACCAGGCGCGCCGTCTCCGCCGAGATCGGACGCCCTAACGGCACGCGCTGCGCCGGGATGACCTGGTCGCCATCGACGATCTTCTGCACGATGTTGGGCTGCATCATCAGGCCGTCATTGGCAATGGCCGAGACAGCGGTGATGACCTGCAGCGGCGTGGCCGCCATGCCCTGCCCAAAGCTGTTGGTCGCCAGGTTGCTGTCGCTGTAATCCGGGTCGCCGGGGACGTACAGCGTCCCCGCCGCCTCGCCCTCCAGGTTGATGCCGGTCAGCCGGCCAAACCCGAACTGCGCCATCTTACCGTAGAACAGAGACGGCCCCATCATCGTACTGACCGTCACCGCGCCCACATTGAGCGACTGCACCAGGATGCCGGTGGTATCCACCAGGCCGTGGGCGCGGCGGTCCCAGTTCTCGATGCCGATGCCGCCCACTTCAATCCGCCCCTGATCGTTGTACGTCCACTGAGGCGTGATGACGCCGACGTCCAGCGCCGCCGCCACGGTGATCACCTTGATCACCGACCCCGGCTCGTACTGGCCGCTGATGGCGGGGTTGCTCCATTCGCGCGGGTTGGCCACATCGGTATAGGCATTGGGGTCGAACGCTGGCCAGCTCGCCATCGCCAGCACGTCGCCGGTGCGCGGATGCATGATGATGATCGTGCCCGCCTTGGCCCCGGTCTCGGCTACCGACAGCGACAGCTCGCTCTCTGCCAGGTACTGAAGATCGCGGTCAATCGTCAAGTAGATGTCGCTGCCGCGATCCGGCTCCTGGCGCGACGGCAGATCGAAGGGGATGCTGCTGATGACCTCGTCGCGCGGTTTGCCGGCCAACTGGGACTGGTAGTAGCCCTCGACGCCGTAGTAACCGCGCAGATCGCCGCCGACGAACCCCATGACCTGCGACGCCAATGTCCCCTGGGGATAGCTGCGGCGCGGCAGCTTATCAATGGTGACCGCCAGCAGCTTCAGCTCTTCCACGCGGTGGCCCACGTCGGCGCTGACGCGCGGGGCCAGCAGCACCCACGGCCGCTGGCTGTTGATGGCCTCATACACTTTCAGCTCATCTAAGTTCAGGATGGCGGCCAACTGCGTCGCCGTCCGCTGCGGATTAGATACCAAATTCGGGCTGATGCCGATGCGGTATTCCAGCGTGTTCACCGCCAGCCGATGGCCGTTGCGATCGTAGATCGTGCCGCGGGCGGCGGCCAGCTTGATATTGCGGTTGTAATCCGTGCTCAGTTCGTTCAGCACATCGGGCGCGAGCTGCTGAAACGAAATCAACTGCAGCAGCAGCACGGCGCTCACCACGATCATGCCGATGATGACGAAAGGCAGCCGCCGATTGAAGATCTCCTGCTGGTTCAGAGCCGACTGCATCACGGACCTCCCGCGCCGACAAAGCTCTGGAACTGGCTGCTGAACCAGTCCAACTGCTGCCGCAGCCAACCTGTGAACGACTCGTCATAGACTGGTCTAGGCTTTTCGACCGCCGGCGGTTGGGGCGGCGGCGGATTGGGATTGTACCCAGACACGACGAGATACTCGATATTTTCGCGGCGGGCGATGACGAACCCCAGCTCGTGGGCGCGCGCCAGCAGGCGCGGCACGCTGCGCAGTTGGGCGATCTCGGCGCGCAGCCCTTCGTTGGTCTGCTCAAGCTGATTGCGAACGACGATCAAATTTTCTAACTGGCGTCCCAACGTCGCCACCGACGCCGCCTGCGCCAGATACAGCGCGCTGATGATGATCGCCAGGACGACGCCGAGCGCCCCCAGCGCCACCGCCTGCCGCTGCATCCGCCATGTTCGGCTGCGCAGCGCGTGCCGCACCCACTCCTGAGCCATACCGGCTGAATACCCTCCCTAAACCTCAGCGAGTTTCTCAACCGCCCGCAGTTTGGCGCTGCGGCTGCGCGGATTGCGCTCCACCTCGGCCGCAGACGCCGCCCGCGGCTTGCGGGTGAGCGTCCGCACGCTGGCGCGGTGACCGCACACGCATACCGGCGTCCGCGGCGGGCAAATGCAGTCAGCGCTGGCCAGCTTGAACGCCTGTTTGACGAGGCGGTCTTCCAAGCTGTGGAAGCTAATGACGGCCAGCCGTCCACCCGGCCGCAGCAGGTTGATGGCGAGCGGGAGCGCCCGTTCCAGCGCCCCCAGCTCATCGTTGACGACGATCCGCAGCGCCTGGAAAACGCGCGTCGCCGGGTGGATCCGGTCGCCCGGCCGCCGGGGCAGCGTCCGTTCGATCACGGCCGCCAGCTCGCGAGTCGTGGCATACGGCCGCGCGGCGGTGATCGCCCGCGCCAGCCGTCGGCTCTGCGGCTCTTCGCCGTAGCGGAACAGGACGTCGGCCAGTTCGGCTTCGTCGCAGTGGTTGACCCACTCCGCTGCCGAGGGCCGCAGGCCGCCGGGATCGAAGCGCATATCGAGCGGGCCGTCCTTGGCGAACGCGAAGCCGCGCTCCGGGTTGTCAAGCTGCATCGACGACACGCCCAGATCGAGCAGGATCGCATCCACTGTCGCCCAGCCCAACCGCCGGGCATGGTCGGCCATCCGGATATAGCTGTCCTGGACGATGTGGACGCGCCCGGCGAACGGTTCAAGCGCCGCCCGCGCGATCTCCAGGGCGAACGGGTCGCAGTCCAGCCCCAGCGCCTCGGCAGCGCCGGCTTCCAGCAGGGCGCGCGTATGGCCGCCCGCCCCCAGCGTGCCGTCGACCACGCGCCCGCCGCGCGCGGCCGGCAGCAGCAGCTCCAGGACGTCGTCCAGCAGCACCGGGATGTGCGGGCGCTCCAGCTTGATCTTGTTCATGGGGTGAATTATAGCACAGGCAACCAGGCAACCCGACGCTCCGCCTGTCAGCGCCGCCCGTCCCCGTCAGCGGCTGGTGACCGCCGTGCCGGTGGATTGGCTCAAGGCACGTTCGAGCGCCGGCCGCAAGCTGCGCGCCGGCGTCAGGCCGCGAAACGTGGCGACGACCTCGCCCCGGTCGTTCATCACCACCACCAGCGGCACTGACCGCGCCGCGAAACGAGTGACCAGCCCGCGATTGCGCGGGTTATCAATATCCACGTACTCGACGTAGACATCGCCCCGGTATTCGTCCGCCAGCGCGCTGACAATTGGCCGCTGCTGCTTGCAAAACGTGCACCACGACGCCTCGAACATCAACAGCGTGACGTTGCCGTCATGGTAGGCGAAATTGGCCGCCTCGCTGGTTTGAACCCCGCCGCCGCTGAGCAGGCCGTAGGCCACGACGCCGACGATGGCCAGCACGCTGATGACGCCTAACAGCGCCGCCGCCAGATGGATGCCGCCCGTCTCAACCTGGGCGGCAGGGCGGTAGATGATCGGCTCATGCGCAGCCGCCGCCGGCTCGACTGGCGGCGGCTCATCTCCTGCTGGCGCAAGCGCCGGGACAGGCGGAGGGGCGGTCGGCTGCGCCGGCGCTGGCGGGGCGGCGGGCGTCCAGCCGGCCAGCGGCGGGCGGTCGTCCGGCTCAGCCGCCTCGCCTGCCTGCTGGTCGAAGCGCAGCGTCACCGCGCCGATCTGCACCACATCGCCGGGCAGCAGACAGGTCGGCCGGTTGATGCGCCGGCCGTTCACCAGCACGACACAGTGGGGGAAGCGCGGCTGCAAAAAGTAGCCGCCCGCCCGGCGCAGCAAGATGGCATGGGCCGGCAGCGCGTCGGCGCTCAACTGCAAGTGACTGCGCGGGTCGCTGCCGATGAGAAACGCCGGCCGGCCGCCGTCGAGTACAGCGCTGATGCTCACTCGCAGTCCGGCGTTTGCGCCAGACTCGATCACAAACGATGCTTGCTCGATGCTAACCTGCTCGCTCATCCCACCTGATCCCATGAACCTTCTCTATACGTAACCTTAGCATAGGTTAAACCGGGGCTTCTAGCTACCTCATTCACAGAATTCTCATATACTACCCGTTCACCCGTTCGCAGCCAGTCCCTAACCTGACTACAATAGAAGGCAAATTCACCTCAGATATGCAGCATGTATGACTGCCTTCCAACCATCTGAACATATTCAGCATATTCTAGCCAGCCTGCCGGCCAAGCCGGGCTGCTATCTGATGAAGAACGCCGCCGGCGAGATCATCTACGTGGGCAAAGCTAAGAAGCTGCGCAGCCGCGTCCGCAGCTACTTCAACGCCAGCGCCGAGAGCAGCCCCAAGACGCTGCGCCTGCGCGAACAGATCGCCGATATCGAGGTCATCATCGCCGAGAGCGAAGTCCAAGCGCTCATCCTGGAAGAGACGCTCATCAAGCGCCACCGGCCGCGTTTCAATATCAGCCTCAAAGACGACAAGCGCTACCCGTACATCCGTGTGCGCTGGCAGGACCCCTTCCCCAAAGTCGAGACGACCCGCCGGGTGCTCAACGACGGCAGCCGCTACTTCGGCCCGTACACCGCCATGTGGGCGGTGCAGAACACGCTGCGGACGCTGCGCCGCGCCTTCCCCTACCTGACGTGCGACCGCGACATCACCGGCCAGGACGACCGCGCCTGCCTGTTCTACGACATCAAACTATGCAACGCCCCGTGCATCGGTGCGGTCAGCCAAGAACAGTACCGCGCCATGATCGGCGAACTGATGGACGTTCTGAGCGGCAAATCGGACCGGGTGATGGCGCGTTTGAACAGCGAGATGCAGGCTGCCGCCGAGGCGCTCCAGTTCGAGCGCGCCGCCGTCCTGCGCGATCAGCTTCGCGCCATCGAGTACATCAACCAGCGCCACAAGGTCGTCAACCCCAACATGACCGACCACGACGTCATCGCGCTGGCGCGGGACAAAAACGACGCCTGTGTGCAAATTTTGTTCATCCGCAACGGCAAGCTGGTGGGCAGCGACGCCCGGATGCTGGGCGGGGCTGAGGACGAGCCGGACGCGGAAGTCCTCAGCCAATTCATCACTCAGTTCTACAGCGAAGCGGCCGACGTCCCGCACGAGCTGATCCTGCCGGAAGAAGTTGAGGAAGCGCGCATCATCGAGCAGTGGCTGAAGGACAAACGGCGCGGCCACAAGGTGACCATCACCGTCCCCAAGCGCGGCGACAAACGCGCCTTGATCAAGATGGCCGAAGAGAACGCCGAGGAAGCGCTGCGCATGATCCGCGCCCAGTGGGAAGCCGATACGCTCAAACATGAGGCCGGCATAGCCGAGCTGCAGCAGGCATTGGGGCTGCCCAAGCCGCCCAACCGCATCGAGTGTTTCGATATCAGCACTACCCAGGGCACAGCCATCGTGGCCAGCCGAGTGGTGTTCGTGCAGGGCGTGCCGCGCAAGGGCGAGTACCGACGCTTCAATATCCGCAGCGTGGATCATGCCGGCTCAGACGATTACCAGTCGATGCGCGAAGCGCTCACCCGACGCTTCAGCCGCTACCAGACCGCCCTGGCCGAACCCGCGCCGCGAGACCCCGCCCAGACCGACCGCGACGAAACGTGGCGGCTGCTGCCCGATCTGCTGATCGTGGACGGCGGCAAAGGCCAGTTGGGCGTGGCGGTCGGGGTGCTGCGCGAATTCAACCTGCTGGGGCGCGTGCCGGTGGCGGCGCTGGCCAAACAGTTCGAGGAGCTGTACCTGCCAGATGAGCCCAACCCGGTCATCCTGCCGCGCCGGGGCGAAGCCCTGTTCCTGGTGCAGCGCGTGCGCGACGAAGCTCACCGCTTCGCTATCACCGCCCACCGCCAGCAGCGGACGAAGCTCGGCATGGCCAGCCGGCTGGAGACGATCCCCGGCATCGGCCCCAAAAAGCGCCGAGCGCTGCTGAAGGCTTTCGGCAACTCGATCGACGCCATCCGCCGCGCCAGCGTCGAAGAGCTGATGGCCGTCAAAGGCATCAACGAACAACTGGCGCTGACGCTCAAAGAACTACTGTGAATCATCGCCATCGTCTAGACTGTTTAAATCGCTGGCAAGGTGATTTATGGTACGCTGGTGAGGCGGCGGTGTTATATCTGTGAACAGCGTTACCAGGAGCATCCAACGATCATGGCCGACATTTTGCAGCAAATCGTCCAGTTTCTGGAGGCCGCTATCCACGCAGTGGGCTATCCTGGCATCTTTCTGGTGATGTTCGCCGAGAACATCTTCACGCCCATCCCCACCGAGCCGTTCCTGCCGCTGGCCGGCATGTTGGCCGCCGACGGCCGCATGACGTTCCTCGGCGTGTGGCTGGCCGCCGGCCTGGGCGCGGTCGCCGGGTCGCTGACCATCTATCTGGTCGGTCGGTACGCCGGCGAACCGGCGGTGCGCCAACTGCTGCAGCGCTTCGGCCGCTACCTGGGCGTCTCGGAGCGCGAGCTGGATCGGGGGATCGCCCTGTTCAACCGCTACGGCGCGCCGCTGGTATTCTTCGGGCGGCTCATCCCTATCGTGCGTCCGACGATTTCGATCGTGTCCGGCATCACCCGGCTGCGGCTGCCGGTGTTCATCCTGTTCACCGCGCTCAGCTCCAGCCTCGTCAACGCCTTTTGGGTGGCCGTCGGTTACTTCCTGGGCGAGAACTGGGAAGCTGTGCTGGGAGCGTTCGACCAGTTGCAGCCCATGCTGCTGCCAGCCATCGCCGCGGCGGCGCTGGTCGCGGTGATCGTCATCGGCTGGCGGCTGCTGCGCCGGCGCACAACGCACACGCACACGCCCATCCCCGAAGGCGAGTGAGAGACGCTCACACCCGGTTGGGGTCGATCACATACTCCCACCAGTTGTGAGCGATGCCGTCCATCACGCCGGCGACGTGCGGCAGATGGCGCAGCCACCACAGATGATGCAGCCGGATGTCGCCGCCGCCCCATTCGCGGCAGTCCACCACTCGGAAGCGATCGCCCGTCAGCTCCGGGTAGGCGTACCAGTCATCACAGTTGCTGCGCACCGGGCGCGGATTGCCCCAATCGTAATCGCGCTGGCTGTTGGGCGCGAAGTGGACGCTGCCGCACTCCGCCCGGCCAGGGTGCGTCTGGTCGCAGCGGATGAAGCGCTTCCACAGGTTGGCGTTGTCCGGAACGTCTGCAAATACTCTAGAGAGGATGGACTCGGCGCGATGGCCTAGGTCTTCGAGCATCTCGCCCACGCCGCGCTCGAAGTTGAAGCCCATGATGACGAACCGGCGGGCGGCCTGTTCCGTCCCACGCAGCGGCGGGGCGTTGCACCAGAAAGCGCCTGGTCCGGCCATGATCGATTCGTAGTAGCCGCCATACGGGTGACCAAACAGCCACACCTCATCGATCTCACCGTCGCTGACGCGCTCCACCAGCCGAAACTCGCGCACGAGCGCCAGGTAATCCACGCCGTCGGGCTGGTGAAACCGGCGGGTGCGCCAGGCTTCCAGGTAGCTGGTCTCATCGTAGCGAAAGCCGTCAGCCTTCACTGGATAGCCATCGACCACCAGGCGCTCGACGACGGCGTAGTTGACGCAGCCGTAGCTGGCCCAGCGCACGTCTTCGATGTAGTCCGCCGCCAGGTCATCGGGTTCGTTCCAGCGGAAGTATTCGCGCACCGTCCGCCCACCCTGGCTTCGCAGCGCTGGATTGTGAGTGATCATCAAGACCCTGCGCTGGATGGGCTCCGGCAGGGCGGCCGGGTCTGGCTCTGGGCCAAAGCCGGGCGACGCCTGCTCGCTCGCCATTTGTTCCAGCGGATGCGGCGTGCCTGACGGCCTCAGTTGATCAAACCAGCGCTTAAGATAGTCCACCGCCAGCTCTCCGCCTCATGAGTCCATCGGCAGATTAACCATAGCGGATTGCACCCGCGCGCGCAAAAGATCAGGCGGCGAACAGGCGCATTCTTTTGGAGCGCATACGGGAGAACGCCCCGTGTGTCGTCCCGCATGAAGGCAGCGCCTACTTCCATTTCTAAATGCACCTGGCAGCGGCGGTCGTCATTCAAAATCAACGCGCACGATGGGGAAGCTGGCGACCGTCTGGCCGAAGTTCATCGCTCGCATCCGCGAATACAGCACGTACACCGCGCCGTCACGCACGGCGGCGGTGGTGGCCGGCTCATCGGTCTTCACCCGCCCTTCGATGCGGGCGCTGGCCCAGCCGTCGTCGCTGCGCAGCCGGAACACAGTCGACAGCGAGCCGCTGATGACGATCAGGCTGCCATCAGGATGCAGCGCCAGCCCGTCCGCGCCGCTGACCGGCTCCGGCAGAGTCACCGATGTCACCTTCTCCGGGGAGGCCAACGGTATCTTGTACAGCTCTCCTTTGCCCGCCTGCGCCACAATCAGATAACCGTCCGGATGCCAGACGATGCCGTTGAGCGTCAGCAGGCCGCCGGCGAACTGTTCATCTTGAGCGAACACCGACGCCTCGCCCTCCGGCGTGACGCGATAGACGACCGCCGCGAAGCTGTCAGTGACGTAAGCATTGCCGTCGTCGTCAACGGCCACATCGTTGGGGAAATGACGCCCCGGCCGCAGATGGCGCAGGTCAACCATGCGCAGCCGCGCGCCAGTCGCCAGGTCATAGATGCCCAGCGACGCGCCCGGATTCAAATTGAACGGGTTGAACGCGCCGGGATCGGCATTGGCGACCAGCAGCCGGTTGGTGAGCGCGTCCACCTCTAAGCCGGTCGAGGCCAGCAGGTCGTCATCTTCGATCAGACGCGTCGTCGTGCCATCGTCTTCGACCACGAAGACGTCGCCCTCAGCCAGCGAGCCCAGCAAAAACCGGCCAGCCGTCGGATCGTACTCGACGCCCTCCGGAAACAGATTTTCGCGTTCTGCTTCGATGCGCGCGGGGAGCGCTGGCTCCTGCGCCAACAGCAGCGGCGCGGCCAGCAGCAGTGCCCACGGCACAAACAGCAGGGCGAAGGGGGAGTGCGGGTTGCGCATAGAACAACCTCAGCTTCTACGGCACATCAGCTCTTCACGTCCTACCGTAACGCAGTCGGATGAGCCGCCGCTAAAACTGCGCTTAACGGTTGATGGCCAGCAGATAACCGAGCCGCAGCGCGGCGCGTTCCAGCAGCTCCGGCGCGCGCCGCAGCGCCGCCTCCAGCGTCATCGGCTCGGTGACAATGGACAGCACCGCCTGCAGGCCGGCTTCATGAAGCTGTTCGTCATCGGCCAGCAGCCCGCCGACCAGCGCCACCGTCGGCACGCCGCGCGCCGCCGCCCGCCGCGCCACGCCGATCGGCCCCTTGCCGAAGATCGTCTGTTCGTCCATGCGCCCCTCGCCGGTGATCACCAGGTCAGCGCGTTCCAGAAGCCGGTCGAAGCCGCGTTCGTCCAAGATGAGATCGATCCCAGACTCGATCCGCCCGCCTAGAAACGCCAGCAGCCCGGCGGCCAGCGCGCCGGCCGCCCCGCCGCCGCGCGTCTCGCGGACATCTACGCCGTGCTGTTCGCTCACCCGCCCGAAAAAGTGGCGCAGCCCGCTCTCCAACACGCGGACTTCATGCGGCCCAGCCCCTTTCTGCGGGCCGAACACGGCAGCCGCGCCAGCCGCCCCAACCGCTGGGTTCTCAACGTCCGACGCGATGATCAACTCGACCTCGCGCCAGCGCGGGTCCAGGCCGGCGGCGTCCACGGCGGCGACGCTCCCCAGCGCGCCGCCGCCGCGCGGCACGTCGCGACCGTACGCATCCAGCAGCCGCACCCCCAGCGCCTGCAGACAGCCCGCGCCGCCGTCCACGGTGGCGCTGCCGCCCATGCCGACGATGATCCGCCGCGCGCCCGTCTCCAATGCTGCCCGCAGCAGTTGGCCTGTGCCGTAAGTCGAGGCTACCAGCGGGTTGAGCTCCCCAGGGCGCAGCAGCTCCAACCCAGACGCCAGCGCCATCTCGACCACCGCCGTCTGACCGTCATCTAGCAGACCGAAGGCAGCCTGCACCGGCCGCCCCAGCGGATCTTGGACGGACAGGGGCACCCGCCGCCCGCCGCCCGCCAGGAACGCGTCCAGCGTGCCGTTGCCGCCGTCAGCGATGGGCAGCCGCACCGTGTCCGCCGCCAGACCGGAACGTCGCAGGCCGCGATCGATGGCGGCGGCGGCGGCGACAGCCGTCAGGCTATGCTTGAACGCCCCCGGCGCGATGAGGATCATCTTCACGTCTTCCCCTCCGACTGTGATTTTCTAGGAAAACGCTCATCTGCTACTTTTCGATTGGCTTCACGAAGTATGGTATAGTGCTAACTGTGCGATACTAAACGACACCAATCGAAAGCGTGTGAGCTTGCTGGAAAGTCTGCATTCACTTGCTGGCGCGCGCGCCCTGCTCGTGGCCAGCGACGCGCACCAACTCCTGGTCGCCAGCAACCTGCTGCGCGAGCTGGGCGTGGAGGTCAAGCGCAACACGACCGGCGTCGGCGTGGCCGCGCAGGCCGCCGCCATGTCCCCCTGCCCCGATCTCATCCTCCTCGACCTCGATCTGCCCGAAGCCGATCCACTGGCCATCTGCGCCCACCTGAAGCGCCGCCGGCGACTGGCCTCCATCCCGGTCATCGCCTTCGGGGACGCCCACTGGTGGACTCTACAAACCCGCCTGGAAGCGGCAGGGTTCAGCGGCTTCATCGCCAAACCGCTGCCGCGCAAACTGCTGCGCGGCCTGCTCCAGCGGGCGCTGGACGGCTTCACTGTCTGGCACGCCCCGGCTAACGCGGCGTCCACAGCAAATCGCTGATCGTCCCCTCTTGATGGAAAGTGAGCTGCCGGCGGTCTTCCCCCTGGCGGCTGACGACGAACACCTGCGGCACGGTCACCGCGTCCCGCCCGCCATCTACATACGCCACCAGCGCCGCATCCGGGCTGAAAACGGGCTGCGGGAAGAAATTTCCGCCAGCGACAAGTTGCAGCGCCGTGCCAGTGCGCCGCCCCTGCACCCAGACCTCGCGCTCACCGGCCACCAGCAGCCAGTCGCCGTCCGGGCTCCAGCGCAGCGACCGGGCGAAATACGGCGCGCCGCGCAGCTCGCGCGGGGCGGAGTCCATCTGCGCCGTCTCCAGCTCATAGACTGTGCCGCCCGTGCGGCCGGTGCGCGCCTCGCGCTCCGTCTTGAGATAGGTCAGCCGCCGCGTCTGGAAGTTCAGCGCCGGGCTGAAGTCCGGGCCGAAGCCTGAGGGAATGGTCAAAGCCAACAGCCGGCCATCGACTGTACTGAGGCTGTAGATGGCGGTGGCGGCGAAATACAGCCAGTCGCCGCCAGGATCCCAACCCAAGTCGGCCAGTTGAGCCGCTTCCAGGGCGGCGACCTGCCGCTGGCCGTTGCCGGTAGGACAGGCGTTGCTGCCGGCGATGGCGGCGGTATACACGCCCAGCGGCGCGCCCTCGACCGGCGCGGCGGCGAACGCCAGCGCTGCGCCATCCGGGCTCCAGGCCGGCTCAACCACATAGGCGAACCCCAGACAGGAAATCTGCTGGGTGTAAGCGCCGTCCAGGCTGGCGATGAACACCTCGCGGGCGCTGCCGTTCCCCTGCGCCACATACGCCAGCAGCGAACCGTCCGGCGACAGCGCCAGATGAGATGGCGCGCCGCCCACCAGGATGATCTGCTCGAACGAGCCGTCCGCCTTGAGCTGCACGATCGAGTCGCCGTTGAAGATGAAGTACAGCGTCCCCAGGTCGCGAGCCGGCGTCGCCGTCGGCGAGGGCAGCGCTGCTGATGTCGCCGCGGCGGGCGGCGAAGGCGTCCAGGTCGGCGGCAGCGTCGGCCGCAGCGCCGATTCGGCCGCCAGCGCCGCCGCTGTAGCCGCGTTGGCCGTCGCGATCGCCTCCAGATCGATCAGGGTAGGGATGATCTCAGCCGTCGGCGGCGCGCCAGCGGACTGACAGGCCGCCAGCGGCAGCCCCAGCGCCAGCGCCGCCCAGATGAACCATTTCTTCATTGCGGGCTGCCTTTCGTGGAATTGACACGTTCCTCTGGTATCATTATAGTGCATCCAGCCAGGCTGACCGGATGAGGAGCAGACATGGATGCCGAACAGGCATTTAAGTACGTCGAAACCTGCGGCCTGATAGCAGGCCTGCGCGGCCGCTTCCCGCCAGAGACGGCGCTGCGGGTGGCCGAAGTCCTGATGCAAGAGGGCATCATCGTCTTCGAGATGACCTTGAACTCCGAACGGCCGCTGGAGGCGATGCAGGCGGTGAAGCGGGCGTTCGGCGACGATGCCTGTGTGGGCATGGGCACGGTATTGGACACGACACAGGCGCGGCAGGCATTGGACGCCGGCGCTAACTTCGTCGTCTCGCCGGCTTTCAACCCGGCCGTCGTGCGCGAAGTGCAGGCCGCCGACGTGCTGATGGCGCCGGGCGTCATCACGCCGACCGAATGCGCCGAAGCCTGGGCGTTGGGGGCGCGGCTGCTGAAGCTGTTCCCAATTGGACCGCTGGGCGTCGACTATCTGCACGCGCTGCGCGGCCCGTTCGACCACATGAAATTCATGTGCAACGGCGGCATGAGCGACCTCAACGTCGGCGCTTTCCTCAAAGCCGGCGCAGTCGCCTGCGGCCTGGGCGGCTGGCTCACCGGCGACGGCCACATGCCGCTGGAGACGATCCGCGACCGCGCCCGCCGTCTGCGCCAAATCGTGCGCGACGTCCGCAGCGGGTTCACCACCCAAATGATTTGAACCGCTTCAACTCAGGTGGATAGAGCATGGCGAGCCAGCGTATCGTCGTCAAAGTGGGAACCAGCACCCTCACCGGCGGCACTGACCGGCTGAACCGCCAGCGCATGCTGGAGATCGTGCAGCAGATCGCCCAGCTGCACCAACAAGGGCACGAGACCGTCGTCGTCACCTCCGGCGCGATGGCCGCGGGGCGCGAACGCTTGGGCTTCCCCGATCTGGGGCGGTCTGTCCCCGCCAAACAGATGCTCAGCGCCATCGGCCAGGTGCGGCTGATGCATCTGTACAGCGAACTGTTCGACCTGTTCGACATGGTGGTCGGCCAAGTGCTGCTGACCCGCGACGACCTGGCTGATCGGCCGCGCTACCTGAACGCCCGCGACACGCTGCTGACGCTCATCGAACGCCGCATCGTCCCGATCATCAACGAGAACGACACGACCGCCACCCACGAAATCCGCGTGGGCGACAACGATAACCTGTCGGCGCTCGTCGCCAACCTGCTGGAAGCCAACCTGCTGATCATCCTCACCGACCAGCCCGGGTTGTTCACCGCCGACCCGCGCCGCGATCAGGGGGCGCGGCTGATCCCCCAGATCACGCGCATTGACGACGAAACCTGGGCGCTGGCCGGCGGGGCCGGATCAGACGTGGGCACTGGCGGCATGGTGACCAAGCTGCAGGCGGCGCAGTTGGCAGCGCGCAGCGGCGTGACCACGATCATCGCCTCCGGCAAAGAACCCGACGCGCTGTGCCGTATCATCCGCGGCGAATCGCTGGGCACGCGCTTTGAGCCGGTCGCCACCCATCTCGAAAGCCGCAAGCGCTGGCTGCTGGCCGATAAACCCCGCGGCGCGCTGCGCGTGGACGCCGGCGCAGCGCGCAAACTGCTCAACGGCGGCGCCAGCCTGCTGCCTGTCGGCATCACGGCGGTCGAAGGCAGTTTCGACCGCGGCGAGACGCTAGCCGTGTTCGACCCGAACGGACGCGAAATTGCGCACGGCGTCACCAGCTACAGCAGCGCCGACATCGCCCGCCTGTGCGGGGTGAAGTCCAGTCGCATCGTCGAAATCTTAGGGTACAGCTATGGCGACGCCGTCATCCACCGCAACAATATGGTGGTGCTGGTCTGACTGCGCGCGCCTGGCTGGCCAACCGACAGTATTTTTGCAGGCCGCCGCGCCTGGAATGACAAGGAGATCCATCACGATGGTCAATCTAGTGGAGATGGGCCAGCGCGCCCGCGCCGCTGCCCGCTGGCTGGCGCAGGCCACGACTGAACAGAAGAACGCCGCCCTGCTGGCGATGGCCGATGCGCTCGAAGCCCAGGCGGATGACATCCTGGAGGCCAACCGGCTCGACCTAGAAGACGGGCGCGCCAACGGCCTGAGCGCCGCCTTGCTCGACCGGCTGGATTTGCAGCGCCGGCTGGCGGGCGTGGCGGCTGATGTGCGCCAGGTCGCCCGCCTGCCCGATCCCGTCGGCCAGGTGTTCGACGCCAAAGTGCTGGATAACGGACTGCGGGTGTCGAAGCGGCGCACGCCCATCGGCGTGTTGGGCGTGATCTACGAAGCCCGCCCCAACGTGACCGCCGATGTGGCAGCGCTGGCGCTCAAATCCGGCAACGCCGTCATCCTGCGCGGCGGCTCCGAAACCTACCGCAGCAACCTGGCGCTGGTGCGGGCGCTGCGCGGCGCGATGGTCGCACACGATTTCCCGGAAGATGCGTTCCAGTACATCGAAAGCCCAGATCGCCGCTACGTCGGCGAGATGCTGCGCCTGCACGACTACATCGACATGATCATCCCCCGCGGCGGCAGCGCGCTGCATGCCTTCTGCCGGGAGAACAGCTCGATCCCCGTCATCACCGGCGGCATCGGCATCTGCCACCTGTATGTCGATGAGACGGCCGACCTGGACGCCGCGCTGCGGGTCATCCACAACGCCAAGACGCAGCGCCCTTCCGTGTGCAATGCGCTGGATACGCTGCTCGTCAACCAGCAGATCGCCGCCGCGTTCTTGCCGCGAGTGGTCGAGTTCTTAGGGGCGTCCGGCGTGACCTTCCGCGCCGAGCCGCGCGCCCTGGCGCTGCTGCGCGGCGCAGGCTCCGTCCAGCCGGCCGGCCCGGACGACTTCGACACCGAGTGGATGTCGCTGGTGCTGGGGTTGAAAGTGGTGGACACGCTGGACGAGGCGATCGCCCACATCCAGCGGCACAGCACCCAGCATTCGGACGGCATCCTCACCCAGAACCCGGCGGCGGCGGAACGTTTCTTGAACGAGATCGACTCGGCGGCGGTGTACGTCAACGCCAGCACGCGCTTCACCGATGGCAGCGCCCTGGGGCTGGGAGCTGAGATCGCCATCAGCACCCAGCGGCTGCACGCTCGCGGCCCGATGGCGCTGGCAGAGCTGACCACCTATAAGTGGGTCATCATCGGCGAAGGCCACGTCCGGCCGTGACACACCGTGATCTGTAAAACGGCAAAAATGGTCATTCCCAATCAGACATTCCGCACTTATAATGCAGAATGTAAGGTCAGCATCGTCATTTACATGTCCATTGAGCAGGCGGACATCGTTGTGTCGCACATTCTCCTGGTCGAAGACAATCCCGAAATGCGGATGATGCTGTGCGATCTGCTGCAATGGGGCGGTCACTCGGTCACGGCGGAGCGCAGCGGCGAGGACGCGCTGGCCGCCTTGGCGGGGGGCGCACAGCCAGACATGATCATCAGCGATCTCAAGATGCCGGGCATGGACGGCCTGGAGCTGCTGCAGCATGTGCGCCAGAATCAAGAATGGGCGCACATCCCGTTCATCATGATGAGCGGCAACTTATCTGATTTTCAATCGGATCACGTATCCGACTTGGGCATAGATGGACTGCTGCCTAAGCCGTTCGACCTGGAGACGCTGAATCGCGTCCTGGGCGGCTGACAGCAGGCTTAAACGGGAGGCAGATGAGATAGCGAGCGGGCGACCGCAACCGGCCGCCCGCCGCTACGACCCAGCGCAGAGACCGAACGGCCAGGGCTCAGTTCAGGTTCTCGAAGATGCCGGCAGCGCCCATGCCGCCGCCAATGCACATCGTCACCATGCCGTAGCGCCCGCCGCGCCGCTTCAACTCGTGGATGATCTGCACCGTCAGCTTAGCGCCGGTGCAGCCCAGCGGGTGTCCGAGCGCGATCGCCCCGCCGTTGACGTTCACCTTCTCCGGGTTCAGCTCCAGCGTGCGGATGACCGGCAGCGCCTGGGCGGCAAAGGCTTCGTTCAGCTCGATCAAGTCCAGGTCTTCCAGCTTCATCCCGGTGCGCTTGAGCAGTTTGGGGACGGCGTTGATCGGCCCGACGCCCATGATCTCTGGCCGGACGCCGGCCACGCTGAAACCGACGAACCGCGCCAGCGGCTTCAACCCTAACTGCGCCGCTCGGCCCGCTTCCATCACGATCACGCCCGCCGCGCCGTCGCTCAGCGGGCTGGAATTGCCCGCCGTCACCCGCCCACCCTGGCGGAACACTGGCTTGAGCTTCGCCAGCCCCTCGAGCGTCGTGTCGCGGCGCAGGTGCTCGTCCTGGTCTAAGACGACGGTACGGGTGTGGGGCAGCCCATCCTCGCCGATCTCGGTCTCTTCGACAGTGAACGGTACGATCTGCTGCTTGAACAACCCGGCGTCGACGGCGGCGGCCGCTTTGCGATGGCTGTGGTAAGCGAACTCGTCCATGTCTTCGCGGGTGACGCCGAACTCATCCGCCACCCGTTCCGCCGTATGCCCCATGCTCATGTACACGTTCGGATCATGCGCGGCCATGTGGGGGTTGGGGCTGATGTGAAAACCGCTCATCGGCACCAGCGACATGGTCTCGGCGCCGCCGGCGATGATGATGTCCGCGCCGTCAGCGATGATTCGTTCGGCAGCCATGGCGATAGTCTGCAGGCCGCTGGAGCAGAAGCGGTTGACGGTCATGCCAGGCACTTCGACCGGCAGCCCGGCGCGCAGGCTGATGACGCGGGCGAAATTCAGCCCCTGCGCGCCTTCCGGCATGGCGCAGCCGATGATCACATCGTCTATCTCGGCCGGGTCTAATTTGCCCTCGGTTTGTCGGAGCAGGTCGGCGATGACCACCGCCGCCATATCATCTGAACGCGCATTACGGGTGACGCCCTTTTTCGCTTTTCCGACCGCCGTCCGGGCAGCGGCGACAATCACAGCTTCACGCATAATCAGTCTCCCATCCTCAATTCTTCGACAATCAGCCGTCCGTCGGGACACGACGGCACTCGCCAGCGCCTGGCCTATGGCTCAACCCTCGCCCCTGATGGCACCCAGGCCATCAAACTCACGAGCGCCGTTTCCCGGTATCTTTGAACACATCCCTCACCGGCAGTGTGAACCCCGGCAGCACCTCTCGCCCGTCGAGCGCATCGTTCTCGTCCAGGATCTGCTCATCATCAGGGGTGTAAACTTCGACAATGCGCCGTTCCGGGATGACCAGCCATACCAATTGGACGCCGTGCTCGACGTAATAACGCGCTTTCTCGCGCATCTTTTTGAGGGCGTCGTCCGGCGATTTGATTTCGACGGCCAGGGCAGGCATCTGCGGCACGCTGCCTTGTGTGACGAGTTCTTCATCGCCGGTGGTGTACGATACATCGGGAATACGGGTATTATGCTGGTCTTCCAACGCGCGATAACGAACCTCCATCACCACCCGGCCGCCGCGCGCTTGCGCATAGTTCCACAACGGCCCGAAAATGTTGCCCGCGTACAGCCCGTGTTCCTGCGTGGGCACTTTTTCGACGATCTCCCCGTGGATGAGTTCCAGCAGCCGGTCCCGATTTTGCGGCGCGTCGGCAATCGCCTCGAATTCCTCGACCGTATACAGGCGCTGTCGTTCAATCGCCATGACGCCCTCTATCACCCCAACTATCGATTTCTACGATATATAGCCGGCGGCGCACTCGCCCCTAATTCCGCAGCGGCTTGTTCGTTTGCAGCATGTGGCTGATGCGCTCCTGCGTTTTGGGCTCGGTGACCAGGCTGAGGAACGCCTCTCGTTCCAGGTTTAGGATGACCTGTTCATCCACCCACTGCGGCTCCGAGACCGCGCCGCCCGTCAGCACATACGCCAGCTTGCGGGCGATGAACGCATCGTAGTCGGTGGCCAAACCGCTCTCGCGGAAACCCTCGATGCCGATCAGCAGCGCGGCGTAGGCGTCGCGGCCGGCCGCCCACACCTTGCCAGGGCGCTTCGGTTTGTAGCCGTCTGCCAGGCTGCGCGCGACGCGCTTGGCCTCGCCCAGCAGCAGCCCCCGGTTCATGACGATCACATCGTCTGGGGCCAGAAAACCCATATCCTGGGCTTCCATGGCGCTGGTGCTGACTTTGGCGGTGGCGATCGCCTCGAACGCTTTCTGCAAGTGCGGCAGCGCGTCGGCGTTGGGCGAGCTCATCATCACCGGGCTGACCACCCGCCGCAGCATTTCCTTGCAGCCGCCGCCCGCCGGGATGAGGCCGACGCCGAATTCCACCAGGCCGGCGTACAGTTCGGCGTGGGCGACCGTCTTCGTCCCGGCCATCAGCAGCTCCACGCCGCCCCCCAGCGCCATGTTGAAGGGGGCGGTCACCACCGGCTTGGCGGCATACCGCAGCGCCTGCGTCAGGTCTTGCAGCGCCCGGATGGATTTGTCCAGCTCATTCAGCTGGCCGCTGTTGACCGCCATGACCACCATGAACACGTTAGCGCCGACGCAGAAGCGTTCGCCGTCATGGCTGACCACCAGCGCGTCGAAGTCGCTCTGAAGCAGATCCAGCGCCTTGTAGCCCATCTCCACCAGTTCGGCATCGATCGCCAGCGCCTGGCTGTGGAACTCCCACAGCGCCACTCCATCGCCCATATCGAGCACGCTGGCGCTGGCGTTACCGGCCACTTTCTTGTTGGCCGCATGCAGCGCCGCCGCGGTGATCCGGCGCGGATCTTTGGCCAGCGGCACGTAGCCGCCGGTCTGCGGGCTGTAGTAGCCGATCACCTGGCCGGCCGCGTCGCGTTGGTAAAAGGTGGGATGACCGGTCGCCACCATCTGCTTCACCCAGTCCGCCACCGGATAGCCCGCCGCCTCAAACGCCGGGATCGTCTCGGCCACGCCGATGGCATCCCAGATTTCGAACGGACCCATCTCATGGCCGAAGCCCCATTTCTGCGCGTTGTCCACGTTGACGATCGTATCGGTGATCTCCGGCACGCGGTTGGAGGCGTAAGCCAGATAGAAGGCGTGGATGTGCCACAGGAACTGGCCGGCGCGATCTGGCTCGGCGATCAGGCGTTTGATGCGTTCGCCCAGCGGCTCGACTTTGCGGTGCTTGCCGACGATCTCGAAGCGCGGATTCTGCGGCGGCTGGTACTCGAACGTCTCCAGGTTCAGCGGCCAGAACTCCTTTTCGCCGCCTGCGCCTACTACCTGCTTGTAGAAGCCCTGGTCGGTCTTGTTGCCCAGCCAGTTGTTGTCCAGCATCCGCTGGCTGAGCGCGACCGTCTTCGGATGGGTGAGCACCTCGCGGGCGGGGTCGTCCGGGATCGCCTCGTACAGGTTGCGGGCGACATGCACCGCCACATCGAACCCGACCAGGTCATTCAGCCGGAAGGTGGCCGTCTTGGGGCGTCCGATCAGCGGACCGGTCAGCGCGTCCACTTCCTCGACCGTGAAACCGTGGTCGAGCGCGTAGTTCATCACCTGCATCCCGGACATGGACATGAAGCGATTGCCGATGAAGTTCGGCTTGTCCTTGCAGATGACCACCCCTTTGCCCAGGACGCGCGTGCCGAACTCGACCATATACTCGACCAGCGCCGGGTCAGTGCTCGGGTGCGGGATGACTTCCAGCAGGTACAGATGGCGCGGCGGGTTGAAGAAGTGAGTCCCCAGAAAGCGCCGGCTGAAGCCTTCGCCCAACCCGTCGGCGATGGCCTGAATCGGCAGGCCGGAGGTGTTGGTGGTGATGATCGTGTCCGGCCGCACCACCTCGACCAGTTTGCCCATCAAACTGCGCTTCACGTCCAGCCGTTCGACCACAACCTCGATCACCCAGTCGGCGTCGGCCACCAGCCCCAGATCGTCCTCCAGATTGCCGGTGCGAATCCGCTCCAGGTCAGAGGCGATGAACACCTGCGGCGGGCGCGCGCCCAACAGCTTCTTCAAATTCTCATTGACCAACGCATTGCGCTTGGCGGGCGGGTCGCCGGGGTTCGTGCCTTTGGCCGGGATGTCCAGCGCCACCGTCTCCAGGCCGACCGCCGCCAGCAGCGCCGCGATGCCCGCGCCCATCGTGCCAGAACCGATCACCGCCGCTTTACGAATGTGATAACTCATTTTGTCTCCTTCATACGCTGCGCCCGTAAATCGCTTAACATTTGCAGGGCGGCCTCGATCGAGGCCGCCGTCCGCACGCTGCCCACCGCCGCCGGCATCGCCGCGCGCGCCGCCGCCAGGATCGCCTCGATGAACCGCCCCATGCCCACCAACACGATGACGCCCAACTGCGGCCGGGGACGCTGATTGATGGCGCGCATGGCCGCCAAAAAGTCGCCGGCGGGCATGCCAGCCTGCCGGTAGTCGCCGATGGCATCCACGACGCCGGCCGTCCCGGCCGTCAGCGCGTCGAACTGCGCCGCCAGCTCGCGCAGATCGTCGAATGACCAGCGGCCCTCCACGCGGAACAGGATGATGCGTTCCGCCTTGTCATACCACTCCAGCGAGCGTGTGTTGGCCAACTGATCCATCCTCAAATCAAACGCTGAGGACACAGCCGTTCGCTGCGCCCTCAGCGCGCCCGCTCACGCCAGCTCGCGCCGGGTGTAACCCAGAATGCGCCGGGCGACGATCAGCGTGTTGATCTGGCCGGTGCCTTCGTAGATGTCGTTGATCTTGCCGTCGCGCATCCACTTCTCGACCAGCCATTCGCGGCTGTAGCCCATCATCCCCAGCAGTTCCACCGCTTTCTGCGTCACCCAGGTGACCGCCTTGCCGGCCTTCACCTTGGCCATGGAGGCCTCTAGGCTGTTGTGCAGCCCTTCATCCAGCATGGCGATCGAGCGCAGCGTCAGCAGATAGGCCGCGCGCAGTTGGGCTTCCATCTCCAGCACATCGCGCTGCACCGCCGTCAGTTTGTGGTAGGGCGCGTCGTAGGGGATGGTCACGCCCTGCTCAGCCAGCTTCTCCTTGACGAACTCAATCGCCGCCCGCCCGATGCCGATGGCGCTGGCTGCCACCATGGGACGGCTGGCGTCGAAGGTGGCCATCGCCCCTTTGAAGCCTTTGTCTTCTTTGGTGGCCTGCACCTCCGGGCTGCCCAGGATGTTGTCGGCGGGGATGCGGGCATTGTTGAAGACGATGGCCGCCGTGTCGCTGGCGCGGATGCCGTGTTTGATCTCCACCTTGCCGATGCTCACGCCCGGCGTCCCCGCCTCAACCACGAAGGGTTTGATGCCGGCCCGGCCGGCCTCTTTATTCACCGTCGCCCACACGATCACCAGGCCGTTGGACTCTTCCAGCGCCAGCTTGCCGCTGGTGATGAAGATCTTTTCGCCGTTGATGATCCATTCGTTGTGTTCTTCGTCGAACACCGCCGTGGTCGCCATGGACGAGTTGTCCGAGCCGGCCCCCGGCTCGGTGATCGCCATCGCGCCCCACACCGGCTTGTCGCCCTCAGCGAAGCGGCGCAGCAGCCGCAGCTTCTGCTCGGTGGTCCCCACCGCTTCGATGGCGAAACCGCCCAGCGCCGGGCTGGGCAGGCACAGATAGATGCCGGCGTCGCCCCACGAAAGCTGCTCGACCATCAGCATCAACTGAAGATTGCGCGTGCTGGAGCGTTTCTTCTTCTCCGATTGTTCGCCGCCGCCGTTGCCGCCGTTGCTGCTCATCACTAGTTTGTCCAGCGAAGCCTTCTGCTGGTCGCGCAGGATCGGCCAGATGGCATTGATGAACTCTACCGGGCGCTCGTGCTCGTTTTCGTCCAACTGGCGCGCATACGGCCGCATGTAAGTCTGCGCCAAGAAGCTGGCCATCTGCGCCATCTGCTGGACATAGTCGGGGATTTCAAAGCTGATTGCCATAGTCCTCTGCCCTCAATCTGCACTCGATGTCCTAGCCCATGCTAAACGATCGCTAGGCCGAGGAAGGTGGGGAAGCCTCGCCCGTTCCGCAGCCAGCGTTCGACTGGATACTCGCGGATGAACCCATAACCGCCTAGGATCTGCACGCCGTGATCGGTCACCTGCAGCGCCATACGCTCCGCGTATCGCTGCGCTTGGCAGGCCTCTCGCGTCGCGTCTTCGCCGCGGTCGAGCTTCCAGGCCGCCTCCCACACCATCAGGCGGGTCGCATCGATCTCGATCGCCATCTCGGCCAGCATGAAGGCGATCGCCTGGTTTTGAGCGATCGGTTTGCCGAACTGCACGCGCTGCTTGGCATAGTCGCGGGCATACTCGAACGACGCTCGCGCCACGCCGACCGCCAGCGCGCCCAGCGCCACCCGGCTGCGGTTCAGCAGCGTATCGTAGTTCATGCCGACCGCGCCGCCCAGCCGGGCTGAAATATCGACCGACACGTCCGAAAACTTCACCCGAAACGTCGGCAGCGCGCGCAGCCCCATCAGCAGCTCGCGTTTTTCGATCTGCACGCCCGCCGCCTGGCCATCCACGATGTAGGCTTCTACCTGACCGGTCTCTGTGTTGCGGGCGTACACCAGCAGGTATTCCGCCTCGTCCGCCAGCGGCACACAGGCTTTGACGCCGTTCAGGATGACTTTGCTGCCGCTGACCGAGGCTGTGGTCTGAAGCTCATGTGGGTCGAAGAAGACGCCCGGCTCCAGCAGCGCCGCCGTGGCCGCCGGGAACGACTCCTCCAGGAACAGCGGCAGCAGGTTCTCGCGCTGCTCGGCCGTGCCGAACAAGACGACCGGATAGGCGAACAAGGCCGGCGTCAGCACGTGCATGGCCACCGACAGATCGCCGAACGCCAGCTCCTCAGCGGCCAGCGCCCCGGTGACGGCGCTCATCTCGCCGAAACCGCCCAGCTCTTCCGGGATGGCCGACGGGATCAGCCCGATCTGCCAGCCGGTCTTGACCACGTCCAGCGGCGGCGCGCTGGCTTCATCCGCGTCGTGCGCCACCGGGCGCACATCTTTCACGGCATAGCGACGAATGGTCTCGATGAGCAACTGCTGTTCTTCGGTTGGGGTAAAAGACACCATGTTGGAATTTCCCTTCAACTGCGCTAAATGACGAACACAACCGCCGACGAGGCCTCGATGCCTGCCTGAATCTCCGCCCACCAGTCAGTGGCGTAGGGGATATCGGCGAAATCTACCCATACATCCTGGCCGGCGGCCGTCAACGTCTGCACCAACCGTTCGACAAAAGGCTTGTCTCTGCGGGAATAGGAGATGAATACGTCAGGCATCGGGTTGTGTGCCGGCTACATGCCGCCGGCCACCTCTAGCACCTGGCCGGACACGTAGTTCGACAGCTCGCTGGCGAAGAACAGCAGCGGCCCGGCCGCCTCTTCCACTGTGCCCGGCCGGCCGGCCGGGATCGCCATGAACAGCATCTGGCGGATGTTGTCAGGGATGCCCAGCTTGATACGCTTGCCGCCGCGCTCGGTGAAATCGCCCAGTTCATCCGGCTGCGTCAGGCGCGTCTCGATGAACCCAAACGCCACCGCGTTCACCTGGATGTTGAACGGCCCCCATTCCCGGGCGAGGGTCTTCGTCAGGCCGATGATGCCCGCCTTGCCCGCCGCATAGTTGGCCTGGCCGACGTTGCCGCGCGTGCCGGTGGTGCTGCTGATATTGATGATTTTACGCGCCTTGGCCGCCCCGGTCTGTTCTTTCTCTTGCTTGGCCGCCTCGCGCATGTAAGGCACGGCGGCGCGGATGAGCCGGAAAGGGGCTGTCAGGTGGATGGCCAGCATCGCCTCCCACTGTTCATCGCTCATCTTGTGGAACATGCCGTCCCAGGTGTAACCGGCATTGTTGACCAGGATGTCCAGGCCGCCGAAAGCGCTCACAGTCTGCGCTACGAGGTTCTCGACGGCCGCCGTCTGGGTCACGTCCGCCGGAACGGCCAGCGCCGCGCCGCCCGCCGCCTGGATCGCCGCGGCCGTTTCCTCGGCTGGCGCTGGGTCGATGTCGCTGACCACCACCTTCGCCCCATGCGCCGCGTACAATTTCGCAGCGGCCGCGCCGATCCCGCGCCCGCTGCCCGTGATAATCGCCACTTTATCTTGCAAGAGTGCCATTTTTCACATCACCTTTTAGATCATAATTCTAGTGTCATCACCTTACAGCCAATTTAACAGCGGCTGAGACTTCACGGGCGCAGCGCGCGCAGGAAGGTATCCGCCATCAACTCGGCGATCTCGTGCCCCTTCAACCGCCCAGATGGCCGATACCAGAGCCCTACCCAGTTGTGCGCCCCCAGGAAGGTCTTGGTGAAGATGCCCACGTCCACCGGGCGGAACTCGCCGCGCTCGATCCCCTCGCGCACGACCTGACGGAACAGCTCCTCGAACTGATCGCGCCGGGCGATCACCGCTTGCTGCCGCGCCACGAACTCCTCGTGCGCCGCTGTATCGCCGTTTCGATCCAGCTCAGACCGGCCGCCGACCAGCGACTTCATCTCGAAAATCATGGCCGCCGCCACCGCCGTGTTCTGCGTCAAACTGACGATGTGCGCCGTGATCATCTGGCGCAGCTTGTCCGCGCTGGACAGGCGGCTGTGGACGATCGGCTCAATCTGGCCGATGATCTGTTCTAGACCGGCCTCCAGCACCGCCAGCAGCAGCGTGTCTTTATTGCGGAAATGATGATAGAGGCTGGCCGCCGTGAGGTTGACTTCGGCGGCGATATCCTTCATCGTGGTGGCCTCGTAGCCGTTGCGCTGCAGCACATCGGCTGCCGCCAGCAGAATGTCCTGCTTATTGACCGATTGATCTGCCGGTTTGCGCGCCACAGCGGTTCATCCTCTCAGCGGAGCGTCAAAATAATCTAACGCACATTTGATTATCGAATATCGCGCCGGCCTTGTCAAGCAGCGCGGCGCGTTTCAGCGTTGGTCAGCCGGGTAGTCCCGCCAGGAAAACTGCGCCCGGTAGCCCAGCACTTGCGCCGCCCGCGCGCTGCTCAACAGCGGCCAGTGGTCCGCGCCCGCCGCGCGTATCGCCGTCTGCGGGTAAAAGCGGCGCACCAGTTCAGCCGTCGGCGTCGGCATGAAGCTGTCTCCAGCTGCCGCGAAACAAACAGTGTGGCCGGCCGCGTTCGCTTCCAGCGCCAGGCGGCAGGCCAGGGCGGCGTCGCGGGCGTCGATATAGCTCCACAGGTTCGACGCCCCCGCCGCCGGGTCGTCCCACAGCGGCAGGATGTCGCGCCGGAACGTCTCTGGCGTGTGGATCCAGGGGAAGCGCAGGCTGATGGCCGTCAGGCCGCCGCGCCGAACGAACGCTTCGGCGATCTCCTCGCCGACGAACTTGGACAGGGCGTAGGCGTCCTGGGGCTGGCGCGGATGGTCTTCGTCAATCGGCACGTAGGCCGGCGCCAGCGGGCGGACAAAGAAGGGAAACCCCAGCACCGACACGCTGGAGGCATACACCACGCGCGGGATGTCCAGGGCGGCCGCCGCCTCGAACACGTTGTAGGCCGCCAGCGTGTTGACGCGAAACACCACCTGCGCCGGGTGAAACGTGGGCCGCGGGATGGCCGCCAGATGCACGACGGCGTCGGCGCCGGCCAGGCACTGGTACGTCTGGCCGAAGTCGGTCAGATCAGCCAAGCGATAGGGCGCGCCGCCCGCCGCCGGCGGCGCTTGATCCACATTGACCACCTGGTAGCCATGCTCGGCCAGGTGCTGGACGACAGCCCGGCCGGTGTGCCCGCTGCCGCCGGTGACGACCACCGTTTTCATCGCCGCTCCTCTCCTGACAACCGCCTGCGCCCACACCCCCCAAACCTCGACCGCCAAGCGTACCGCGCTCAGGGCGATAAGGCTATGGCCAGCCGGGACGCGCGGCCATCTGCGCCGCCGAGCTGTGCCGGGGTTCACAAACGGCGGCGGGCGCGGTACAATGCCCCCGTCTCAGCTCATCACACATATTCAGACTCGCTAAAACGACATGAACGATCTGCGTTGGACCAGTTTCGACCTGATCTTTTTCGACTGCGACAGCACGCTGTCGGCCATCGAAGGCATTGATGAGCTGGCGCGGCTGAAGGGCAAAGAATGGCGGGTGGGCGTGCTGACCGAGAAAGCCATGAATGGCGATCTCGATCTGGCCGAGGTTTACGGCAAGCGTCTGCGGGCCATTCGCCCGACGCGCGGCCAGCTCAAGGCGATCGAGGAACGCTACTGGGAGACGCTGGTCGCCGATGCCGCTCAGGTGATCGCGGCGCTGCGCTTCCTGGGCAAGCAGGTGTTCATCGTCAGCGGCGGCCTGGCCGAACCGGTGCGCGGCTTCGGCAAACGGCTGGGCGTCCCGCCGGAGAACATCCGCGCGGTCGAACTGGAGTACAACGAGCTGTCCGGCGACTGGTGGCGCTACTATCAGCCGGACACCCGCGCCCGCCAGACCTACCTGGACTATGATGAAGGCCCGCTGACCGTCTCCAGCGGCAAGCCGGCCATCATCCAGGCGCTGGCAGCGGGCAAGCACGGGCGGCGGCTGATGATCGGCGACGGCGTCTCCGACCTGGCCGCGCGCAGCGTGGTCGATCTGTTCATCGGTTTCGGCGGCGTGATCGCCCGCCCGAAAGTCGAACAAGGGGCGGACGTCTTCATCCGCGCCCGATCGCTAGCGCCGGTGCTGCCGCTGGCCGCCGGGCCGGCGGGCTATGCGCGCGTGTTAGGCACGCCCTACCAGGCGGTCTTCAACCGCGGCATCGCGCTCGCGCGCGGCGACAGCGTCGCCTTCAAGGCCGATGACCTACGGCTGGCCTTCCGCCAAGCATTTGAGGAGCAAGCATGACCTGGAAACCGCGCGCGATCATCTTCGACATGGACGGCCTGCTGGTCGACTCAGAAGACACGTGGGAGATGGCCGAAAACACCGTGCTGGCCGTGCGAGGCCGCCGCTACAGCCCCGGCGAACGGCACAAACTGCTGGGGCTGCGCGTCGATGAGTTCCTGGCGCGCTGGATCGAGCAGTTTCAACTGGACGACGCGCCGGACGTTCTGCGGCGCGAACTGATCGCCGAGGTGCTCAAACTCGTGCCTCACCATCCCCGGCCGCAGCCGGGCGCGCCCGAAATCCTGGCCTACGTCGCCCAGCGCCGGCTGCCCCGCGCCATCGCCTCGGCGTCGCCGCCGGAGGTCATCGAAGCGATCGTCTCCGGCCAAGGCTGGCAGGAGACGCTGCCGCTGCGCGTCTCAGCCGACAGCGTGCCGCGCGGCAAACCCGCCCCGGACGTGTATCTGGAGGCGGCGCGGCAGCTCGGCGTCGCCCCGGCGGACTGCCTGGCGCTGGAGGACAGCCCGAACGGCGCGCGCGCAGCCGTGGCGGCGGGCATGGTGTGCTTCGCCGTCCCCGACCTGGCGCACACCGACCAGCGCGCCTTCCACGGCATCACCCGCCACGTGTTCGACAGCCTGCACGACGTGCTCGCGCGGCTGCAGGCGCTGGGGGTCTGAATGGGCGCCGCCGACTCTGAGCGGGCCAGCTTGAAGGCGCAGATCGCGGCCTGGCTGGTGCATCTCTACACCGCTTCAGGCGGGGTCGTCGGCATGTTCGCGCTGCTGGCGGCCGCCGGCGGCGAGGTGCGGCTGGCGTTCATCCTGCTGGGCGTCGCCGCCCTCATCGACGCCAGCGACGGCATCCTGGCGCGCCGCGTCCGCGTCGGCGCGGCACTGCCCCGCTTCAGCGGCACGCGGCTGGACGACGTGATTGACGTGCTGACGTTCGTCTGGGTGCCGGTGTTCATCATGGCCTCTCAGGATTTGCTGCCCCACCCGCTGTGGATCGCGGTGCCGGTGCTGGCGGCGCTGTACGCCTACGGCCAAGTGGACATGAAGACCGACGACGCCTTCTTCCTGGGGTTCCCCAGCTGCTGGAATTTGATCGCGCTGTATCTGTTCTGGCTGCGCCCAGAGCCAGCCGTGGCCGCGCTGGTGGTGGTCGTGCCGGGCGTCCTGTCGTTCGTGCCCACCCGCTACCTGTATCCCAGCAAAAACGCGCTGCTGTGGAAAACGTCGTGGACGCTCGGCCTGCTGTGGGCGGCGCTGGTGTTCTACCTGCTCATGCAGCCCGCGCCCGATCTGCGCCTGGTCTGGCTGAGCCTGATCTACCCGGTCTATTATCTGGTCGCCAGCTTCATCGTTGACTGGAGGCTGCGGCAGATGAAGCGGCGCTCGCGTCTATCCGCCATCGGCGATTGACGAGGTTCCAACAGGGTATGTCGAAGTTTCATATTCTGGTCGCCACCGATCTCACTGAAGAAGGCCTGGCGCGGCTGCAGCAGGCGGAAGATGTGCAGGTTCAACTGGTCACGCCGTCCTTTCAGGCCGTGCGCGATGCGCTGCCGGCTGCCCACGCCATCATCATGCGGGAAGGCGTGTCGCTGGATCGCACGCTCATTCAGAGCGCGCCGCGCCTGCAAGTCATCGCCCGCGTCGGGACGGGCTTGAACGGCGTGGACATGGAGGCCGCCACCAGCCAGGGGGTGGTGGTGATGAACACGCCCGGCGTCAGCGCCATCGCCCACGCCGAACTGGCGGTGACGCTGATGCTGGCGCTCAGCCGCCGGCTGATCACCGCCCACGACAGCCTGCGCAATGGCTGGTGGCTGCTCGACCGCAAACGCCAGGCGGGCGTGCAGCTCTACGGCAAGACGTTGGGCATCGTCGGCCTGGGGCGCGTCGGGCGGGTGGTCGCGCAGCGCGGTGTGGCCTTCGGCATGACGGTGCTGGCCTGCGATCCGTACATCAGCGAGGATCAGGTAGGCGACGAGCGGGTGACGCTGGTCGGCCTGCGCGAGCTGCTGCAGCGGAGCGATTTCGTCAGCCTGCATCTGCCGCTCACGGGCGAAACGCGCGGCCTGTTCAATGCCCAGCTCATTCGCCAGATGAAGCCCAGAGCGCGCCTGATCAACATCGCCCACGGCGCGATCTGGGACGAACACGCCGTCGCCCAGGCCGTCAAAGACGGCCATCTCGCGGGCGTGGCCACCGATACCTACCCGGAAGAGCCGCCCTACAACAGCCCGTTGATCGGTCTGGACAACGTCATCCACACGCCGCGCATCGGCGACAACACAGTCGAGGCCAACACCGATCTGTCGCTGCAAATCATCGAGCAGGTGCTGGACGCGCTGCGCGGCCAGGACTACCGTAACGTGGTCAACCTGCCCTTCATGCCGGGTCTAGACTTCGAGACCAGCCGCCCGTACCTGCGGCTGGCCGAGTGCATCGGCGCGCTGATCCACGCGCTGGCGCGCCACCCCGTGCGGCGGGTGGCAGTCGAGTACCGCGGCCCGGAGATGAGCGGCATCATCAAGCCGGTGGCGGTGGCGCTGCTCAAGGGGCTGCTCCGGCCGATGCAGGGCGACAAAGTCAACTACATCAATGCCCCAGTGCTGGCGGCCGAGCGCGGCATTCAGCTCACTCAGACCAAGGGCTTGATCACCAGCGAATACACCAACCTGGTGATGTGCAAGGTGACGCTGGAAGACGGCGACGACATCACCATGTCCGGGACACTGCTCGACCGCCAGGAGCCGTATATCGTCCAGATCAACCAGTACCGCATGAACTTCGTGCCGGAAGGCCATCTGCTCATCATGGGCAGCTACGATCAGCCGGGCGTAATCGGGCGCGTGGGCATGTTGATGGCCAACAACAACGTCAATATCGCCAGCTGGCACACGGGCCGCGCTGAACCGGGCGGCCAGACGCTGACGGTGCTGACGCTGGATGAGCCCGTGCCCGACGCGGTGCTGGACGAGCTGCGGCAGCTCGAATTCGTGCGCCATGCTCGCCAAGTTGAAATCCGCGTCTAGGGCTTTCGACGCGCTGTGGCTGCTGGCGCTGATGGCCTTCGTCTTGGCCGGCGCGCCGGCGGCGTCGTTCCACGGCGACGAGGCCATGCAGATCTACATGAGCCGCGACTATCTCACCGCCTTCGTCGAGCGCGAACCGGCTCGGCTCATGGTCGCTCCCCCCTACTACATCGATGACGACCCGTGGCTGCGCATCCTCAACGGTTCGGTCAACCGCTACGCCATCGGCCTGAGCTGGCATCTGGCCGGCTTCACGGCGGCCGATCTGCCGCCCCGGCCGGGGTGGGACTGGGGGCTGGACTACGCCCGCAACGTTGAGACCGGCCACCGGCCAGCGCCCGACCGGATGAACGCGGCGCGGCTGCCCTCGGCGCTGATGCTGGCGCTGAGCGTCCCGGTCATTTTCGCCCTCGGTGGGGCGCTGGGCGGCCGGCTGCCGGCGCTGTTCGCCAGCGGGCTGTACGCGCTGCATCCGGTCATCCTGCTCAACGGGCGGCGGGCGATGATGGAAGGCTCGCTGCTGCTGTTCGGCCTGCTGACCGTCCTGGCGGCGGCCGCCATCAGCCGCCGGCGTCAGGCCGGAAAGGACAGCGCCTGGGGTTGGTGGGCGCTGCTCGTCCTGGCGGGCGGACTGACCCTGGCCAGCAAACACAGCGGCATCGTGTACGTGGCCGGGGCGCTGGGCTGGATTCTGGCCGCCGCCGGGCTGCAGGCCGCGCGCGAGCGCAGTTTACGCCGGCTGCCGACCACGATCGTGAAACTGGCCGCCGCTGGTGGGCTGATCGCGATGCTGTTCCTGGCGCTGTCGCCCGCCCTGTGGAATGACCCGCCCGCCCGTCTGCGCGATCTGATCGAGCAGCGGCAGGGGCTGCTGGACATTCAAGTCGCCGCCGACCCGCTGGCCCCGACCAGCCTGCTCCAGCGCCTGGAAGGGATCATCCTGCAGCCGTTCCTGACGCCGCCCGCCCATTACGAAGTCGCCGCCTGGGCGGAAGCCATGCCGATGGCCGACGAGATCGCCGCCTATATGGCCTCGCCGGTCAGCGGCTTGCAGTTCGGCGCGCTCGGCGTCCCGCTGACTCTGCTGGCCGGGCTGGGGCTGGCAGCGCTGGTCTGGCCGCGGCTGCGGCCGCCGGGCGAATGGCAAATCGGCCTGCTGGTCTGGGCAGCGGCGGCGGCGGCCAGCCTGCTGGCCAACCCCCTGCCCTGGCAGCGCTATTACCTGCCGTGGCTGCCGGTCGCCGTGCTGCTGGCGGGGGTCGGGCTGGTCACGGCGCTGCGGCTGGCGGCGCGCCTGCGGGCTGGCCGCTGGCCTAGAAGTCCACTTGCGGACGCGGCGGATGTCAACGAAACTGGAGGGTAAATCCTGATCTGAAAGGGGCTGCTATGCGATTTGGATACGTCGTCCTGCTCATCGCCGGCCTGTTGGCGGCGTGCGGAAGCCCAACGACCGAACCCACAACCCCGCCCAACGACCAGACCGCGCCAGAAAGCGCCACCACGCAGCCGCCGACTGCCGAGCCGACGCTGCCGCTGCCTGAGCGCCGCATCGTCACCGATGTGCCGCTGCCCATCCCCGGCACGCTGATCGCCGCGCCCGCCACCGAAGACCCGTCAGCAGGCGAGATCTTCACCCGCATCCTGTACGAGCAAAGCGGCGGGATCGCCGGCCGGTCGCTCACGATTGAGGTGCGCGGCGACGGCACAGTGACGCGCAACGGCGCGGTCAGCACCATCTCACCGGCTCAGGTCGAGCAGTTGAACGACATCATCAACCAGTTGAACTTTTTCGGCCTGCAAGGCGCGTTCACCGCGCCCGGAACCAGCGCGGACATCATCACCTATCAGGTGACCGTAGAACGCGCGGGCAGCGAACGCACCATCGTCGCCCAGGATGGGTTCATACCAGGGCCGCTGGACGCTTTCCTGTCCGTGTTGGGCACGCTCGGCCAGCCGTGACCGGCGCGGCGCGTCAGTTCTGCAGGCGGTCAGCGCCGCAGCGTGGCGATCAACCGGGATGGATACAGCAGCAGATCCAGCCCGTCCGCGATGTTGCGCACCAGTACGTCGGCGGCGGCGACCAGCGGGGCGGCCAGACCCTCTGGCCCCAAGACGGCGATGCGCAGGCTGGCCGCGTTGAACATGACGAGGTCGTTCGCGCCGTTGCCCACCGCCGCCACCCCCTCGCCGCCCAATCCCAGCACATAGGCGCCCTTCTCCGCCGCGCCATGCCGGATGATGGTCGCCTGCAGGCCGAGTTCGGCGTCCACGGCCGCCTGCCTGCCGTGCGTGTCGGCGGTCAGCAGATGCACCTGCACCTGCTGGCGCAGCGCCTCCAGGCGCGGCTTGACGCCCGGCAGCAGCGCCCCATCCAGCGCCAGCGTGCCGTTCACGTCCAGCACCAGATGGGCGATGGCCAGCGATCGGCCGCCGGGGATAGCAATCTCGATCATCACACACTCCTTGCCGCCAGGGACTTGATCAGGGCAAAGCCTGCACGTTGAGGATGTAGCTGGCCGGCTCGCCGCCCATCTCCGGCACAATGATCTGGAAACGCACCGATTCGCCCGGCGACAGCGCCGGCGTGATGTCGCCATAGCCGGCGGCGATCACGTCGCGCGCCGCATTGAACACCGTGACCACGGCGCGCAGATCGCGGGCGCGCGCGCCGCCGGCGTTGGTCACACTGCCGGTGATTCGCAGCCGCCCATCCGCCTCCTGCACCGACTCATCTGACCAGGACAGCGCCTCGGCCTCTAGCGCCGGCTGAGCCGCCTCCGGCTGCCAATCAGCGCCGCCCAACGTCAGCCTATACGAGGCAGCCAGCGCCGGCTGCCCCTGCCCAAACCGCAGGCTGAACGGCGCAAACCCGCCGGGCGCGATGCTGTAGCCCATGGTCAGGTCGGCCGCTTCGGCCAGCGGCAGGTCGTCGGCGGTCAGCAGCGTCGCCCGCACGGGCACGGGCGCGGCCGGCGCGAAGCTGTAGTTGGCCACTTCGCCGGTGATGAAAAAGACGCCCGTCGCGGTCGTCCAGGCGGACACATGCAGCAGGTCAAGCGCCGCCGTCGAAGCCGCCGCCAGCGCTGACGGCTCAGCCGGCTGCAAACTGCCCACCTCCGCCAGGGCGAAACTGTTGATGATCGCCTGCAGTTCCGCCAGCCGCGCGGCTTCTGCCGGCAGCATCACCTCCAGCGCCGCCAGCAGCGAGTCCCGCGCCTCGATGAAGGTGTTCAGCGTACGAGTGACGCCGCCCGGCCCGCGCTGCACGCCAGCGAGCCGCCAGCTCCCATCGCCCATGGCCTGCCGGGAGATCTCCGTATAGCGGTCGGCGTCCGGGCGAATCTGGGTTTGATATTGGTCGAGCAGGCCGGCCAGATCGCGCGAGGTGATGGAACGGCCTAGGTTGACCACTGCCAGCCGCAGCGCCGGCTCGTGCGCGCCGGGCGGGGCGAAGGCCGCCGCCGCCAGCGCCGTGGTGTGCTGTTCGTAGCGCGACCAATTGCGCGGCACGTCCACCGTGAACGCGCCGCTGGGGTGGGCGTAGCGCAGCGGCGACACATCCGGCGGCGGCGGCGTAGGCGCGAACACGACCGCGCCGCCGGCGCACCCCGCCAGCAGCCAGCCCAGCAGTCCGATCAGCAACCCAGCCTTCATGCGCGCTCCTCGATCCCGGCGCTTCAGTATAGCAGCGAACGCGCGGGGCGTCAGCTTCTGTGAAATCTTTCATTAACCCTGTCGCCCGCGCCGTGTGTAGTACGATAGTCATAATGGAAGATCGACCGCGCCGGTATTACCCTTGACTCAAGGTGGTCGAGCAACCGATCCGCAACCAGACGAGGACGACAGGATGTACACCCCCAATGAGCTGCTGTTCCCCCATCAGGCGATCGCCTCGCTGCGCCGGCTGCGCGGGCCGAAATGGCGTGACCTGGTCGAGCGCGTGCTCACGCTGCCGGAGACGCACGAGGAAACCCTGGCTTTCATGCTGATGATGATTCGCCTCGACGGCTGCATGGGCTGCGAAACTGACAGCTATCGCGCCATGCGCGGCTGCCCGGCCTGCGCCCTGCAGACGCTGCGCCGCTTCAAAGGCCAGGACGAAGACCTGCTGAGCAGCTTCGACCAGGCGCTGGCCGACATCCGCAGCTTCGCTGACCAAGGCGCGCAGCAGGGCGTCACCATGAGCCAGGGCGTCCTCAGCCTGCTGTAACTCGCCGAACCGGGCCCTGGCGTTCAGACAGAAACATAAACCGCTCACCCCCTGCCCGCCATCACGAGCGCGCTCAGCGGCTCCGCCTCATCGGCGGCGGCAAATAGATGTATAATCGCAGCGGTTCTGATCCGGCCATGGAGATCGTCATTGATGTGTGAACGACTGCCGCTGCGGCGCGCCGCGATCTATATCGGAATGACCTTGGCGGCGGCCTGCGGAAACAACGCCGCCGACACACCCACGCTGCAGCCGCTGACGCTGCCGCCCGCCCCCACTGCCACCCTAGAGATGTCCCCCACCCCGCCTCCAGAACTCACACCGTCCGGCCCGTTGAAGCTGGTGATCTGGTGGCCGGATGCGCTGGCTGCCGCTGGCGACGCGGGCATCACCGCTCAACTGCGGGCGCAGCTAGCGGATTACGAGACCGCACAGACCGACGTGATGATCGAGCTGAGGTTGAAGAAATCACAAGGAGCCGGCGGCATTTTGGAGACGCTGCGATCGACCACCGCCGTCGCGCCCGGCGCTCGGCCTGATCTGCTGCTGGTGCAGCGAGCCGATCTGCTGGCCGCCGTCCAAGCCAACCTGCTAGAGCCTCTCGAAGGTCGCGTTTCCTCCGCCATCCTCGGCGACCTGTATACGGCCGCCCTTGAACTCGGCCAGATCGGCGGCCAGCTTTACGGTTTGGCCTATGCGCTGGAGGCCCTGCATGTCGCCTATCGGCCGCCTGTGAGCGACTTCACCAGCTTTGAGTCGGCGCTTACGGGGGGGCGTCCGCTGGCTTTCGCCGCCGAGCATTCGACCAGCATCAGCGACGTTTTCCTGCTGCATTATCTATCCGCCGGCGGCAGCCTGTCTGATCTGAATGTGGGGCGGGTGAACGCCGATGCGCTGCGCGCCGTCCTCCAATTCTACGACGAGGCGGCCGCGCAGGATATTCTGCCGGCGACCATGACCAGCTTCACCGCCATCGGCGATTACCTTCAAGGCGTTCGCGACGGCCAATGGGCCGGAGTTGTCACGACTACCCTGTATCAGCAGTTGGCCGCCGACGGCGAGACGCTGCGGTTCGCGCCGATCCCCACCGCCTCCGGCCGGCCCGCGTCGCTGGTTGACGGCTGGATGTGGGTGACAACCGCCGCCAGCGGCGACCGGCAGGCGGCGGTCATGCGCTTCTTGGATTGGATGTTCGAGATCGAACGCCAGGCGGAATTGACGCGCGCCATCGGCTGGCTGCCGTCCCAACGCACGGCGCTGCGGGTTCTGGCGCAGCAAGCGCAAGATGGCGACGGCTACCTAGAATTTGTCAATCAACTGCTGGCGAACGCTTGGCCGACGCCCGCAGTGGCGCTGAGCGTGAGCACGGCCCGCGTGCTGGAAAACGCGCTGCTGGCGGTGATCTCCGACCAGCAGAGCGCCGAGGAGGCCGTTCAAACCGTCCTGAGCCAGCTCATGAGGAGCTAACGCACGCCGACCCGTTCCAGCGCGTCCTTCAAATCGTTGAGCTTGATCGGTTTCACCAGATACCCATTCGCGCCGGCGGCCTCCGCCTCTTTGCGCTTGGGCGGCGAGTAGGCGGAGATCATGATGATCGGCAGATGTTGGGTGCGCGGATCGGCTCGCAGCTGCCGGCAGATCTCCAGCCCATCCTCATCAGGCAGCATGATGTCGAGGATGATCGCGTCTGGCTCCTCATACGCCAGTTTGTCCCAGGTCTGACGCCCCGAAAACGCCCCAATCGGCTGGTGGCCAATCAGGCTCAAAAACGTGGTGAGCATATCCACCGTCAGGTGTTCATCATCAACAACGAGGATTTTCGCCATAAACGGTTCCGCCATCTGGGCGGCGCTGCAGGGGCCCGCTTAAACCGGGCTGTAGTGTAACGAAAATCCGGCTGACCTCACACCCTGACCTTGGTCTCAGGTTGGCAGCAGCCCCGTGCGCCGCCGCTCAGCCTCGGCCGCCATCCGCCGCCCGAACACGACGCCGAAGGCTTCGACCACCCGCCGCGCCGCCTCGTCCTCATCCACCGGCGCGCCGAGCAGCGCCGCCAGGCTGGTGACGCCCTTATCACGGATGCCGCAGGGGATGATCCCATCATAGGCGCGCAGATCCGTGTTCAGGTTGAGCGCGAAGCCATGCCGGGTGACCAGCCGCGCCGTCACCCGCACGCCGATGGCGCAGATTTTGGCCGGGCCTGCCGGCGTGTCCACCCACACGCCGGTGCAGCCGGTGATCGCCTTGCCGACCACGCCATAGGCCGCCAGCGCCCGGATGACCGCCTGCTCCAGCCGGCGCACATAACCGAGCACATCGGCCCGCAGATCGCCCGATCCTGCCAATCGCAGGATCGGATAGCCGACTAACTGCCCCGGCCCATGATAGGTGATGTCGCCGCCGCGATCAGCGCGGGCTAGGACGATGCCGCGTTGGGCCAGCTCTGCCGGCGTCAGCAGCAGATGCGCCGTGCTGCCGGACGAGCCGAGCGTATAGGTGGGCGGATGGCTGAGCAGCAGCAGCCGGTCGGGCGGCGACTCGGCGCGCAGGGCGGCCAGCCGCGCCTGGAGCGCCTGCGCCTGCTCGAAGGGCAGCGTGGGCAGCCGCCAGACCTCACACCGTTCCATCAATAGACCATCCGCGGTTCCAGGCGCGCCGGCGGCTGAAGATGCGCCTCCAGAAAGTTGAAGGTGCGCGCCAGCGCCTGACGCCCAACTTGACGCTGCGCTTCGGACGCATCTTCGGTGAAGAACTCATGACCGACGCCCGCCAGGATGACGACTTCATGCGCCAGCGGCCCGGCCGCCAGCTCCGCCCGCAGCCGGTCAATGATCGCCCGGGGGATATAAGGCTCGTCCGCGCCGTAAAATGCCAGGATCGGCGCTTGGGCTTGGCCGAACCGCCCCAGGCAGCGCTGCGGGAAGCCGCCGTAAGCGACCGCCGCCTCCAGGTCGGGGCGGGTGATAGCCGCCTCGAACGCCAGGCCGCCGCCCAACCCAATGCCAACCGCCGCCACATCGCCGTTGGTGTTGTGGTGGGTTTCCAGCACGCTCAGCGCCGCGTTCACACGGGCGAATCCCTCCTCGCCCAACGCTCGCACCCGTTCCATCGCCTCCAGCGGCGTGGCGGCGATCTGGCCGTCGAACAGGTCAGGCGCGATGACGTAGTAGCCGGTCTGGGCGAACAGATTGGCCATGCGCCGGATGATCGGCGTGATCCCCCACCAGTCGTGGATGAGCGCCACCGCCGGCAGCCGCCGGCCGCTGACCGGATGCGCCCAGTACGCCGGCAGGCTGCGCCCGCCTTCCATCACCACCTGAATGCTGCCGGTGGTGATGCCGTATTCGACATGTTCCGGATCGTAGATGGGCATGGCCAACCTTACTGCGCCGCAGCGGCGTAAATGTCCTGGACGAAGCCGTCCGGCTCGGCGTCTGGACCCAACAGGGATGCCACCTCCTGAGCCGTCACCATGACCAGCGTGCGGTAGCCCTCGTGGTGCGCCCAATCGCGCAGCGCGGTCAGCACCTGGGTGGACAGCGGCTTGGGCGACCAGCAGGCGACATCGGCGCTGCGCGGCGCGTACAACTGCTGCTCACAGTACACCAGCGCTTCCTGGCCGGCCACGCTGAACTTGAGCCGATGAGCGCGCCGGGCGCGCAGCTCCGGGATGGCGTGCCAGGTGCGCGGCCACAGCGTCTCCCACTGGTGGCGGGCGCTGGTCAGCCGACCCACCGGCATATGCCAGCCGCTGATCTGGGTTGGGTTGGCGCTCAGGTGTTCGGCGGCGCGATAGAACACCTGGCCGGTGCGGGCCGGCAGCGACACCCGCACCACCCGCGCCAGCCGGGCCAGCCCCTGGCGCTCGTACAGTCGGCAGGCGAAATCGTCATGCGGGACGACCGCCGTCGTCAGCCGGGCGCAGTCAGCCTGACGCGCCTGTTCCAGGCTGTAGGTCAGCAGCGCATCGGCCAGCGCCTCCGGCTCGCAGTCAGGGCGCAGGGTGAGGCCGACGATGTGCAGATGGCTGCCGAACGGCTCCGGCTCCAAGCCGTGAAAGGCTTCCACGTAGCCGCCGATGCGGCCATCCACCAGGGCGACGATCGGCAGGCCAGCGCCGCGCAGCAGATGGCTGAGGTGCAGCGCCGCCGTCTCGACGCTCATCCACGGGCCGCCGTGCAGCCAGCGCTCATAAATGCTCAGCGACTCGTAGGGCACGTCTTCCACCTGCCCGGCGGCATTCAAGCGCTGCCAGCGCGTGACGCGGGCGCGGAACAGGGCGCTGATCGATTGGGTATCGTCTAGGCTTGCCAGGCGGACGCGAATTTCGGCCATCCTGTGCTATACTTCTAATTCTCTGCTGCATGCTGTTCCTCTAGATTGTACCATGCCCACTGGGCAGAAACAGGCGAACATGACCGAAATCCCGATCCCACTTGATGCGGCGGTTGACTTCCTGATTGAACTGCTGAACACGCCCAGCCCGACCGGCTACCGGCTACCATGCCGAAGCCGCGGCCGTCGTCCGGCGCGCGTTCGAGGCGCTGGCCGCGCCCGGCCTGGAAGCCGCGATCACGGCCAAGGGCGCGCTGCTGCTGACCTGGCGCGGGGACGCGGACGATGCACCGCGCGGCCTGACCGCTCATCTCGACACGCTGGGGCTGATGGTGAAGGAGATCAAACCGAGCGGGCGGCTGAAAGCCACGCCGCTGGGGGGCATCATGTGGGGCGGCATTGAGATGGAAGGCGTCACCGTGCGCGCCCAGGACGGCCGGCGCTACCGGGGGACGGTGGTGCCCGCCAACCCCAGCGTGCACGTCAACCGCAACATCGCCACCGCCGAGCGCAGCGCCGACACCATGGAAATCCGGCTGGACGCCCGCACGACCAGCGCCGCCGAGACGCGGGCGCTGGGCATTGAGGTGGGCGACTTCATCTTCATTGATCCGCGCGTCGAAACCGGCGAAGCGGGCTTCATCCGTGGGCGCTTCCTGGACGACAAGGCCGGCGTCGCCTGCATCTACGGCGCCTTCCGGGCGCTCGCCGAGGCTGGGCTGTGGCCGGCGCAGGATACGGCCATCCTGATCGCCAACTATGAGGAAGTCGGGCACGGCGGGGCGGCCGGCTGGCCGTTCCCGCTGCGCGAGCTGGTGGCGGTGGACATGGGCGCGATCGGCGACGGCCAGAACTCCGACGAGTTCTCGGCCAGCATCTGCATCAAGGACGGCGGCGGGCCGTACCACTTCGACCTCACCCAGAAACTGCGCCGCCTGGCCGAAGCGCACGGCATCGCCTACCGCCCCGACATCTACCTGTACTACTCGTCGGACGGCACGGCCTACTGGCGGGCGGGCGGGGCTGCCCAAGTGGCGCTGGTCGGGCCGGGCGTAGACTGTTCCCACAGCTATGAACGCACCCACCGCGAGGCGCTGCTGCACACGATGCACCTGCTGGCGCGCTATCTGGCCGACGCGGGCGAATAGCCGCCGGGCGCAGAAATGGACTCAGCCATGCTGTTAGCAGTGGACATCGGCAACACCAACATCCATTTCGGGCTGTGGCAGCACGGCTCCTGGCGGCTGTCCTGGCGGGCGCGCACCGTGGCCAACAAGATGCCGGACGAGTACGCCGTGCTGCTGAAGAACTTCCTCAGCAGCGCCGACCTGGGCTACCGGGCGATCACCGACGTGGTCATCTCCAGCGTCGTGCCGCCGCTGACGCCGGCCTTCGTCGAGCTGTTCCAGCGTTACACCCAGCTTGAACCGCTGGTGGTGACAGCCAGCACGCCGGCCGGCGTGAAGATCGCCATTGACCAGCCGGAACAGGCCGGCGCGGATCGCATCGTCAACGCGGCGGCGGTGGTGGCGCTGTACGGCCCGCCGGCCATCGTGATCGACTTCGGCACTGCCACCACCTTCGACGTCATCACCGGCGGCGGCGCCTACGCCGGCGGCGCCATCGCGCCCGGCATCGGCATCGCCCATGACGCGCTGGTCAGCCGCACCGCCCGGCTGCACAAAGTTGACCTGGAGCCGCCCCCCAGCCCGATCGGCGCCAACACCATCCACGCCATGCAGTCCGGCATCTTCTGGGGCTACGTGGCGCTGATCGAGGGCATGGTGGCGCGCCTCAAGGCGGCCATGGACGAGCCCCAGCCCATCAAGGTGATCGCCACCGGCGGGCTGGCGCCGCTGTTCCACCGCCACACGGCGGTGATCGATACGCTGGCTCCGGAGCTGACGCTGGACGGCCTGCGCATCATCTACGAGCTGAACCGGCGCGGGCCGTGAGACGCCCCGCCGGACAGAACGCCCGCCCGATCCATCCCATCGCCGCGCCGCCCGCGCCGGTCAGCCGCCGGACAGCGTCCGGGGCTGGGCGGTGGACTGGCGCACCTGGAGCGTGGGCGTAAACCGCATCATGCTGGCGTCGGAGACCGGCGGGCGCTGCGCCACCTGTTCCAGCAGCGAATCGATCGCCTGGTGGCTGAGCAGGTCGATCGGCTGGCGAATGGTCGTCAGGCCGGGATGCATGAACTTGGCCATCTCGATGTCGTCGAAGCCAGTGATGGACAGATCTTCCGGCACGCGCAAGCCGTGCTGCAGCGCCGCTTTCATCGCGCCCAGCGCGATCACATCGTCGGCGGCCATGAGCGCCGTCGGCAGATCCCCCTGCGCGATCAGGTCGGTCATCGCTTGGTAACCGCCGGCCAGGCCGTCCACCGCCTCGCGTATCCAGGCCGGCCGCACCTCCAGGCCTCGCTCCGCCATGCACGCCAGAAACGCTTCGCGGCGTTCGCTGATATCGCCGATCAAGCCGCCGTCCAGGTAGCCGATATGGCGGTGACCAAGCCCGTACAGGTGATCGAACAGGATGCGGACGCCGGCGGCGTTATCGGTGTTGATCGTGAACAGCGTCTGCGAGGAACGCCCCCGGCACAGGCCGACGGCCGCGGTGACGTTTTCCAAGATCGCCCCCAGGATGAGCTCATCATGGGTCAGATCGCCCAGGACGATCATGCCGTCCACATGGCGCGTATCCAGAACGCTGGAGACGGTGAGCGCCTGGTCAGGGTCGCCGTGGGCGTAGCCCAAGACGATCTGGTAGCCTCGGCTGCGAGCATTGTTGGACAGCTCCTGGATCAGCGAGGCGAAAAACGGGTCAGCGATCTCATGGACGATCAGGCCGATCAAGCCGGATGACCCGCCGCGCAGCGCCTTGGCGATCGGGCTGGGCGTGTACCCCAGTTCCTGAGCCACCTGGCGCACGCGCCGGCGCGTCTCCTCGCTGATGAACTCGCTGCGCGTCCCGTTGTTCAGCACGCGCGACACCGTGCTGGGGGAGACGCCCACGATGCGCGCCACGTCGCGCACCGTCACACGCGCGCGGCCGGCGGTGGAGCTGCGGGAACTGCGCTTCGGGCTGTTTGCCATCTCGCCAACGCTTCCCTACGATCGGAGGTCAAACCTCAGTTTATCAGACGCCCCGGCAAATCTCATCCCTCAACTGCCGCTTTACCGGGTGCGGGAGCGGCGCGCCGGGCGGCGCGAGGCGGGGTGAAAACCGGGGTTTGACCCTCTAACCGGCGATCACGCCCTAGTGCATCTCGGCCTGCACCGTGCCGATGCCGCGCCGGTAGAAGTGAAAGTGCACGTTGGGATGGTCGGCCAGCAGCGACATCGGCACAGCCGTATCCACGATGCGCTTAGAGATCATCAGCGTGGTCAGCCGCAGACCGAACGGGTTGTCGTGCGCGCCGGCGTGCCAGATCGAGACTTTCTCCGCCTTCCAGGTTTCATGCGGCCCGACTGTGGCCGCCTGGATGGGCACGGCCGCCACATAGCCCCCGCCCGAGGTGCGCGCGTTCTGGATCACCGTCATCGGGTGCAGGTCTACCACGCGCGTCTTGAGCGCCCGGTAGACTTCCGGCGGCGGCGGCGCATCCTCATAGGGCGGGATGCGGCGCGGCGGGTCGTTGAAAGCCCAGTGCTTCACTTCGCCCTGGCCGCCCTGCATGACCACGCACCGAACCTGATCAAAGCTGCGGCTGTAGGCTTCCAGGTCGCCGGTGGGAAAGTGCAGGTTGGCCGCGGGCATCCGCAGCGCCGGGTCAATCCGATTGAAACACAATTCCATATCCGCTCTGGCAAAGGATAGGGGGTGGGTGATCGGCACGGGCTGTCCATTCTCTACCCATTCATCCATGCCCCAGAAGTGGGCGTCGTGCAGCTTGAGCCCCAGCGCGTTGACGATGCGCGCGACCAGCGGCAGTTGTTCGGTCGGGCCGATCGGGCCGCAGATACCCGCCGGGCGGTCGGGCGTGGCCTGCCGCCAGGCGTCTATGTACTCCAGCGCTTCGGCCAGATAGAACTCCTCCAGCGTATCGTAGAATGACACCTGGAAACCCGGCCGCGCTAACTGCAGCAGATCATCGGCCTCCAGCCGGGCTGCGTCTTCTAAGATTTCTGGGTCGAGCGTCGTGTAATCCCACCACGCCGGCGCCACTTTGCTGATCGGTCGAGTCACAATACCCTCCCCATCGGTGTTAGGCGGCTCAAGCCGCAGCGAATAGGCTCATCTAGGCTGAAGGCTTCAGCTCGCCGCTGCTGAACAGTACCGGTCGCCCAGGGCAGCGCGCAGGGGATCAGCCTCGCGTGAGGCGAAACCCAGGTGCAGATGACGCCGCCAGCCTTCAGCATACTCAAAGCGTCCGGAACGCCGGCCAACGATGCGGCCAGCGTTTTCCATCTCTACCAGATACGAGTCCATGCCCTGGCTGGCGTCCAGCCATTCCTTCTGAGAGCGGTGCTTCGCCAGCAGGGAGCGTTTGCGCGCCAGCGTCGAGCTGATGTCGACGTAGAACTCTGGCTGAACCGGCTGGCGCAGCCCGTCTTCCAGGCCGTGCGGCATGGCGTGATAGATGACCGTCTCGCCGGTCCAGATCGGCTCGGGCGGGCGGGTGGCGAAGTTCGGCATCCCGCGCGCGAACGCGCCGGTCACCACCAGCCGGCAGGTGTTCATATGGTCTTCCATGTAGTCCTGCGGCGGATGCGTGAGGATGATATCCGGCTTGACCCGCCGAATGACGGCTGCCACGCGGGCGATCATCTCCGCCGTGTAGAAGATGCACAGGTCATCCACCACCGGCGGGTAGATGGCTGCCCCGGCCTCGCGCGCCGAGTCCTGCGCTTCCTGCCAGCGCATACGGATGATCTGGTCGTAGCTGTAGACCATCGTCCCGCAGCAGCCATTGGCCAGGTTCCACATGTGGATGTCGGCGCCGGCATCCTTGAGCAGCAGCAGCGTGCCGGCCATGTGGAACTCGATATCATCCGGGTGGGCGCCGACGGCCAGCGCCGTCAGTTTAGGGGCGCTCATCAGGCGTCGCTCCCGCGTTCCAGGGGCCGCAGCAGCCCGAATCCGATCACAACGGAACTACCGCGCCGGTTTCGAGCGAACGCCGCGCAGCATTGGCCAAATGCACGGCCAGCCGCGCCTGTTCGGGCGTGCCCAGACTCGGCGCGCGGCGGCTGCGCACACAGTCCACGAAGTACGCGATCTGCCGCTCGTAAGCATCCCCGGCCTCGACTTCCGGCACGTAGGCGCGCCCTGGCTCGTAGATCACCAGCCGGCTGCCGCCGCCCTGTTCGATGCTGGCGCCGCCCGCGCGGAACAGGAACTCGCCCACCCCGCGCTCACACTGAATCTTCAAGCTGCACGTGAACGGATATTCCGCGGGTAGGAATTCGCTGCCATCGATCGTACCCTGGGCGTCGCCGTAGTCCACAATGGCATGCACATCGTTCCACAGGCCCGGCGCGGCCTGATGCCCGCGCGCGTAGACGGTCTTCGGGCTGCCGAACACCCAGTTCAGGGCATCGAAGTCGTGGACGACCAGATCGAGCACGGCGCCGCCGCTCAAAGCCGGATCTTTAAACCAGTCAGCCCACCCCGGCGGCGCCGACAGGCGCGAGGCCACGGCCGACAGCGGCCGCCCCAGAGCGCCGCTGTGCACAATTTCCACCAGCTTCACGTACTCCGGCCAGAACCGCAGCACATGGGCGATCATCAAGATGCCGCTGCTGGCGCGGTGCGCGTCCATGATCGCGTCGCAGTCGGCGACTGTCAGACCAAACGGCTTTTCCAGCAGCACATGTTTGCCGGCTTTCAGCGCGGCGATGGCGAACTGCGGGTGCAGGTGCGTGGGCAGCGTGATGCTGACCGCATCCAGGCTGGGATCTTCGACGATCTCCCAATCGTTGGCCGTGGCCCGCGCCCCGACTTCCTGCGCCAGCCGGCTGGCCTTGTCCAGCGAGCGCGACGACACGACCGCCACCTGCACGTCGGGCATCTTGGCGAAGGCGCGCGCATGGGTGCTTCCCATGAAGCCAGCGCCCAAAATTCCTATCTTCATGTCACCCTCTTTCGGTGCGGCTGAGTGTTTACGACAGTCCCAGCGAGACCAGGTGCTGGTAGGCGCTCTTCATGGCGCGGTTGACTTCGGCGACCGGCGGCCAGGGGTCGCCCGTGAACTCGATCTCCACGCTCAGCGGGCCGGTGTAGCCGCCCTCTTCCATGATGGCCAGCACCCGCTTGAAGTCAATCTGTCCCTCGCCCACGGCTGGGAAATTCCAGTCGCGCGCCCCGCCGATGTGATCTTTCAGGTGGCAGTGCACCATGTAAGGGATCGCCAGCGGCAGATCATCCACTGCCAGCGCGCCGCTGTAGAAAGTCACATTGGCGGTGTCGTAGTTGATGCCCACGTTCTTGCGATTGATCTTGTTGATGACCGGGATCGCATTCTTGGCTGAGTTGGTGATCTCGCCGTGGATCTCGATGCCCACTTGAACATCCAGCTCGGCGGCGCGATCCGCCAGCTTGAAGATGTTGCTCATGAAGGCGGCTTCGTCTTCCTGCTCGCTGTAGTGCCCGCCGATGGCCGTATTCATGATGCCGATGCCCATGCGGTCGCACAGGTCGAGCGCCATCAGCCCCAGCTTCAGCCCGGCGGCGGTGGTCAAATCAGAATGGCCGCTCAAGCTCACCGGGATCAGCCCCAGCGTGTTCAGCATCCGTTGGATACGGCTCAGCGTCCGGGCGTCGGCGTCCAGCGGGACGTGTTCCGTCCAGCCGTGCACGGCGCTCAGCTCGACGTAGCGGTAGCCGGCGGCGGCGATGCCCTCCAGCGCTTCTTCCAGGCTGTGCGTATGGTAGCTGTTGGTGTGTCCAGCCAAACGATTCTTCAACGCCATGACTAAACTCCTCCTCTCAAAAAGCTTATCTTGTGGAGGCCGGGCAGCAGCTCGAAGCCCCGCCCGGCCCAGAGCAGCCGGCTGCTGCTACTCGACCGGCCCTTGCAGTTCCAAACTTGCCCATTCCTCAGACAGCTCAAAGGCGGCCGCATCTGCCGCCACGCGCTCTTTGTCAAAGGCGTTGAACAGTTCGAGCAGATCGTTGGACACCACCTCTTCGGCCAGCAACCGGCGGGTCGTCTGTCCCAGGTCATACAGACGATCCAGGTAGCTCTGCCAGTTGTCCATGTCGGAGTAGCCATAGCCCAGCCCGGCCGCATGCGTCTGGTTGTATAGGTACATGAGCTGGCGCATGGACTCCAGCGCCAGTTCGGGGGTCATCTGTTCGCGGACGGCGGCGAACTGCGCGTAGGTGATCTGGCCGGCGGCCTGCGGGTTCAGGCGGCCAAATTCCAGCCCCATCGCCACGCCGCGCAGGAAGCAGGCCATGACGGCGCGCTTCTCCGGGTCTTTGAGGTCAGCGGCACGAATGGCATAGCCGTTGGACGGGTCCTTCGAGAATTCGCTGCCGATCAGGTGGCGGAAGTTATAGCCGATAGCGTCCCACTGAGCGCGCAGGCCCTCCCAGCTCAGCGCGGCATCTGCCTGACCCTGCTGCACGAGCTGGCCCCACTGACCGCTGCCCACATAGGTGATCGAGTTGATGTCAATGCCCTGTTCGGCCAAGATGGGATCGACAATGTTCCTGCCGCTGACGTCCCACAGGGCGATGGTTTTGCCCTCAAGGTCTTTGACCGACTGGATGTCGCTGTCCGCACGCACCGAGAAGTTGAACACCTGACCGGGAGCCATTTCAAACGCGATCACCACCGGGATGCCAGCATCCACCGCCGCCGACAGCACGCCCGGCGAGGGGTAGCCTACATCCGCCTGACCTTCGGTCAGCAGCGCTAAGGTGGTCGGACCGCCGGATACGCCCGGCTGGAGCTCGACTTCCAGCCCTAACTCTTCGAAGTAACCCAGCTCCTTGGCCACCCACAGCGGGTAATCATCCATCACTTCCAGCGTCCCGCGCGGCGAGATCCACACGACTTTGGCTCCATCCACCGGACAGGGATCGGCTTCCGACTGCGCCAGCGCCGGCGCGACCGCCGCGCTCACCAGCGCCAGCACGCCCATCAGCAGCAGTGCCAACCGCAGCCCAGCGCCCCATTGACGAGATCGACGAGTCATAGTTGTTACCTCCTCCAAAGAACCTCATTCACGAAAAGAACTACCAACTGCCACTGTCTGGCGCCGCAGCCGGCGCGGGCTGCACACCCCGCGCGCCGGCTGAGAGAACCCGTGTGTGCCTGAACGCGCCGGCTCAGGCCTCCCAACTGGCCCATTTCTTGCCGATCAGGAAGAAGATGACGTACATGGTGATGCCGATCGTGGCGATGATCAGGATGGTGGCGAAGAACGCTTCCATACGGGCCAGCGACGAGTAGTACACCAGCCGGCTGCCCAGCCCGACGCCGCCGCCGACCATCTCCGCGCCGACCGCCGTCAGCAGCCCGAAGATGCCGCCGACCATCAGGCCGACGATGATCATGGGCAGGGCGATGGGGAAACGGATCTTGTAGAAGATTTGCAGGGTGTTGGCGCCGTAAGAGCGCGCCAGGGCGATCTTGGCCAGGTCGGTGCGGCGGAAACCGGTCGCCGAGTTGATCATCACCATCGGCCCGACCGCCAGCGCCACCGCCACGATGCGCGGCTCCAGCCCGAAGCCCAACCGCAGCACCAGCAGCGGCACCAGCGCCAGCATGGGGGTGGTCACCAGCAGGATGATATAGGGCGTGATGATCTTCTCAACCAGCGGCGCCTGGGTGACGACGCCAGCCAGCAGAATGCCGATGGTGGCGCCGATGAGGTAGCCGCCCACCAGTTCCTGAAGCGTGACCCCGATGTGCGGCAGCAGCGTCTCGAAGTTGTTCACCAGCGCGTTGAAGATGCCGCTGGGGGCTGGCAGCACGTAGTTCGGCACCTGGAAGGCGCGGATGAGGATTTCGATGGTGGTGACCACCACCACCGCCACCCCGACGATGATCAGGAATTCGCGCCGGTTGCGGGCTGTGGGCACATGGGTCAGCGCCGTCCAGTCGATGAACCCCTCATCCTGGGGTTTCACGTCCGTATCTTTGCGGAACTCCGGTATCTTCTCAAGCAGTTCATCAGCCATGGCGGCGCTCCATCTCACTTCTTGACGCTGGCATGAATGAGCTCTTTGATCTCGCGGGCGGTCTCGACAAAATACGGTGACGACTGCATCTCCAGCGTGCGAGGCCGAGGCAGGTTCACCACCACCTCGCGCGCCAGCCGACCAGGACGGGGCGTCATCACCAGGATGCGGTCGGCCATGAACAGCGCCTCGACGATGCTGTGGGTGACGAACACGATCGTCTTGCGCTGTTCCGACCACAGCTTCAGCAGCAGCAGATTCATCTCGTCGCGGGTGAAGGCGTCCAGCGCGCCGAACGGCTCGTCCATCAGCATCACCGACGGGTCGAACGACAGACAGCGCACCAGCGAAGCGCGCTGCTGCATCCCGCCCGAAAGCTCGCGCGGGAACTTGTTCTCAAACCCGGCCAGGCCAACCGTCTCCAGCAGGTGCTGAATGCGCGTCCGGTACGGGGCTGCGTCCAGCCGCTTGATCTCAAACGGGAACAGGATGTTTTTCATCAAGTTGCGCCACGGCAGCAGGTTGGCCTCTTGAAAGACCATGCCAATCTCTGGCCGCGGACCTTTCACCGGGGTGCCATCCAGCGTGATCGCGCCGGAGGTCAGCGGGTGCAGGCCGCTCAGCGCCCACAGCAGCGTCGTCTTGCCGCAGCCGCTGGGGCCGACAACGCACACGAATTCGCCCTCGCCGATCTCAGCCGAGAAGCTGTCGAGCGCCAGCAGCGGGCCGGTCGCGGTCTGGTAGATCTTGGTGGCTTTGTCAATCACCAGGCGAGTAGACGGACGGGCAGAAGCCGCCGCCGTAGTGGGGGTCGTTTGCGCTTCAGCAGCCACACTTTTGTCCTCTCAACTCTCGAAAACGCGCGTTCAACGTTTAAGACGAGCGCTTGCCGAACCACACATCAGGGTCTTTGTAGACCATGTATTCGACCGGCATCCCATGCTGTTTGACGTAGGCGATCGTCAGGTTGTCGTCCACCGCAAACGGCTCGATCAGGATCTCGGCGCCTTCCAGCAGCGCCGGGAAATCTTCCGCCTTCACTCGGTAGGCGACATGCGGCAGGTTGACCACCTCCCAGCGGCAGGGGGTGTCCGGCTCGAACCGCAGGAATTCGACGCGATATTTGTGGTGGCGCGGATTGGTGACCCACACGCGGGTGGACTCGACCCAATCTTCGTCGGGCTGAGGCTGATCTACGGGGATACCGACGTGGTCAAAAATGAGTTCAATCGGAGCCATCGAAATAACCTTAACTCTATTGCGGACGGCAGCGCTATTGGCATTAAAAATTCACACAAACGTGTGCGTGCACACGTTTGCATCAGCATACATGCAAATTTCGCAAATGTCAACCAGGTCGGGCATGACTCGGGCTCAGGTTGGGGAAGCCGCGGCCAAGCGTCTCCAGCGCCTCGCTGAGCAAGCTGTGCTCCTGTCGCTCGTCGCGCCCGCCGCGCCAGCGGTCAAGCTGCTCGATCCGTTTGCGGGCGCGGTCGCATTTCTGGAAGCAGCGGCGCGCGCGTGGGCGTGCTTGATTGCACTGAGGAGTCGCCTGTTATAGAATTCAGCGGAGTCTATTTCGCCCTAGCCCCAGTAGAACGGCCCCCTTGTGGAACAGAAGACCGTCTTCATTTCCTATCGACGCGCCCTGAGCAAGCATCTCGCCCGTTCGATTTACATGGATTTGCGCGCCAACGGTTGGGATGTGTTCCTCGATGTGAACACTATCGACAGCGGCGACTTCGACCGCATCATCCTCAACCAGATCGGGGCGCGGGCGCATTTCATCCTGCTGATCTCGCCCGGCTCATTGGAGCGCTGCGCCAATCCGGGTGACTGGGTGCTGCGCGAGATCCAAGAAGCGGTGCGGCTGGAACGCAACATCGTGCCGATCATCGAAGAAGGCGTAGACTTCGACCGTGAGATGGGCTATCTGCCCGCTGACCTGCGCCAGGTTGTGAGCAAAAAGAGCGGCATTCCGCTCGTGCATTCTCATTTTGAAGAGACTGTGGAAAAGCTGCGCACGCGCTTTTTGGAATCGCCTGAGTACGTCATCGTCACCGCAACGCCGCCAGCCGAGCGCGCCCCAGTCCAGCGCCGCCTGGCAGCACTAGCAGCCGAAGCCCCCGCGCCGCCCAAGCCCGCCCCCGCCAAACCCACCAGCGTCGCACTGCTGCCCGCCCCCTTCGCCTGGGTCGAGATCCCCAGCGGGCGCGGGACGATGCAGACAGACGAAAGCGGCGTCACGCTGGCCATCCCGACGGAGCGCTACTGGATCGCCAAATACCCCGTCACCAACGCCCAGTTCCGCCTGTTCATCGAAGCCGGCGGCTACCAAACCGAACGCTGGTGGACGGCGGCGGGCTGGCAGGAGCGGCAGCGGGAGAAGTGGACGCAGCCCCGCTTCTGGACGGACAGGGACTTCAACGGCGCCGAACAGCCGGTCGTCGGGGTATCCTGGTTCGAGGCGGTGGCGTTCTGCCGGTGGCTGAGCGAGGCGACGGGCGAGGATATCATGCTGCCGACGCAAGCTCAGTGGCAGTACGCCGCACAGGGGGATGATGGCAGAGCCTATCCCTGGGGAGATGCGTGGGACTGCAAGCGCTGCAATAATTCGGTGTCGCCTTGTGACAGCCGTCGGACGACGCCTGTGCGCGCCTACGAAGGCAAGGGCGACAGCTCCTTCGGGGTGGTGGATATGGCAGGCAACGTGTGGGAATGGTGTTTGACGGATGATGACGATGGAACCAATATTGTTGATAGTATCTCGAACAGCAGGGTGCTGCGGGGCGGCTCGTGGTACGACGATAGTACCGAGTATTTCCGCTGCGTCTATCGCTTTGGGGTCAGCCCTGACCTCTGGGTCAACGGCTGGGGGTTTCGCCTCGCCCTCTCTTGAGGGTGTTCGGGCATTCTGCATTCTGTGATGCCGCATTTCTGATTGTGCGAGCGCAGCGAGCGCCCCTTTCCCGCGAAGCGGGTCGCTGCAAAAATACGGATGAGGACTTATCGCCATCTCTATCCACAAGTGTGCGCCTTCAGCAACCTGTACAAGGCCTGGCGTCAAGCCTGGCGCGGCAAGCGCTGTAAAGCTGCAGCGGCGGCCTTCGAACAGAACCTAGACGTCGAACTCTGCTGGCGCTGCACCGGGAATTGACTACGGAGACCTATCAACCGGGCGCAGATGTCCATTTTGTAGTGCATCAGCCTAAACGTCGCTTGATCAGCGCCGCGCCCACACACGGGCTGTGCCATCTGTGCTGACCGTGAGGATGCGCGATCCGTCCGGGCTGAAGGCCACGCTGTGGATCTCGCGCCTCATGTGGCGGCCCACCGCGCCGGCCAGCGTCCCGGTATTCACATCGAGCACCCACACCTGATTTTCCTGCCACGCCACCGCCAGGTACTGGCTGTCCGGGCTGAAGGCCAGGTCGTAGATTGGAAAGTCGCCCGGGTTGGTCGGCAGCCGGTAGGAAGCCTGCCGCTGACCGTCCGCCACTGACCACAGGCGGACTATGCCGGTCTCATCCCCGGTGGCGATGCGCGTCCCGTCTGGGCTGAACGCTACGGCCAGCGCCCGCTGGGGGTGGGGCAGCGTGGCGACCACCGCGCCGTCGTCTGTCGCCCACACCCGGGCCTGGTTGTCGGGGCTGAGCGTGACCAACCAGGTTCCGTCTGGGCTGAAGCGAACGCGGTAAACTGGCATAGGGTTGGCGGCTGGGCTGCCCAAGCTCAGCCGCCGCTGCCCGTCTGGCACGGTGTACAGCTCAAGACGGCCGTCTGTGCTCCCAAAAGCCAGCAGCGCGCCGTCCGGGCTGATGTCCGCGTCGAACTCGGGTTCAGCGCTCGGAACTGAAACGACCACCTCGCCCAAGGCGTCCCACAGGATGGCCATGCCCGTTTGCCCCGCAGATACGTCAAGCGTCAGATAGTGCGCGCCGTCCGGGCTGATAACCACATCCCGGATGAAGGTCGGGAAAGCAGATGACGGAGCGATGTTGATTGGCAGCCCGCGATAAGCGCTGCCATCCGCTTCCCAGAGCAGTACATTAGCGCGGTGACACCCCACCATGATCTGCGCGGCGTCCGGGCTGAAGGCCGCAGCGCGCACGGCCGCCGGTTCATGAAATGTTTCGGCCGACAAACACGGCAGTCTGACAACTGTCGCGCTCTCCTGGGCAAAATCCCACACCACCATGCGCTCGACCGAGCCGAGCAGCACGGCGCGCGCGTCTTGAACGAGAATGCGCCTGTCAAAGCGCATCAGCCGATCACGGTCGAAGGGGTCGCGTTCGAAGGCTTCATCTGACCAGATGCGCTCGCCAGCAGCGGCATCCCACACAGACGCCCTCACGCGCCGCCCCGTTGTGTCAGTTTCCAGTGCCAGAATGCGCGACCCGTCTGGGCTAAAAACCATCGCCTCGATAATCGACGTGAAGTTTTCGCGCGCCGGGTCGGCGAGGCTGGTGCGCCACAGCTCTACACCGTCAGCCGACCACAGCGCGATCTCACCGGCGCCGACAGTAGCGATGCGCGCGCCGTCCGGGCTGAACACGGCGCTCTCGCCTTCCAGGGTCAGCCGCTGGTTCAAGCTTGGGGTGTCTAGCACCTGTACCTGTTTCGCATCGTGGTTGGCGATCAGCAGCAGGTTGTCCGGCCCGAAAGCCGCGTCGTGGCCGGCGCGGCGTCCGAGTTCAGCGCCGCTGGCAGCGTCCCACAACCGCACCTGTCCGTCATCGCTGACCGAAACGATGAAACGCCCGTCCGGGCTGAGCGCAGCGCGGCGCGCCCTGAAGTCTTCGTCGCGCCCTAGTACCAGCTCCCGCTCGCCCGTCTCGACAGACCACAGGCAGACCTCACCTTCGCTGAAGGTTCCCTCGGCCAAGAACAGGCGCGTGCCGTCAGCGGAGTAGGTTGGGGACGTTGACCAGGTGCAGAACCGGTCAGGGGTAGGGGCGTGCCGCACTGTCCCGCTGGTCAAATCCAAGATGTGGATCAGCGCTTCGTCAGGTTCCACCCGGTCCGAGGTGAAGGCGAGGTATTGACCATCTGGGCTGAAAGCGACGCCGGATATGTCATCGGGAGGGTCGTAATCGTAGGGCTGGTTGGCCAGCTCGTAGCCGCTTGCCAAGCGCAGGCTGCCAGGCTCGTCCAGATCGTAAAGCCACAAGCCAGTTTGGGACGCGATCGCCAGCAGCCGGCCGTCAGGCGACAGCGCTACGTCGTTCGGGCCGACAATGCCGATCCGCAGCACCTCACGAAAGCCGCTGTAGGGCTGCCCTTCTGCCGCCGTCGTCGCTGTGCGGACATCAACGATGCGCTCGCGCTGCAGCAGTGCAATCACGGCTGTGACAGCGCCCGCCACGAGTCCCAGCATCAGCACGCGGGTGATCCAGCTTTTCGGCATGTGTCGTTTTTCCTACCTCAGCCAACGAGTTAGAAAAGAAGACAACAAATAGCGAATGACGGCGGCGCTCGATACACCTGCAGACAGTATATCTGTTGTGAGGCTGCCGTGTAATTAGACGCTGATGAGCAAACCACCGTGTGGGTGCATTTCAAACTAGTGGCAAAGCGCTCAGTTACAAAGATAGGGTGAGACAGTGCAATCAGCGGGCATGTGCCAAAAACGCGAGAGTGAAGACGTTCGCTTTGCCCGCCTTGCGTATCGCGTCGCCCAGCGCCGAGTGCCGCCGCGCTATACGCATCCCAAAAGCCCGCGGCGCTTCACTCAACCGCAGTGGGTGGTGTGCCTGCTGCTGACGCAGTATCTCAATCTCAACTACCGCAACACGGAAGCATGGCTGCTGGCGAGCGCGGAAGTGCGAGACGTGTCGGAATTGAGCCAGGTTCCCGATCACACGGCGATCTCATGCCTGCACTGTCGGCGGCGCGCGTCTACGAAAAACGCCCCTCGCGTTGGGGGGCGTTCGCTGCTCCACAGCCTGGATTCGAACCAGGAACCCATCGGTTAACAGCCGATTGCTCTGCCGTTGAGCTACTGTGGAAGATGGCCAACATAGTAGCAAAGCCCGCCGGCGCTGTCAAGACGTTTTGCGCCGGGGCGCGCCTGCTGTAGTATAGGACAGCGTTTCGCCGATCCGGTTGGACGCCGACCCGCGTCAAACGCCGCCGAAAGGATGATCGCCATGTCCGCCCCCGTCGCTGTGCGCCCGGTTGAAAGCCGCCAGGACTTCCGCGCCTTCTTCGAGTTCCCCTGGACGCTGTACCGCGATGACCCCAACTGGGTTCCGCCGCTGCTGTCTATGCGCCGCGACCTGCTCGACAAGCGCAAAAACCCCGCCTGGGCCGAATACATGGAAGGCGAGTACTTCGCCGCCTGGCGCGGCGATCAGATCGTCGGCACGATCGTGGCCTTCATCAACCACCGCCACAACCAGTTCCACCAGGAGCATATCGGCTGGTTCGGCATGTTCGAGGTCTACGACGACCAAGAAGCGGCCAGCGCCCTGCTGGACACAGCGGCGGACTGGGTGCGGGCGCGGGGGTACGACGCCATCCGCGGGCCGCAGACCTTCACCACCCACGAGGACTGCGGCATCCTGGTGGATGGGTTCGTGCGGCCGGTGCTGCTGATGCCCTACAACTTCCCCTACTACGGGCGGCTGGTCGAAGGCGCTGGCTTCGTCAAGGCGCAGGATCTGTACAGCTTCTACCTCAGCCGGCAGGGCGCGCTGGAACACAAGACCGGCGACCGCCTGGCGCGGCTGACGCAGGCCGTCATGAAGCGCAACAAGATCACCGTGCGCCAGATCGATCGGCGCAACCTCAAAGCCGAATTCCAGCTCTTCAAGGACATCTACAACGCCGCCTGGGACCGGAACTGGGGGTTCGTGCCGATGACGCCGCGCGAACTCGACGCGCTGGTGCACAGCCTGGGCCAGTTCTTCGACCCCGACCTAGCGTTCTTCGCCGAGGTGGAGGGCGACCCGGCCGGGTTCATCCTGGCCATCCCGGACTTCAATCAGGTGCTGCACCGGGTCTATCCCCGGCCGGGCGTCCCGGAATGGTGGTCGCTGCTGCGGGCGCTGTGGTATTGGAAGGTGCGCCCGGTCATCGATACGGCGCGCATCCCGCTGATGGGGGTGAAAGAGCCTTACCGCAAGACCGGCGTGGCGGCGGTGCTGTACTACTACGTCCTGGAAGCGCTGATGAGCACGCCTCACATCCTGCACTCCGACTCCGGCTGGATCCTGGAGTCCAACGAGAACATGGTCAGCATCGCGCTCAGCTTCGGCTCCACCATCTACAAGACGCACCGAATTTACGAGAAGCGCTTCCAGCGGTGAGGTCTGGCTATCTGGGCAGCCCGATGAGCCCGCCCGGTTGGTGCGCAGGCGTGCGGGCGCACACCGGCGCGCCCCTGTACGCTTTGTGATCCGCGCGCCGCTGCGGATGCGTCTGCCCTGCCCTTGAACGCAAGCGCCGGAAGAACCTATGTCCGGCGCAGCGCTCATCTCAGATCATCCAGATCAACCGGCGGGATCGTCCGCTTCGTCCTCCTTGCGTTCCGGGGCGCGCCCGAACACCTCCGTCATCCGCGCCAGCCGCACTTTCGCCGGGTGTTCCAGCCAGTCGGCGGTGAAGCGCCAGCCCCAGTTGCCCGCCTCGCGCCCCGGCGTGTTCATCCGGGTGTCCGCCCCGAACCCCAATACGTCTTGCAGCGGGGCGATGAAGGTGTGTGCCACCGACATCATCCCCAGCCGGATGAGATCCCAGTGCGGCTCGGTGACCGGATGGCCGACGTAATCTTCCAGATAGGCGCGGATGTCGGGCGTGGCCTCGCCGGTCTGCCACCAGCCCAGCGTGGTGTTGTTGTCGTGCGTGCCGGTGTAGACGACGCAGTTCTTCTCGTGGTGATGCGGCAGGAAGCGGTTCTCGCCGCCCGCGCCGCCAAAAGCGAACTGGAGGATCTTCATGCCGGGCAGCCCCAGGCCATCGCGCAGCTCGACCACGCCGGGCGTGATGACGCCCAGGTCTTCGGCGATGATCGGCAGCGTGGACAGCGTCTCTTGCAGCCGGTTGAAGAACTCGAACCGCGGGCCGGGCACCCACTGGCCGATGACGGCCGTCGGTTCGCTGGCGGGCACTTCCCAGTAGGCCTCAAACCCCCGGAAGTGATCCAGCCGCACCAGGTCGACCGTCGCCAGCGTGGCCTTGAAACGTTCCATCCACCACTGATACCCGTCTTCCGCCATCCGGTCCCAACGGTAAAGCGGGTTGCCCCAGCGCTGCCCGGTCGGACTGAAGTAATCCGGCGGCACGCCGGCGACCACCGTCGGCCGGCCCAACTCGTCCAGGTAGAACAGATGCCGGTTCGCCCACACGTCGCTGCTGTCGTGGGCGACGAAGATCGGGATGTCGCCGATCAAGCGGACGCCCTGGGCGTTGGCGTAGGTTTTCAGCGCGTGCCACTGGCGGAAGAACAGCCATTGGCGGAAGCGGTGCTCCTCAACCTTCCGCGCGTGTTTCTGGCGCGCGGCGGCCAGCGCCTCAGGATGGCGCAGCGCCTCGCCCTCCGGCCATTCAACCCACGGCTGGCCGCCGTAGGACTCTTTGAGCGCCACGAACAGGGCGAAATCCTCCAGCCAGTGCGCATTGGCCGCCGCCCAGCCCTCGTACTCGGCGCGCTGTTCGGGCGTGCTGTGCGCCTGATAACCCTTGAAGGCCTTCGCCAGCATGTGGTTGTGGTACGCGATGACTGGGCCGAAATCCACCAGATGCGGATTGAAAGCCGGCGCGTTGGCCAGATCGGCTTCGGTCAGCCAGCCATCCTGCGCCAGCCGGTCGAAGCTGATCAGCAGCGTGTTGCCGGCGAACGCCGACAGACACTGATAAGGCGAGTCGCCGTAGCTGGTCGGCCCCAGCGGCAGCACCTGCCACAGGCTCTGGTTGGACTCAACCAGCCAGTCCACGAACTGGTAGGCGTAGTCGCCCAGGTCGCCAATACCGTATTTGCCGGGCAGCGACGTGGGGTGCAGCAGCACACCGCTGGAACGGGGAAATAACGCGCTGGTCGGAGTCATGAGCCCATCCTATCGTTATCGAACCACAAGCAGGCGCTATTGTACCAGAGGGGGCGATGGCGGCTACCCGCTCAGCTCTCCCGCTGCCCCGCCAGCAGGTCGCGCACGGCGGCTGCAACCGCCTCCCGCGCCGCGTTCACCTCCAACCCATCGCGCAGCCGTTTGAGCCGCACCACGCCGGCCGCCTGTTCCTCTGGTCCCAGCACGGCCACCACCGGGATGCCCTTCTTGTCGGCGTAGTTGAACTGCCGCCCCAGGTTCTTATCTTGCAGGTACAGCTCTACATTGACGCCGGCGGCGCGCAGGTCGGCCGCCAGCGTGACAGCCGCCAGTCGGCTGGCCTCATCGAAGACGGTCACCAGCGCCTGCACCACCGTACCGCCCAGCTCCGGCGGGTACAGCCCTAGGATGTCCATCAGGTCAATGATGCGCTCGATGCCCAAGGACGTGCCGGTGGTCGGCAGGCTGTCCTTGCGGAACAAGCCGATCAGATCGTCGTAGCGGCCGCCGCCGGTCACGCTGCCCAGGTTCGGCTCGGTGATGACCGTCTCGAAGATCGGGCCGGTGTAATAGCCCAGGCCGCGCACCATGGTGAAGTCGAACTCGTAATCCTGCGACGAGATGCGCGCCGCCTCCAGGTAGCCGGCCAGCTCCCGCAGCTCGCGGATGCCTTCGGCGGCTTCCGGGATATGCCCTAGCACCTCGTCCATGTAGTCCAGGTTGGCCGCGCCCGGCCGGCGGGACTGGATGAGCGCCATCATGCGGTTCACCGCCGCCGCTGGCAGGCCGCGCTCCAGCAGTTCAGCCTCTACGCCCGCCGCCCCGATCTTGTCAAACTTATCGATGCTGCGGTACAGGTCGCCGAGCTGCGCCGCCGGCACGCCGGCATAGTGGCCCATGCCGGTCAGGATTTTGCGGTTGTTGATCTTGACGGTGAACTGCTGGAAGCCCAACCGCCGCAGCGCGGTGACGACCACGCCCAGCACTTCGGCGTCGGCGCTCATGCTGGCCACCCCCACGATGTCCACGTCGCATTGGTAGAACTCGCGGTAGCGCCCGCGCTGCGGCCGTTCGGCGCGCCACACCGGCGCTAGTTGGTAGCGCTTGAACGGCAGCGTCAGGTCATTCTCGTACTGCGCCACCACCCGCGCCAGCGGCACGGTCAGATCATAGCGCAGCGAGACTTCTTCTTTGCCGCCGGGATGCTGGGCGTGGTAGATGAGCTTCTCGGCCTCCTCGCCATATTTGCCCATCAGCGTCTCGCGCAGCTCCAGCGTGGGCGTGTGCAGCGGCTCGAACCCGTACAGATGGAACACGTCGCGCACCACGCCGAACACATACTCGCGCTTGAGCATGTCGCCCGGCAGGAAGTCGCGCATCCCTTTCGGCAGCCGGGGCTTGATCTTGACCTGAGACATAGGCGTTCCTCGCGTCCTCACAGGCATAAAAAAAGCGCAGACCAGCGTCCGCGCTTCGCAAGTAAAGCGGGGCTGGTCAGCGGTTCAATCGCAGGTGATGATGCCGGTTCATCGCGTGCAGCAGCCTCTTGGCGGCCAGTATAAATCACGCTCCGGTGGATTGCAACGGCGCGCGCTGCTCACCGGCCGTTCGGGGATGACCATGCCGCACGGCAGCAACCCGTCTTGAGCCGCCAACCACCAGAAGGCTGGCCCGGAAATCCCCCGATGACGAGTCAGATACCCTGCCGGGCTGCCAGCGCCTGCCGGCGCGCCTCGCATATTTGCTCGTAGTGGTTGACCTCATGCCACAGCCCGAACAGATAGGCCGCCGGCGCGTTGAACTCGCCGAAGCGTTCGGTGAAGCGCTCAGACATCTGCCGCCGCGTCTCCAGGTGAGGCGCATCCGGCCAGACGTCCAGATACGCCAGCCGCATCCGCAGGCTCTCCCGCAGGCGCTGGACGCACTGCGCCTGGGTGGTGACCGCGCGCCACGGCGTCTCGTAGCGCAGGCGCGGCTCAGGCGGGTAGTCAATGCCGCGCGCCAGGATGGCGCTGTAAGCCGCCCATTCCTCGCTGCTGGCGGTCACGTGGACGATGAGATGCGCCAGGCTCCAGCCGATGGTCTCCTCGCCCGCCACCGCATACGGATCATGGGCGTCGGGATCCACCGGGTCGAAGGTGACATCGGCATCGCTTAGGTCGGCGATCAGCTCCAGCATCCGGTCAATCGAAAAGCGGGTGGCAGCCCGCAGGTCATCCAGCGTGAAGCGAGCGGCCAGATCGATCAGCTTGAGTTCGTTGCGCTCTACCGGCGCGAAGTCAATGAGCATCGCGGTATCCATTCTCATCACAGGTTATCTAGTCACACCATCCGGTGTACTGACCTTATATGGACTCGATTTCTTACGCAGCCGGTCTATTAGCTTTTTGGCCATTTCCGCCGCCGGTGGTACACTCTGGTTTATCCTTAACAAAAGATGAGAGATCAATTCAGGAAAGATCCATGCTCACACCCGTCGAACAACTCGCGTTCATCCTGCTGGCGCTGTTTTCGGTCGGCGCGGCCTTCAACGGGTTCCGGGAGATGTACCTCATCATCAACCGGGGCGAGGGACAACTGTACCTAGACAACCTGCCGGCCCGCGCCTGGCGCGCCCTGCGCATCTACCTGGCGCAGACGACTACTCTCAAGACCCGCCGCCTCTCCAGCCTGTTCCACCTGGGCATCGTCTGGGGTTTCACCTTCTACTTCCTGGTGAACGCGCTCGACCTGCTGCGCGGCTACATCCCCGGCTTTCTGGAGGCGCTGGGGTCTCTTGGCGGGTTGTTCGACCTGTACCGGCTGGCGGCCGATCTGCTGAGCGTGGCCGTGCTGGCCGGCATGGTGTACTTCATCCTGCGGCGGTTCGTGCTGCCCAACCGCGTCGAACTCAAATACCACGACAATGTGCTGCTGCACCCCAGGGTCAAAGCCGGCATGGTCAACCGCGACTCGCTGATCGTGGGCGTGTTCATCCTGCTGCACGTCGGGGCGCGCTTCCTGGGCGAGGCCGTGCATGTGGCCGCCACCGCCCCTGACCCGTTCATGCCGTTCGCCACGCTGGTCGCGCCGCTGTTCGCCGGAGCCAGCGCCGACGGCCTGAAGCTGCTGGAACACGTCATGTGGTGGGTGGCGCTGGGGGGCATCCTCCTCTTCCTGCCCTACTTCCCCTATACCAAACACGCCCACCTGTTCATGGCGCCGCTGAACTTCCTCACCAAGCCGCGGCGCACCTCGCTGGGCGAGCTGGAACCGATCGACTTCGAGGACGAGGAGCGCGAGCAGTTCGGCGCTAACCGGCTGGAGCACCTGCCCAAGACCCACATCTTCGATGCTTTCGCCTGCATCATGTGCAACCGCTGTCAGGATGTCTGCCCGGCCTACACCACCGGCAAGGAGCTGTCGCCGTCGGCGCTGGAGATTAACAAGCGCTACTTGATCCGCGAGCAGATGTCTGGCCTGGCCGCCGGCGAGGAATCGCGCACGCCGCTGCTGGGCGGCGCCATCAGCGAGTCGGCGGTGTGGGCCTGCACCGCCTGCGGCGCGTGCATTGACATCTGCCCGGTGGGCAACGAGCCGATGCTCGACATCCTTGACATCCGCCGCGCGCAGGTGCTGATGGAGGGCGCGTTTCCGGCAGAGCTGCAGGGCGCGTTCAACGGCATGGAGCGCCAGGGCAACCCCTGGCAGATCGCCGAGCGCCGCGCCAAATGGGCCGCCGGGCTGGACGTGCCCACTACCGACGACAACCCCAACTTCGACATCCTCTACTGGACCGGCTGCGCCGTCAGCTATGACGACCGCGCCGCCCAGACGGCCCGCGCGTTTATCAAGGTGCTGCAGGCCGCCGGCGTCAACTTCGCTATCCTGGGCGACGGCGAAACCTGCACTGGCGATGTGGCGCGCCGCGCCGGCAACGAGGCGCTGTACGTCGAGCTGGCGACGGCCAACGTTGAGACGCTCAACGCCCTTCAGCCGAAGCGCATCGTCGCCACCTGCCCGCACTGCTTGCACAACTTGGGCAAAGAGTATCACCAGTTCGGCGGGCACTACGAAGTGATCCACCACACCGAACTGATCGAAGAGCTGATCGCCG
>CALAJK010000011.1 GCA_937922795.1 uncultured Anaerolineae bacterium
GTCGGCTGAAGTTTGACCTGAGCAATCAGTTTCATACTTTGGTATTTCAAGGCTTTGAGGCTAGACCCTCTGGTTTTCTTCCATCGTTGGGATTGTAGTCTGAAAGGAGGAAAAGCGCATTCATCCACCCGCTAAAGCAGGCGGTTTCCTGCGCTAAATCTTATGAAACTGTGGGATCAATACTATACACCGAGCACAATCCAGGAAGCGGCTGCCCTGCTTTCCCAGTATGCTGGGCGGGCGCGAGTGATCGCCGGCGGCACCGACCTGCTGGTTGACCTGCGCGCCGAGGGTGGACATCCGCATGAAGCATTGGTAGACATCACCCGTATCCCCGATTTGAATCGCATTGAGACGGACGCGGATGAAATTATCATCGGCGCTGGCGTGACGCACACTCAGATCGTCAAATCGGCGCTGCTGGCGCAGCGCGCCACCTGCCTGGTGGAGAGCTGCGGCGTGGTCGGCGGCCCGCAGGTGCGCAACGTGGCTACGCTGGGCGGCAACGTCGCCCATGCCCTGCCCGCCGCCGACGGCACAACTTCGCTGGTGGCGCTGGACGCCGCCGCCGATGTCTTCCTGGCGGGCGAATCGCGCCGACTGCCGCTGTCTGATCTGTTCATCGGACCAGGCCAGTCACGTCTCGACTCGACCCGTGATCTGCTGCTGACCGTGCGCTTCAAAGGCACGACTGCGCGCGAGGCGACCGCTTTCAAGCGCATCATGCGCCCCCAGGGTGTAGCGCTGCCCATCTTAGGCTGCGCTGTATGGGTGCGGCTGGATGAATCGGGGACGACATTTGAGGCGACCAGGATCAGCATCGCGCCGATCGGGCCGCGGCCTGGCCGCGCCGATGAGGTGGAGGCGATGCTAACCGGCAAACCGGCTGATGAGAAGATGATCCACGCGGCGGCGGCATTCGCCCAGCAGGTTCTGCATCCTCGCGCCAGCAAATACCGGGCTACAGCCGACTACCGGCGCGAGATGATCGGCGTGCTGCTGCGCCGCACGCTGACTCTAGCTGTAGACCGGGCGCGTACCGGCACAGCCATTCCAGAAGGCGTAGGGTTGTAAAAAAAGGAAGTGAGATGAGCCGTTTAGAAATCACCGTCAACGATCAGCCGTATGACCTGGACATTCCCGAATCGCGCACGCTGGCTCAGTTCTTGCGCTACGATCTGGGCTTGACCGGCACTAAGATCGGCTGCGAGGAGGCCGAGTGCGGCATCTGCACCGTGTTGGTAGATGGTATGCCAGTCGACTCCTGCATCTATCCAGTCTTCAAGGCCTATGGCCGCCGCATCACCACGGTTGAGGGGTTGGCTAGAGATGGCCAGCTTCACCCGATCCAGACCAACTTCATCCGGCATGGCGCGGTGCAGTGCGGCTTCTGTACGCCAGGGTTGATGATGACTGCCGCTGCCTTGATCGCCGAAAATCCCGATCCGAGCGAGCGCGACATCAAGACGGCGTTGAAGGACACCTACTGTCGCTGCACCGGCTATACCAGCGTCATCCGCGCCATTCAGTCGGCGGCGCGGGAAGCGCGCGGCAAGCCGCCTCTACCCCCTGCCGAGCCGGAAGTCAGCGAGCCGCTGGCGGTCATCAGCCGGTCAGTGCCGCCAGTGGACGTGGTGGATAAGGTGACTGGCGCGGCCAAATACACCGACGATTACGTGTTTCCCGGCATGCTGTACGCCCGCACGCTGCGATCGCCCTACCCTCACGCCCGCATTTTGAGCGTCCGGACCGATCGCGCCAAAGCGCTGCCTGGCGTGCGCGCTGTACTGACCGCCGCTGATGTGCCCGGCGAAAACCGGCATGGGCTGGTCTACCGGGATTGGCCGGTGCTGTGCGATACGGTCGTCCGCTATGTGGGCGATGCCGTGGCCATCGTCGCCGCCGACAGCGAAGACATCGCCGCTCGGGCGCTCGATCTGATCGAGGTGCAGTACGAGCCGCTGCCGGTAGTGGCCGACCCCAAATACGCCCATTCCCCGGAAGCGCCGGTGCTGCACCCCGAACACCCAACCGGCAATCTCCTCAAGCATATCAAAGTGCGCCACGGCGACGTCGAGCAGGGCTTCGCCGAGGCTGATGTCATCATCGAGCGCGAGTATCGCACCCCCACCACCGAACACGCTTTCCTGGAACCAGAATGCGCCATCGGCGTGCCGGCCGGTTATCCTGGTCACGATAAGCTGACCGTGTATGTCGGCTCGCAGATTCCTTATCAGGATCGCAACCAGATCGCGCTGGCGATGGGTCTGGCTGAAGAGCAGGTGCGGGTGATCGGCACGCTCATTGGCGGCGGCTTCGGCGGCAAGGAAGACATCGCCGGCCAAATCCACGTCGCCATGCTGGCCACTGTCACCGGGCGTCCAGTCAAAATGCTGTACTCGCGCCAGGAGTCGCTCATCTTCCACCCCAAACGCCACGCCACTATCATTCGCATCAAGACCGGCGCTAAGCGCGACGGGCGGCTGACTGCTGTTCAGGCGGAACTCTATGGCGATGGCGGCGCTTATGCGTCGCTGTCGGACAAAGTGATGACCCGCGCCACCACCCATGCCACTGGCCCGTACTATGTGCCGCACGCCAAGATCGACTGCTACGCCATGTATACCAACAACGTGCCTTCCGGCGCTTTTCGCGGTTTTGGCGTCACGCAGTCAGCCTTCGCTGTCGAACAGAACATGGATCTGCTGGCGAAAGCGCTGGACATGGATCCGCTGGAACTGCGCCGTCTCAACGCGCAGAAAGTCGGCGTGACCACCGCGACCGGTCAGCTCCTGCGCGAGTCGGTCGGATTGCTGGAAACGATCGATGACGTGTGGGCCGACATGCAGGCGCACCACAACGGCGACGGCTTCCGCTGGGCTTGGCGCGAGGGGACGAAAGCCTACGGTTGGGGGGTCGCCTGCGCCTACAAAAACACCGGTCTAGGCGGCGGCGCGCCAGATCGCTCTGAGGCTGAAATCGAGGCTTTTGAAGATGGCACGGTTGAAGTCCGCACCGCCGCCGCTGACATCGGCCAGGGCATCGCCCACGTAGTCGCCCAATGCGCTGCCGAAGAGCTGCATATCGCCTATGATCGGGTGAAGGTGCTGCTGTGCGACACCGACCGCACGCCCAACGGTGGCCCAACCACGGCATCGCGCCAGACGTTCATGACGGGCAATGCCGCTCGGCTGGCGGCCATCGCCCTGCGCGACGCCCTGACCAGTGCCGCCGCCGAGATGCTGGATACGCCGCCCGACAAGATACGCTATGAGGAAGGCCTGCTGCGCTCGAACGGCCACACCGTCCAACTGGGCGATGTTGTGCGCTGGATGAAAGCGAACGGCCTATCGCCGCGCACCCGCCATGAGTACCACGCGCCCAAGACTCAACCGCTCGGCACGGGCGGCGACATGCACTTCGCTTTCAGCTATGCCACCCAAGCCGCGCTGGTCGAAGTGGACACCGAAACAGGCGAAGTGCACGTGCTGAAGGTCATCTCCAGCACCGATATTGGCCGCGCCATCAACCCCCTCATGCTGCAAGGCCAGATTGAAGGCGGCATCGTCATGGCGCTCGGCAACTGCCTGACGGAGTCGTTCATCATCGAGGACGGCGTGCCCTGGACACGCCTGCTCAGCCGCTACAAGATGCCCAGCATCAAGCACACGCCGGAAATCATCTCGCGCTTGGTTGAGCACCGCGCCGCTGACGGACCGTATGGAGCGAAGGGCGTAGGCGAAATCCCGTCCATCAACACCACACCGGCCATCTGCAATGCCATCGCCAACGCGGTCGGCGTGCGGGTCTATGCCACGCCAGTGGATCAGGACGCGCTGCTGCGCGCGCTGCGGGCCGGGCAGACCGACGTGCGGACGGCCTGGCATGATGTTAAGTGATGATTAAATGTCTTCCGGCGGTGGAAATTCCCCCGCCGGAAGAGTTGACAGCGCACGCAATTCTGTGTAATCTCGAAAACGTAGCCAAAATCCAATCCGGTGATCCGATGATAATCGCAGTCGTCAATTTCGCGAAATTCGCTAAGAAGCAGAGCCCGCCCCAGCAGCGATTGTGCTGACGGCATAGGCTCGCGTACCTGTAGGAAATAAGGACGCCCCGGCAAGCGCAATCGCCCGGGGCGTTTTTATTTTGTGTATCGGACGGTCTTCATCAATCAAGGAGCGAATCTCATGACGATCGAATGTGTAGAGTGTGGCGCCGAACTCAGTTTGCCCCCCAATGTGCTGGTAGGCGAAATCCTGCCCTGCAGCGACTGCGGCGTCGAGCTGGAAATCCTGAGCCTGGAACCGCTTCAGGTTGACCTGGCCCCCCAAGAGATGGAGGACTGGGGCGAATGAACGTCGGCATCCTGTTCAGCCGCGTCCGCGTGGAGGAGAAGCTGCTGCTGGAGGCCTTCGAGGGGCTAGGCGTGCCGACCACGCGCATTGACGAGCGCGAGATCGCCGCGCGGGTCGGCGCATACCGGCCTGAGGTTGATGTGCTGCTGGAGCGCAGCATCAGCGCCACCGCTGGGCTCGTGGCGCTTCAACTGTTCGAGGCGGCTGGCATCCCCACTATCAACACCTATCACACTTCGGCGGTGTGCGCCGACAAGATCCGCACTACGCTGGCGCTGTCCCGCGCCGGCGTCCCTCAGCCGCAGACTGAAATCGCTTTCAGCCCCGAAGCTGCGCTGGAAGCCATCGAACGCCTAGGTTATCCAGTCGTCCTCAAGCCCCCCATCGGCTCATGGGGGCGGCTGCTGGCGCGCATACATGACCGCGACGCCGCCGAGGCCATCATCGAGCACAAAGAGGTGCTGGGCGGGATCAATCATCACATCTACTACGTACAGGAATACATCCAGAAGCCAGGGCGCGACATCCGCGCCTTCGTCGTGGGGACGACCTGTATCGCCGCTATCTACCGCCAGTCGCCCCACTGGATCACCAACACCGCTCGCGGCGGCCAAGCCTCTAACTGCCCGGTGACCGATGAACTGGCTGAACTCTGCCGGCGGGCGGCGCTGGCGGTGAGCGACGGCGCCGGCGGCATCCTGGCGATTGACGTGCTCGAAGCCCCTGGGCGCGGGCTGCTAGTATGCGAAGTCAACCACACCATGGAGTTTCGCAACAGCATCGCCCCGACCGGCGTAGATATTCCGCGCCGCATGGCCGAGTACGTGCTGAGCGTGGCGGAGATGGCGCGATGACCGTCCGAGTTGGCATCATCGGCGCCTCAGGTTACACCGGCGGCGAACTGCTGCGTCTGCTGCTGTCCCACCCGCAGGTCGAAGTGATCCAGGCTGCATCTGAGAGCAGCGCCGGCAAGTATGTCTATCAGGTGCATCCTCACCTGCGCGGGCGGTCAGCCCTGCGCTTCACCAGCCGTGATACGCTCCAACCGTGCGATGTGCTGTTTCTGGCCATGCCGCACGGTCAGGCACAGCAGATCATCAACCGCTGCGCTGACCTTGCGCCCCGCATCATTGACCTCAGCGGGGATTTTCGCCTGCGCGATTTTGACGTTTACGCACGCTACTACGGCGCAGCCCACGCGGCGCCTGACTGGCTGAGGCGTTTCGTCTACGGCCTGCCGGAACTGTACCGCGATCAGCTTCGCAGCGCACACTATGCCAGCGGCGTGGGCTGCAACGCCACTGCCGCCACGCTGGCCGTTTGGGCGGCGGTCAAGGCCGGGCTGCTGACACCTGATCAGCCGCTGATCGCCGATGTCAAAGTAGGCAGCAGCGAGGGCGGCAACACGCCGACCGAGGGCAGCCACCACCCCGCACGCGCCGGCGTGGTGCGCCCGTTCCAGCTCACTGGCCACCGCCACGAGGCCGAGGTGCGCCAGAACCTGGCGGCCTGCGGCGACTTCGATGTCCGGCTGGCGATCACCAGCGTGGAGCTGGTGCGTGGGGTCGCCGCTGCCGTCCATGTGACGCTGCCGGCTGGCCTGACCGAGCGCGACCTGTGGAAAGCCTATCGTGACGCCTGGAATGACGAGCCTTTCGTGCGCATCGTCCACGAGAAATCGGGCATCCACGCCCACCCGGAGCCACGTCTGCTGGCCGGCACAAACTACGCCGACGTGGGCTGGGACTACGACCCAGCGACTGGCCGCGCCGTTTTGCTGTGCGCGCTGGACAATCTGGGCAAGGGCGCGGCTGGCTCAGCCGTGCAGTGCCTCAATCTGATGTGCGGTTTCGAAGAGACAACAGGATTAACCTGGGGAGGCATGTATCCATGACCAATGTCCTCAAGCTGGGCGGCGGCGCTGGCGTTGATCGCGACTCCGTCCTGGGCAATCTGGCGGCGCGGGCGCGGGCTGGCGAGCGCTGGGTGCTGGTGCACGGCGTCAGCGCGGCGGCCAACGCGCTGGCCGAGCAAGTCGGCTATCCACCGCGCACGCTGACCACACCGAGCGGACATACCAGCCGCTACACCGACGCCCGCACGCTGGAGATCTTCAGCGCAGCAGTTGGGTCGGTCAATCAGCAGTTGACGGCGGCGCTCATCCGCGGCGGCGCGCGCGCTGTCGGGCTGTCCGGCCCAAATGTGCTCCGCGCCGAGCGCCACCGCGCCATCCGCGCTGTGCGCGACGGACGTCAGTTCGTGGTGCGCGATGATTACTCTGGCACGATCATCGGCGTAGACGGGGATTTGCTGCGGACGCTGCTAGACGCCGGCTGCTTGCCCGTCGTCGGGCCGCTGGCGCTCGGCACAGAATATGAACGCCTAAACGTAGACGGCGACCTGGCTGCCGCCCACATCGCGCGAGCCGTGGGCGCAGAGACGCTCATCATCCTCAGCAATGTCCCTGGCCTGCTGCGCGATGTGAACGACCCCAGCACCCTCGTCACCGACTTTTCGATTGGCGAACTGCCGCGCTATGCCGACTTCGCCGCCGGGCGCATGAAGAAGAAGCTGCTGGCCGCCGAAACGGCGCTGGCAGATCATTCTCCGGTAGCGCGTGTGATCGTGGCCGATTCACGCCTGCGCAGCCCGCTGGATGCTGCTCTGGCCGGCGCAGGCACGCACATCACCCGGAGCACAGCCTATGCTCACGCTTGATGTCAGCACGGACTTCAACGCGCTCGAAGACCTGCACAGCAGCGGGGTCACCCTCAAGCGCGACTTGCAGATTGTGCGCGGCGAAGGTGCTTACCTATACGATGCTGCTGGCCGGCGCTATATCGACTGTGTTGGCGGTCAGGGTGCGGCCAACCTGGGTCACTGCCATCCGGCGGTCGTCGCCGCCGTGCGGGCTCAGGCCGAACAGCTCATCTCCTGTCCTGAGCTGTTCCATAACCCAGTGCGCGCCCGCTACCAAGCGGCGCTGTGCACGGCGGCCAACATGTCCCGCGTCTTCCTGTGCAACAGCGGTGCTGAAGCCGTGGAAGCAGCGCTCAAGTTCGCCCGCCTGAGCACCGGCCGCCCCGGCATCATCAGCACAATGCGCGGCTTTCACGGGCGCACGTTCGGCGCGCTCAGCGCAACCTGGGAGAAGGCCTACCGCGAGCCGTTCCAGCCGCTGCTGCCCGGCGTGACCCATGTGCCTTACAACAACCTGGAACGCCTGGCCGCAGCCCTAGACGAGACCATTGGCGCGGTATTGGTCGAGGTTGTCCAGGGCGAGGGCGGCGTCCACCCTGCTCAAGATGGTTATCTGCAGGGCGTGCAAGCGCTGTGCCGCGAGCGCGGCGCGCTGCTGATCGTAGATGAGGTGCAGACTGGTTTCGGGCGAACAGGCTGGCTGTTCGCGCACCAGCAGGACGGCATACAGCCTGATCTGCTGTGCGTCGCCAAGAGCATAGCTGGCGGCCTGCCGATGGGCGCGGTGCTGATCGGCGAGCGCGTCGGGGCGCTGCCGCCCGCGTCGCACGGCAGCACCTTCGGCGGCAATCCGCTGGCGTGCGCCGCCGGCTTGGCCGTCCTAGAAGTTCTGCAAACCACCGACCTCATCCTGCGGGCACGCGAACGCGGCCAAGCGCTGCGCGACTATCTCCAGACGCACTTGCCAGAACGGGCGGTGCGCGACGTGCGCGGGCGCGGCCTGCTCATCGGCATCGAACTGCGCGGCAAAGTCGCCCCAGCGCTCAAGGCGCTCCAGACGCACGGCGTGCTGGCGCTGCCAGCCGGCGCGACGGTGCTGCGACTGCTGCCACCGTTGGTCATTCAGGATGATGATCTGTGGTGCGCCGCCGAGATCATCGTCGACGTCCTGAGCGCCGAAACCCGGAACGCTGACTGACAGTTGAACGCCCCAATTTTCACCCATCGAGGAGCGACATTATGCCTTGTGACCACTACAGCATCATCGAAAGCACCCTGCGCGAAGGCGAACAGTTCAGCAGCGCCAGCTTCACCACTGCTCAGAAACTGGAGATTGCCCGCTTGCTGGATGAATTCGGCGTCGAGATCATCGAGATGACCTCGCCCTGCGCCTCGCCCCAAAGCGAGGCCGACATCCGCACGCTGGTGCGCGCCGGGCTGAGAGCGAACATTGTCACCCATATCCGCTGCAATCGTGACGACGCCGCCCGCGCCCTGGACACCGGCGTGCATGGCCTGGATATCGTCATCGGCACTTCACCGCAGCTCATGGCTCACAGCCATGGCAAAAACATCAGCCAGATCATCGATCTAGCGCTGGATGTGATCGCCTACATCCGCGAGCAGGCGCCGGACATCGTCGTGCGCTTCAGCACCGAAGACACGTTCCGCAGTCGCGAAGCCGATCTGCTGCGCGTCTATCTGGCCGTGGCCGACTCCGGTCTGGTCAACCGCCTGGGCGTGGCCGACACGGTCGGGGTGGCAACGCCAAACCAGGTTTACGCCATGGTGCACCAGTTGGTGCGACTGACGCACCTGGACGTTGAGTTTCACGGCCATAACGACAGCGGCTGCGCCATCGCCAACGCCTGCGCCGCGCTAGAGGCCGGCGCAACGCACGTAGACACGACCATCTTGGGCATCGGTGAGCGCAACGGTATCACGCCGCTGGGCGGTTTGATCGCCCGGCTGTATACGCTGAACCGAAGCTACGTCGCTAAATATAACCTGGAAGTGCTGCCGCGCCTCGACCGCCTGATCGCCGACCTATGCGGCATCGCCATCCCTTTCAACAATTATATCACCGGCAGCAGCGCCTTCATCCACAAGGCCGGCATTCACGCCAAAGCGGTGCTCGCCAACCCAGAGACCTACGAAATTTTAAAACCTGAAGATTTCGGGCTGACGCGCGAAATCGCCATCGGTCACCGGTTGACGGGCTGGAACGCGCTGCGCGAACGCGCGCTTAAACTAGGATTGGAGTTGGAAGAGAGCACTTTGAAACGCATCACCCAGGTTGTCAAAGCGCGGGCAGATGAGCAGGCGCTGACACTGAGCGAAGTGGACGCGCTGCTGCTGGAGGCGGCTGGCCAATGACCGGTTACACGTTCGCCGAAAAAGCGCTGGCGCGGGCGGCCGGTGTGCAGGCAGCGCGCGCGGGCGACATCCTAGACATCACCCCTGACCTGATCTTCAGCCATGACAATTCGGCAGCCATTCGCCGCATCTTTGAGCAGATCGGCGCGCGGCGCATCGTCCGTCCAGAGCGTGTCGCGGTCACGCTGGATCACGCTGTGCCCGCCCCCACCCCACAGCACGCCCAAAACCATGCCGAAATCCGCGCCTGGGTTGCCCAACAGCGAATTGGCCGGCTGTTCGAAGTGGGGCGCGGCATTTGCCATCAGGTGCTTAGCGAGGAAGGATTGGTGCTGCCGGGCGAGACGGTATTCGGCGCGGACAGCCATACCACCCATTTCGGCTGGTTGGGCGCGTTCGGGGCCGGCGTAGGCCGCACCGAGCTGGCGGCGCTGTGGGCCACCGGCCAGCTTTGGTGGCGCGTGCCAGAGACCATGCGCATCACGCTCACCGGCCGGCTGACGCCCGGCGTGACCGCCAAAGACATCAGCCTGCGGATCATCGGCGACCTGGGCGTAGACGGCGGGGCTTACCGTGCCATCGAGTTCGCCGGCGACGCGCTGGCGACGCTGTCGCTGGATGAGCGCCCGGTGCTGCCCAACATGATGGCCGAATTCGGCGCGCAGAGCGCCTATCTGCCGCCGGACGACGCCGTCTTCGACTACCTGGAGCCGCGTCGCCAGCGCGATTACACGCCGCTGTACCCTGACCCCGACGCCCACTACGACGCTGAGTATACGCTGGATGTGAGCGCGCTGGAGCCGCAGATCGCCCTGCCTCATCAACCGGATAACGTCGTACCGCTGTCGCAGGCGCTCGGCCAACCGATCCAGCAGGCGTTTCTAGGCACGTGCACCAACGGCCGCCATGACGACCTGCGCGCCGCCGCTCAGGTGCTGCGTGGCCGCACCGTGCGCTGCCGCCTGATCGTCATTCCCGCCAGCAGTCAGGTGCTGCTGGCCGCCCTTCAAGACGGCACGCTGCAAACCCTGATCGAGGCCGGCGCGGCCATCGGCACGCCAGGCTGCGGCCCGTGCATGGGCAACCACATGGGCGTGCCCGCCCCTGACGAAGCGACCATCAGCAGCGCTAACCGCAACTTCCGCGGGCGTATGGGCACGCCCGACGCGCCGATCTATCTCGCCAGCCCGTATGTGGTGGCGGCCAGCGCCGCCGCCGGCTGCATTGCCGACCCCAGGGAGTTCCTATCATGCTGACCGCACATCGCTGCTGGGTCTATGGCGACAACGTCAACACCGACGTGATCTTCCCCGGCAAATATACCTACACGCTGAAAACGCCGGCGGAGATCGCCGCCCATGCGCTCGAAGACCTCGACCCTGGTTTCGCCAGCGCCGTCCAGCCGGGCGACGTCATCGTGGCCGGGCGCAACTGGGGCTGCGGCAGCAGCCGCGAACAGGCAGTGACCGCCCTCAAATATGCCGGCGTGCCCGTCATCATCGCCGAATCGTTCGGCGGCATCTACTTCCGCAACTGCATCAATCAGGGCATCCTGCCCATCGTCTGCCCCGGTCTGCGCGCCCACGTTCAGACCGGCGACACCCTGCTGCTCGACCTGGAAGCGGCAGCGATTCAGGCCGGTGGACAAATTTTCACCTTCCCGCGGCTGTCGCCGTCGGTGCAGGCCATCCTGGATGCTGGCGGCCTAGTGCCGATGCTGCAGCGGCGGTTCGCGGAGGGCGCATGAATCACCGTATCACGCTCATACCGGGCGACGGCATCGGTCAGGAAGTCATCCCGGCGGCTGAACAGGCGCTGCGGGCGCTGGGGCTGCCGCTGGAATTCCAGCATGCCGACGCTGGTTTTGAGGCATTCGAACGCACCGGCGACGCCCTGCCGCCGGAGACGCTCGCCCTGTGCGCCGCCAGCGATGCCGTGTTGTTCGGCGCGACCAGCTCGCCCATGACCAAAGTTGAGGGCTATCGCAGCCCGATCCTGACCCTGCGCACACATTTCGATCTGTATGCCAACCTCCGTCCGGCGAAAACGGAGCGCTTCGATCTGCTCATCGTCCGCGAGAACACCGAAGGGCTGTACAGCCGCCGCGAGCGTGTCGAAGACGGCGGCGCGACCGCCATCGCTGAACGAGTCATCACCGCTCGCGCCTCAACGCGCATCGTCCGCGCCGCCTGCCAGGCCGCCCGCCAGCGGCGGCGCAAGCTGACTATCGTGCACAAGGCCAACGTGCTCAAAGAGACCTGCGGCCTGTTTCGCCGCGTCGCCTTCGAGCTGGCAGCCGAATTCCCCGATCTGGAAACTGAGGAGATGTTGGTAGACACCGCCGCCATGCGGCTTGTTCAGAATCCTGAGCGCTTTGATGTGATTGTGACGACCAATCTATTCGGCGACATCCTCAGCGATCTGGCCGCCGGGCTGGCCGGCGGGCTGGGACTCGCGCCCTCAGCCAACCTAGGAGACGGCCGCCCAGCCGTGTTCGAGCCGGTGCACGGCAGCGCCCCGGACATCGCTGGCCAGGGCGCAGCCGACCCCCGCGCCGCCATCCTCAGCGCCGCCATGCTGCTGGACTGGCTCGGCTACGCCGAGGGCGAACGGCTGCGTCAGGCAGCTTACGCTGTGCCCCATGCTGGCCGCACCGACGCCACCACCGCCGCTGTGATTCAGCGCTGCCAGGAAGCGCGCTAATGTCTGAACTTCTGCTCGAACTTGTCCGCCGTTACAGCCCGTCATACCACGAAGCAGACGCCGTTCGCTGCCTCACTAGTTGGATGGGCGCCCACGGATTTGAAGCCTTCATCGACTCGGCCGGCAGCGCCTGCGGCCTGCGCGGCGCGCCAGACGCCCCTAACCTGCTGGTGCTGCTCGGCCACATTGACACCTACCCTGGCGAAATCCCCGTCCGCATCGAAGACGGCAAGCTGTATGGGCGCGGCAGCGTGGATGCCAAGGGCGCGTTGTGCGCGTTCGCCGAGGCCGCCGCCGCCGCCGTGATCCCGGCCGGCTGGCGTGTGCTGGTGGCCGGCGCAGTCGAAGAGGAGTGTCCCACCAGCCGGGGGGCGCGCACCATCGCCGCGCATTTCAGGCCGGCGCTGTGCATCATCGGCGAACCCAGCGGCGCGCGCCGCCTCACGCTGGGCTATAAAGGGCGCCTGCTGGTGGACTACACGCTGACCCGCCCCTGCGCCCACAGCGCCCGGCCCGAAGCCAGCGTCGGCGCGGCCGGCGCGGCGCTGTGGATGCGCGTGCTGGCCTGGGCCGAGGCAGCCAACGCCGGCTATGACCGTTTCTTCGATCAGGTGATGCCCAACCTGAACGCCATCAACACGTCGTCCGACCACTTCTATGACACGCTGACGATGACCATCGGCTTCCGGCTGCCGCCTCGCCTGACGCCAGAAGCAGTCTACGAGACGCTGCAGACCTTCGTCAGCGACGGCCAACTGCGCCCCTACAGCCAGGAGCGCGCCTACCAGGGCGACAAAAATAACCCCCTGGTGCGGGGGATGCTGGCGGCCATTCGTGCCCAGGGCGGGCGTCCAGATTTCGTGCTCAAGACTGGAACCAGTGATATGAACGTGGTCGGCGCTGTTTGGGAGTGCCCGATCGTCGCCTACGGGCCGGGCGACAGCAGCCTGGACCACACGCCTGATGAGCACCTGCCCCTAGACGAGTACGCGCTGGCCGTGGCCACGCTGCGCTGCTTCATCGAGAACCTGCCGGCGTCATAAACGCGGTGCGCCCGTGTCCACACGCGTTTATATCAACGCCACATTGGGCAAACGTTCGCCCTGGCCGGCGCGTTTGCGGGCGCTGACGGGCGTGACCGGCGGGCACTCCCAGGCCGGCGCTTCAGTTTGGGCGCGCAGGTCTTTGAACTTAGGCAGGATGCCGCAGGCGAAGCAGTTGTCGCGACAGTCGACTCGCGTCTCGCCGCGCAGGCTCATCAGATAGTCTTCGCGCAAGAACTTCTTGTGCACCGCCGCGTCAATGTGATCCCACGGGAATACCTCATCCAGATCGCGCGGGCGGTGAGTATAGAACCAGGGCGACAATCCGGCCTCGCGGAAAGCTTGCAACCACAGATCGTGCCGGTGCTCGCTGTCCCAGGCGTCGAACTTGCTGCCCAGTTCCCAGGCGCGCTGGATCACCCACCCCAGGCGGCGGTCGCCGCGGCTGAGAAAACCTTCGAACTCGCTGGCTTCAATGCTGTTCCAGCGCAGATGCAGCCCATGGCCGCGGATCTGGTCCATCAGCAGGCGCTGTTTCAGCTCCACCATCTCATGGGTATCCTGGGGAACCCACTGGAATGGCGTATGCGGCTTGGGGATGAAGGTGCTGACGCCCACATTCACATTGGCTTTGCCGCCCAACACGCGGCGGCCTTCGGCCAGGACTGCCCGGCACAGGTCGGCGATGGCCTGCACATCGTCGAGCGTCTCCTCAGGGTGCCCGATCATGAAGTACAGCTTGATGGTGCGCCAGCCGCGCTCGTAGACGGCGCGCGCCGCTTCCAACACCTGGGCGTGCGGCACTGATTTGTTGATCAGATCGCGCATCTTCTCGGTGGCGGCCTCTGGCGCAAACGTGAAGCCGCTGCGCCGGGTATCGCCCAGCTTGTCCAGCAGGTCAGCGCTGGTGCTCTCAATCCGCAGACTGGGCAAGCTCAGGCTTAGACCAGAATCGTGATACTTGGCGTGGATGGCATCGGCCAGCTCATGCACGTACACGTAGTCCGATGACGACAGGCTGAGCAGGCTGATCTCCTCGAAGCCGGTATTGGCGATGATCTGTTCGATGGCGGCCATCACTTCCGCCACCGGTCGCTCGCGCACTGGCCGGGTGATCATGCCCGCATGGCAGAAGCGGCAGCCGCGGGTGCAGCCGCGCATGATCTCGATCGGAGCGCGGTTATGCACCGTGTCGATGTTGGGCACCAGAAACCGCGTGAACGGCGGCGGCAGCACCGGCACGATCCGCTTAAGGACGCGCGGCGGCGCTTCAGGGACGGTCGGGCACACCTCAGCCACCGTGCCGTCCGGATGATACGTGACCTCATAGAAGCGCGGCACATACACGCCCTGGATGCGGGCCAGCGCCCGCAGTTGTTCATCCCGGCTGGCGCCGCGCAGCCGCTGCAGCGCCCGCGCAATTTCGACGACGACCTCCTCACCCTCGCCGATCACGAAGGCATCAATGAAATCGGCCATCGGCTCCGGGTTATAGCAGGCATGGCCGCCGGCGATCACCACCGGAAAAGTTTCGTCGCGGTCCAGGCTGCGCACCGGCATCCCCGCCAGGTCGAGGAGGTTGAGCACGTTAGTATATAATTGCTCGTAAGGCAGGCTGATGCCCAGCAGATCGAAGGCGCGGATCGGACGTTTGTTTTCCAGCGAATACAACGGTATTCCCTCAGCCCTCATGAGCGCTTCCATGTCCGTCCAGGGGCTGAATACGCGCTCGGCCAGCATATCCGGCTGCTGGTTGATCTGATCGTACAGGATCATGATGCCCAGATTGGACATCCCCAGATCGTAGATATCGGGGAAGGCCAGCGCCACTTTGAAGTCGATCGTATCCCAGTCCTTGACGACGCTGTTATATTCGCCGCCAACGTAGCGCCCGGGTTTGGTCGTCCGCAGCAGAATGCGTTCGAGTTGGCGTTCGATGGAGTCGCGATGCATGGGCATTTCTCGATCTCTGACTTTTGCTAATGGTGGTCAGCATTATAGCGGCGAATGCCGAAAGAGGACAGTCATGTTGTCAAAATGGTTTCTGTTCGGCCTGACCGGATTGGTACTGGCAGCGCTGCGCCCCACTGCTCAGGCGCAGACGAACCCGCCGGCAGCGCCGCCCATCCGCGCGGACGCAATCCAGCAGCTACGCCCCATCTGGCAGTTAGACTTCGCCGACCTGCCCCCTGCTGCTGGCCGTGTGGACAGCGGCTGGTTTGCGGTCAGCGCTGACGGCGAACAGTTCGCCCTGCTCAACCGCGACAACCGCCTCATATTGTGGGATCGCACAGACGGATATCAGGCGACGGCGCAGGCCGACTGTGGCCAGCCGGGCGGTTTCATCGACGGCGTCTTTTCGCCCGACCGCCGCTGGTTCGGGGCGATCTATGTGGCCGGGCTGACCAGCTACGCCGCTTTCTATCGGCTGGACGACCCCAAACTGGCCGTGACCGCCTGCGGCCTGGATGGCCTGCCTTCCCGGCTGTGGTTTGATGCCGACTCCCGCGCCTGGCTGGAAATGCTGCCGAACGACCCGCGCCAGGCGGCCTATGTCATGCGCTTGACCGCAGCCTTCCAGCCGACCGTAGATGATCGTATCCCATCGGGCCCAGAGTCGGACGCCGAGTCATTTTTCCGCATCGGGCGCGTTGAGCCGCCGCTGGCGGTCACCGCCACCCAGGCCGGCATCGTCAAGCTTTGGGACTTAGAAAGCGGCCAGATCACCGCCCAGGCGCAGCTTCCCATCTTGCCGGGCGTCGGTCAGGTCAATGCCAGCGGCGACCAGTTCGCCTGGATGGACACTGACTACCGGGAGCTCAATGTATTGGACTTCCATACAGGCCGCAGCCGGAGTATGACCGCCCTTAATGGTAAATTGATCCCATTTCTCTTGCCCACGGCGTCAGCCGATGTCATCATAGGGGTGACGGTAGGCGACGCTGCCCGCATCCTGGCCTGGGATACAACTAGCGGCCAGGCCTTCGATCTGGGCAGCTACCGTTCCTGCAGCCGCCCCGCCGATCTGGCGCGGCTCAGCCGGGACAGCAGTACGCTGGTCATCGGCTGCGATCAAGGCTTGCAGGCCTGGCGCATTGTGGAAGGCTCACCGTAGCCGTCGCCACAGCGCATACTGAAGCGACAAGGATCGAGACCGTGTCACACCATCCTATCGACCCACCTGTGCACCCTAAACCTCAGCGGCCAGAAAAACCGATCTGTCCCTACTGCCAGCGCCAGTTTCAGAACTTCGACGATCTGACGCTGCACATCATCACGCGCCACACCCAGGGCGGCAAAGCCCGCGGCGCCGAGACAGAGCCGGCCATCGCCGGCAAATAACGTCCTCTATCCTCGAAGCTGCTGAAGACGACGGTCGCGCTCAGACGGCTGGACGCGCTTCGGATCCAACACGCCCACCTGTTCGACGCAGAACGACGCCGAAACCGCTGCCATCTCTGCCGCCTCGCGCAGGCTTCTGCCCTGAACTAGGCCGGCCAGCAGCCCGCCGCAGTAGGTGTTCCCAGCGCCAGTCTGATCAACGACCGTCACTGGCAGTGCGCTGACCCAGTGCCGTTCTCCAGTCTCGCGGTCTGCAACCAGCGACCCCTGCGCGCCCATGCGCAGCGCCGCCCGCCGCGCCCCGTCTTCCAACAAGGCTTCTACCAGCGCTTCCGGCGGTAGATCGCCGTACACTGCCCGCGCCTCCACCAGATTGGGAGAGACGATGTCCACCTGCCCGGTCTGGAGCACCCTGCGCAGGCGATCGCGGACGCCCGGCGTCATGATCTGCTGCAGCGGCTCCCACAGCACACAGCCGGACAGGGTATGACACCAGGTATATGCATTGTCGAAGTCGGTGATGAGATAGAAGCCGCGGCTCTGCCGGTAGGCCAACGGCAAATCCTCGGGCTGCGCGCCGCGGATGAAGGGCTGCGTCTCGCGGACGCGGTACAGCTCGCGGCGCGTGCCATCTTCCTCAAAGATTTGCCAGGCGCGGATCTGCGGCAGCGGCAGGCGGCGCAGCCCGCGTGTATCCAACCAACGGGCGAGATGCTGGTAGATCGCGTCCGGCAGATCTTCGCCCACCAGGGCGACGATGCCGGGGCGTTCATCCCAGACGGCCGCTCCCATCAGCGCATGGACTACGCCGCCGCCCAACTGCTGCATGAACGTCTGCCCGGTAGGCAGCACGATGTCATCTATGAAGACCGCCCCGATGCCGACCAGCGCGGGCGCCGCCCTATCAGTCATGATTGAGCCACAGCTTCCAGCGCAACCGCGATCTGGCCGCCGACGCGAGCGTTATTCACCAGCAGCGCCACATTCGCCCGGCGCGACTGGCCATCGGTGATCTCGGCGACGCGCTTGAGCACGAACGGCGTCACATCCCGCCCGCGCACGCCCTGCGCCTCCGCTTCTGCCGTCGCCTGCTGAATCGCGGCTTCCGCCGCCGTCGCCGAGAACTCAGCCTCAACCGGCACGGGCACGGCGAACAGCAGCCCATGAGTCATCCCCAGGCGGCGGGCAGCGGCGATGACTGCCGCCGCCTGCTGCGGCGTCTCGATGCGCGGATCAATCGGCAGGCCGCTGCTGCGTGAATAGAACGCGGGCAGCGTATCGGTGCCGATGCCGATGACCGGCACACCCTGGGTTTCCAGCGCTTCCAGCGTCAGCGGCAGGTCAAGGATGGATTTTGCCCCGGCGCAGACTACGGCGACCGGCGTGCGCCCTAACTCGATCAGGTCAGCAGACACGTCGAACGGATGGCCGCGATGCACGCCGCCGATGCCGCCGGTGGCGAACACCTGAATGCCCGCCATATGAGCGACGATCATCGTCCCGGCTACCGTCGTCGCGCCGTTCTCTCGCAGTCCTACGGCGACTGCCAGATCGCGGCGGCTGCATTTGCGCACTGCCCCGCGCGGCAGCGACGCTAGACGATCGATCTGATCGGGCGACAGCCCGACGGTGATACGGCCTTCCAGGATGGCGATCGTGGCCGGCACAGCGCCTGTCTCGCGGACGGCGGCTTCCATAGCCAGCGCCGTCTCGACACTAGCAGGGTATGGCAGGCCATGCGTGATGAGCGTTGATTCGAGGGCGACAACGGCGCGCCCAGTGTCCAGCGCGTCGGCGACCTCAGAGGCGAGGGTCAATTCAGGATTCATGGTCGGTTTTCAACCTGAGTGGGAATAGGTCAAATAATCCAACAGAGGCGAGCCGGCGGCCCGCCTCTGAGGCTTGATTGTACCACAGCGCCGGAGCAGGCTGCTCGCCTGCCCCG
>CALAJK010000012.1 GCA_937922795.1 uncultured Anaerolineae bacterium
CGGCCCGGCTTGGCCGTAACCTAGCACCTCGCCCTTCAGGTTCGCAATCAAGGCGAGCGTGCTGCTCTGGCCGCCATCGATCGCTAGAACGACGGCTTGCGTGGCTGAATTCGTTTGCATAAGCATCTCACTCCGTTAGAATGAGACCCATTTGAGCTTCATTGATCGATTGCATTGCCGGTCATCGCGGTCGGGATCGCCCTCACGAAACGGCGCGTGATGTCGTGCGGGCGCGTGATTGCGCTGCCGACGACTACCGCGAATGCTCCGCGCGCGAAAGCTTCGGCTGCATGTTCGGGCAGATAGATTCGTCCCTCCGCAACCACGGGCAGCGAAAACGCTGCGACCATCTGGTCGATCAGATCAAAGTCGGGCGTTTCGCTGGGTGGGTGCCCATGCGCGGTGTAACCGGACAGCGTCGTCGCCAGGATATCCGCTCCGGCGGCCGCCGAGGCCTCAGCATCGGCCAGGCAAGAGCAGTCTGCCATGACAGGCACACGTAGTTCGTCGTGAATGCGCGCGATCAGATCAGCCAGCGAAGGCGTGGTGGCCGGCCGCGGGCGTACCGTCCCATCTAGCGCGACCAGATCGGCTCCCGCCCGCACGATCTGTTCCGCGTCGGCGAACTCCGGGGTGATATAGATATCGCATCCGGGAATCTTACGTTTATTGATCCCGATGAGCGGCAGACTCACTGTTTGGCGAATAGCCGCGATATCGTCTGCCCCGTTGGCGCGAATGCCGCCCGCGCCGCCCAGTGCCGCTGCGCGCGCCATGGCTGCCATAAACATCGGGCCGTGCAGAGGTTCTTCAGGCAGAGCCTGGCAGGAAACAATCAACTGGCCGCGCAGCTTGTTGATTGGGGACATGGTGTGCCTCCAAAGGGTAGGGTAGAAGCCAGACGGACGATGAACGCATGTGGGCCTAATCTCAACACAGATGGCAATGACGATCACTTGTACTGAAGATGCCGAATCGTTTCAGTCCTTGCCTCCTAATTTGACCTCAACTCGGATGCGATTACCCTGGAACTCGTCCTCAGGGCAATCGCACCAAAAGGATTTTGACCTCTAAATACCCATAGTGAACCGAAGCCATAACTGAATGAGACAGAACATAAGACTATCTAGAGTTCTTTAGAGTTTTTAATGGGTCACATATCGTTAAAATTTTGTTTCATGCGATTGCCCTGAACTCGTCCTAGGTCACCGTTGCCAGACTTTGCCCATCTGGTGTAAATTAATGCGCGGTCCGTGCCAGAAGACGATACAATATAGCAGAGGCTGGCTATTGCATCACTACACTAATTTGATCTGATCCCAACGCTTTTCAAAACCCGCTCAATAATCGAATGAGACGGTGAACGATGCAAGGACTCAACCTGCGCAGGATTATTATTGGCCAGCCCCTGGCGACCAATCAAGCTATTCACCAGCGCTTGAGCAAACTCAAGGCGCTGGCTGTGTTCTCGTCCGATGCGCTGTCGTCCAGCACTTACGCGACCGAAGCCATCCTGCTGGTGCTGATCGCCGCCGGCACGGCGGCATTGGGCGTGTCGTGGTGGATTGCGTTGGGGATCGCGGCGTTGATGGCCATAGTCGCCTTCTCCTACTTCCAAACCATCCATGCCTATCCCAGCGGCGGCGGCGCTTACATCGTCTCCAAGGATAATCTAGGCACATGGCCGGGTCTAGTAGCGGCGGCGGCGCTCCTCATTGACTACATTTTGACGGTCGCCGTGAGCGTGTCGGCGGGCACGGCAGCGCTGGCGTCGGCGTTCCCGGAGTTTGCGCCGTACCGGGTGGACGTGGCGCTGGTGATCGTCGCTTTCATCACGATCATGAACTTGCGCGGGGTGAAGGAGAGCGGCACTTTCTTCTCGATCCCGACCTATATGTTCATCATCGGGATGCTGGTCATGATCGCGGTGGGGGTGCTGCGCGTGCTGACCGGCGCCGTCACGCCGGTGCCGCCGCCGCCCGCCGAAGTGCTGGCGGAAGAATTGAAGTACGCCAACGGCCTAACTCTGTTTCTAGTCTTACGAGCTTTCGCGGCGGGCTGCACCGCGCTGACCGGCATCGAAGCCATCTCGAACGGCATCCCGGCCTTCAAACCGCCGGAGAGCCGCAACGCCGGCCAGACGCTGATCATCATGGTGGCGCTGTTGTGCACCATGTTCGTTGGCACTACGTTCTTGGCCAATCAGTACCAGGTCATCGCCGTACACCACGCCGAAACTACGGTGCTGTCGCAGATCGCGCGGGCAGTATTCGGCGAAAACAGCCTGCTCTTCTACTATCTGCAGATGTCGACACTGCTCATTCTATCGCTGGCGGCCAACACGGCTTATGCCGATTTCCCCCGCCTTGCCGCCATCATCTCGCGCGACCGCTATCTGCCGCGGCAGCTCACCAACCTGGGCGACCGGTTGGTATTCAGCAACGGTATCATCGTCCTCTCCGTCGCCGCGGGCATCTTGATCATCCTGTTCGACGCTCGTGAGCACAACCTGCTGCCGCTGTATGCGGTGGGCGTGTTCCTCAGCTTCACGCTGTCGCAGTCCGGGATGGTCATTCATTGGCTGAAGGAACGCAAGCTGCCAGGTTTCAAGCCCGATTGGGGCTGGCGGCTGCATATCGGCATCAACGGTTTCGGCGCTTTCTGCACCGCGATCGTGCTGGTCGTGCTGGTGGCGACCAAGTTTATGGAAGGCGCCTGGATCGTGGCGCTGGCCATTCCAGCGCTGATGGGGATGTTCGTCTTCATCCACCGCCACTATGAACAGGTAGCCGCTTCGCTCACGCTGGACGGCATCCAACCGGGTCCGCTAGCAGAGCGCTACAGCACCTATACCGACCGCAACCATGTGCGGATCGTGGTGCTGATGAACAGCCTGAACCGCTGTTCGCTGCAAGCGCTGGAGTACGCGCTGCGCATGTCGGACAACGTGCGCGTATGTTCGGTTGATGTGGAGCCTGCCGCGGTCGAACGTCTGCGTCAGCGCTGGCGTGAATGGTCGCTCAAGATCCCGCTGGATGTGGTGAACTCGCCCTATCGTGAAATCGGACGGCCGCTGATTGACTACCTGCATCAGTTGGATGAAGAAAGCGAAGAACACATCCCGACTGTCGTCGTGCTGCCAGTATTCGTGGTCTCGCACTGGTGGGAGTGGTTCCTGCATAACCAGACCATCATCGCCATCCGCGATGCGCTGTACCATGACCAGATCAAACACGGGCGCGGCCGGCCGGTGATCGAAGTGCCTTACCGGATCGGCGATGATCTGTACGAGCCGATCTCGCTGGAGACCAAGCCGGTGACTAACGGCGCTGAGACCGAGCCTGAGGCGTCGGAACCTGCGCCGGAACCGGTCGCAGCGCCGGCTGACCCGCCGGCCAACTACTGAGGCGGCTGCGTCTGTCTCTAGGCGGATGAACCTGCGCCAGCGCCGGGAAGAAAGTGCCCTGGCGCTGGTTATTTTAGGCGGTAGCTTCCACCTGCGCCAGCGGCAGCGTGACGTAAAATGTCGAGCCCTCGCCCAGGTGGCTTTCCAGGCCGATCTGGCCGCCGTGCGCCTCGACCAGGGTTTTGACGATCGCCAGCCCTAGGCCGGTACCTTCGATGCTGTCCGTCTCAGGTCGGCGAACCCGGTAGAAGCGGTCGAAGATGTACACCTGGTCTTCAGGGCTGATGCCCAGCCCGTTGTCCTGGATGAACACGCGCAGCGTGCTGCCCCGCTGCTCGGCGCGAATTTTCACCCAGCCCTCTGGCGGCGTGTATTTGACCGCATTGCTGATCAAGTTGATCAGGATCTGGCGCAGGCGCATGTAATCGGCCTGCACCAGCGGCAGGCTGCCGTTCGTCTCGGTGGTGATCGTCATGGACTTGTTCTGAGCAGCCGGCCACAGCGACTCGATGCAGTCATTGATGACGTTGTGCACCTGCACAGGCTGCAAATTCAACTGCACGCCGGACTCAATCTTGGCTAGGTCGAGCAGATCATCGATCAACTGGCGCATGTTCTGGATGGAGCGGCGCACCATCTGTACCGAGTGCATGCCGTGCGGCTGGATCGCGTTTTGCATCTGCAGGAGTTCGATGTAGCCGTTCATCACGCTCAAGGGCTGCTTCAGGTCGTGCGACACGGTGGCGATCAGTTCGCTCTTCAACCGATCCATCTCTTTGAACGGCGTGATATCGTGCATCACGATGATCCAGCCGAGCGCCTCGTTCGGCTTGAAGGTGGCGTGAAAGCTGCGCTCGTTGGGCATCACGATCTCTTCGACGGTGCTTTCGCCAAACACGCGCACGCGCCGGAAGGCCTCCAACAGCGGTGAGTGGTCAATGGCCTCAAAGAAGTTGCGCCCGACATACGTTTCATGCGGGTACAGCCGCAGGGCGGCCACCGCGGACTCGTTGATCAAAATCAAGCGGTCATCGGGGCCTACGACGATGACTACGTCGACGGTGTTGCTGAGGATGAGGGCCAGCTTCTCCCGTTCATGCAGGGTCTCGTCGTATAGGCGAGCGTTGTCAATAGCGACGCCGGCGCGAGTCGCCAATTTTTCGACGAAATCCAGGTGCGCCTGGGTGAAGCCGTTCAGCCGTTTGTTCTCTACGGTGATGACGGCCACCACCCGGTCCTCGCGCATGACGGGCACGGCCAGTTGAGATTGAGTGTTGCTGGCGATGCGGACGAAGTCTTTGTCGGCCGTCACATCGGGCACGATTTCCGCCCTGCCAGAGCGCGCTACCCGCAGCGCGATGCCCGGCCCCAGCTCCTGGCGCATGAGCGCCAGCCGTTCGGGGGGCATATCGTAGCCGTATTCGGTCACAAAACGCAGCTCATCGGTGTCCTGGTTGTACAAGGCGAGAGACGCCGCCTGAGCGTTGGTGAAACGCATCGCCCAGTCGAGCGTCATCTGAAATACGTGCGATGGGTTGATCGTCGCGTTCAGCTCGCGATCAATCTGGCGCAGGATGGACATCTCGCGCACGCTGTTGGCCAGCTCCTGCACAGTTTTGTGATGCCGCCAGGCATTGTGCAGGGCGGTAGTAGTATGGCTGACGAACGTCTTGAGCGCCTCTTGATGGCTGCTGCTCAAAGGGACTGCGCTGAGGTTATTGTCCACCAGGGCGACGCCGATGAGCTGTCCCTCGGCCTGATATGGCACGCTGTAGAAAGCGGCAGACTGCAGCGCGTGGGCCAGGTAACCGGCCGCTGACTGGAATGCTGTCGTGTCCGCTGCGACCATCGCGGGCTCGTTACGCAGCCAGGCGCTGATCAGCGTATCCGGCGCGTCGCCAGTTGTCGCCAGCGGCAGGCGCAGCCTTTCCAGCTCGGCCTGCCGGTCAGGCAACGACAGATGAAAGCTCGTTTGAGCGACGTACAAGTATTCTTGGGTCTCGCTGACCAACAGCAGCAGCGCTCGGTCGCAGCGCACATACTGCGCCATTGCCGCGATCAGTTGGCGGAGGAAAGCGTCAAAATCGAGCAGGACGCTGTTGAGCCGCGCGCTAATTTCGGCCAGAGCGGAGAGACATTTGAGCCGATTTTCAAGCTCGAGTATGTTCGAAGCCGTTGAAGCGCTGCCGTCACTCATAATGTTGCCGCTGCACCCGTGCGCTGAACGTTGTGATCAATCTTTTGAGTCTGTCATTATACCCACGAAATCCGGACGTGAAAGCGAGCAATCTTACAACTTTATTGAGGGGCATTGAGGAAATGTGAGCAACGTCAAGGGTTGGTGTGAGGAAGCTGACGCTATCATAGAGTCGCGGGGTTTCGCTGGGGCGCTGTTGCCTGCCTGCAAGCGGCGTTTTATAATGCCCATAAAGCAGGCCACCCGGCTGCGGGGAGGATGACGATGGATTTTAAAGAGGCTTCGGCCCGGTTGAAAGCCCGACAAGCGAAGGAAGCGCAGGCCGCCGAAGGGGCGCAGCCAACCACGATAAGCATTGCTGAAGCTTATCGCCTGCGCGGTAAGATGGTGGGCGTCATGCTGCGAGACGCGCGCCTGAGCGCCGAGCGCACACTCGAAGATTGTGCGCGCCTGCTGAAGGTGACGCCGGAGGAGGTCGAAGCGTGGGAGTATGGCGACCGGGTGCCCAGTCTGCCGCAGCTTGAACTGCTGGCCTACTATCTGGGGGTGCCAGTGAGCCACTTTTGGGGGACAGACACGCTGGAGGCGGCACAGGGGCGGCACTTTGATATTCAAGCAGAATATCTGGCGCTGCGTAACCGGATGGTAGGCGCGCTGCTGCGGCAGGCGCGTGATGAGTTGGGGATGACGCTGGAAGAGCTCAGTCAGGGCAGCGCTGTTCCGGTTGAGCAGCTCCAGGCATATGAGTTGGGCGAGACTCCCGTCCCCATTCATGAGCTGACCGTGCTGGCAAACCTGCTCAAGAAGAATGTGAGCTACTTCTTGGAAAGCAGCGGGCATGTGGGCGAATGGTTGGCCATCCGAGAGGAATGGAAGCATTTCACTGGGCTGCCGGAAGATGTGCGCCGGTTTGCGGCCAATCCGCTCAATATCGGTTTCATCGAGATTGCGATCATGCTCAGCCAGATGCCGACCGATAAACTGCGCCGCATCGGCGAGAGCGTTCTGAATATCACCATGTAGAAAGAAGGGCGGAGAGCGAGACATGATGGCCACTGCGCAAGAACTGCAAGAACAGGGCGTGCATCTCTTTCAGCAGCGAGATTATGAGGCAGCTGCCCGCGTCTTTCACCAGGCGATGGACGCCTACGCCGCTGAAGGCCGTCGTGATTTGATGGCGGAGATGCAGACGAATATCGGCCTGGTGCATCGCGCTTTGGGTGAGCATCAATTGGCGCTGGAAGCGATGCAGGCGGCGCTGCGCATCTTCCAAGAGCTAAATGACCCGGTGCGGGTAGCCAAGGTGCTGGGCAATCTGGGCGGCGTCTACGCGGCTCTGGGCGACCGCGAGCAGGCCTACAACTGCTACCGCCAAGCGGCAGATATCTTTGAAGAGCAGGGCGAGAAGAAGCTTTATGGAGAGACGCTGATCGCTATGGGCAAGCTGCAGGTCGAGGACGGCAAGCTGATGGTCGGCGCGGCAACCTACGAAGCCGGCCTGGAGCAGCTTGATCAGCTCAGCCCGACCCAGCGCGTGCTGAAAGGCTTGCTTGGCATTCGCAACCGGTTGATGGGCGGAACCAAATAACGCTGCCTCTGGTCTTTGCATGACGCGCCATCAACCGCTGTTGGGTCGTCAGCGCCGGGCTTTGCTGATCGCGGTGATGGCGCTGCTCAGCAGCGTCTATCTGATCACCTACAGCGGGCGCATCGAAAGCGGCGACACGCTGGCTTTGTTCGATGCACTAGGCAGCCTGGTGCAGCAGGGCGATTTGCTGCTGGACATTTCGGCCTCAGATTTCCCTCCCGATCCTGGCCCGCTAACCGGTCGCTACCCGCTGCGCACTTTCAGCGACGAGCCGCTGCCGCTGGCGCTGGCGGCTCCGCTGTACGGCCTAGCCTACTTGTTGCCTGGCATCGGCCTCGTGCACAGCGTTTGGGTGTTCAACGCCTTCGTCAGCGCGCTGACCGGGGGCATCCTGTTCGTGTACGCGCTGTCGCTGGGCTACGGTGAACGGACGGCGACGGCCGGGGCGCTGCTGCTAGGGCTGACGACGATCCTGTGGGTATACAGCCAGACTTTCTTTCGTGAGCCGCTGCTGGCGCTGCTGCTGCTGCTGGCGGCGCTGCTGGGCGAACGCTGGCGCGCCGGCGGCTGTCGATCGTGGTGGCTGGCGGTCGGGGCGTTGCTGGCCGCCGCTGGCGCGTGGCTGACCAAAGAGGCAGCGGTGCTGGCGCTGCCGGGGCTGTTTCTGCTGCTGCTGCCGCCGCTGCCGCCGCGGCTGCGAATGCTGAACCGGGCTGCTTGGCTGCCGCCGCTGGCGCTGGCCAGCATCTGGGGGCTGCTGCTGCTAGCAGCGCTGGCGGGCGATTCTAACCCCAACGCGCCGGTTCGCGTGTGGATGAGCCGGTGGATTGAGATGAGGACCTACGCGATATGGACGGCGCAGCAGGCGCTGCACACCTACTTAGTCAGCCCTGGCGGCAGCATTTGGGGCACGTCGCCCATGCTGCTGCTGGGGGTCGTCGGCGGTTGGCGGTTGCTGCGGCGCGGCCAGGGGCGCTATCCGGCGGCGCTGGCGGCGCTGCTGTTGAGTTTTGCCGGGGGATATGCGCTGCTGCGGGGTGAGCACTGGTTCGGCGGCCTGTCTTGGCCGCCGCGTTTTCTGGCGCCGATCGTGCCGCTGTTGGCGTTAGCCGCTTTGCCCGTCCTCGACGCCGCGCTGACGCGGTCGCGGGGCTGGCGGTTGGTCGTGATCGCCCTGGCCGCATACGGCTTCTGGATTCAGGTATGCGGCGTCTCGCTGCCGTGGGGGGCGTATACGGCGGCGCTGCCAGCCGAGGCGAACGGGCTAGGCGAGTGGGGCGGCGGCCTCAATGTCCTGCGCTATCTGCGCTGGGTCGTCATCCCAGGGCTGTGGGGGCAGGCTGCGGCCGATTTCGCCTGGGCGCGGGCGCAGGCCTGGGTCTGGCCGGTGGGCTTCAGCTTGGTCGCCGGGCTGGCGGCGCTGGCGATCAGCGGGCGCTGGTCGGCGCTGAAGGTGAGGCGCTGGTGGTTGCAACCGGCGGCGGTGCTGCCGGCTGCTTTGGCCGGCATGACGCTGCTGGGGCTGCGGCTGATCTACCTCGATCCTCTGTATCTGCCGCCGTCGCAGGCGGCGCTGTTTGAGCTGCTGCCCGCGCTGGCGGCTGAGGCACAAGCGGGCGATGTGTTGGTCTTGAGCGGCGACGCGCATCGGCGTTTTTTTCTGAACCACGGCAAGTTCGCTGCGCCGCGCGTGGTCAGCCTGCCGCCGCAGCCCGGCGAGCAGCCCAGCCCCGAACAGCCTCCTCTGGTGCGGGCGACCAATCCCGATGCGCTCCTGGTGAAGTCTACCATTCCGCTGCTGCACAACCTGGCCGCCGGCCGCGACCGACTGTGGCTGCTGGCAGATGCCGGGCCGTGGCTGCCGTGGAGCGTACGCCCGGTCGAACGCTTCATGACGGCGCACTACTACCTGGCGCGTGAGACGACGTTTGACCCAACCGTGCGCTGGTTGGTGTACAATACGACCTCAGCGCCCGATCCCTTCACGTTTCGCGGGCCGGAAACGGCCGCCGATTTGGTTTTCGGCGGCCAGGTGCGGTTGGTCGGGTGTTCGCTGCCGGGCGGCAGTCGCTACCGGCCCGACGATTGGCTGCCGCTGTCGCTGTACTGGCAGGCGCAGGCGCCGGTCGAACGCGATTATGTGGTCGCCTGGTTCGTGGCGGCGGCTGATGGCGCGGTGATCGCGCAGGGGATGGATGCGCCGCCGGGCGGCGGCTTTGCGCCGACCAGCGGTTGGCAGGTGGGCGCGCCGGTATGGGATCACCGGGCGCTGCGGCTGCCGCAGGATCTGGCGCCAGGCATCTACCGCCTGTGGGTGCGCATGTACAGTTGGGACCCGGTCACGGGCATTGAGCTGCTGCCGGCTGCCGGCGCCAATATAGCTGACTCAACCACAGGCGTTCTGCCGGTGGTGATCGCTGTAGACGCCTGATCAGCGGCTGTGCCTGGGGGAGATAAGAGTACAGATTTATGATGGGTTTGTCAGTGGTCATACCGGTGTATAACGGCGCCCTGAGTTTGCGCGAGCTGACAAAGCAGTTGGCCGAAGAACTGCCGCGGCTGTCCCAGGCTTATGAGCTGATCTTTGTCGAGGACGATGGGCAGGATAACAGCTGGCAGATCATCACCGAACTGGCCGCCGAATACCCCTGGGTGCGCGGCTACAAGCACATGCGCAACTATGGTCAGCACAACGCGCTGCTGTATGGCATCCGTCAGGCGCGCTACGAGGTCATCGTCACCATGGACGACGATTTGCAGCACCCGCCGCATGAGATCGCCCGGCTGCTGGCGAAACTCCTGGAGGGATATGACGTGGTCTACGGCACGCCGCAGCGCGAGCAGCATGGGCTGCTGCGCGATCTGGCGTCACAGGTGACCAAGCTGGCGCTGCAGAGCGCGATGGGCGTAGAAGTCGCCCGCAGCGTCAGCGCATTTCGCATCTTCAGGACGCAGTTACGCGAGGCGTTTGCCGACTATCGCAGCCCGTATGTGTCGATTGATGTGCTGTTGACCTGGGGCACGACCCGTTTCGCGGCGATCCCGGTGCCGCACGCGCCGCGTCCCTACGGGCGGTCTAACTATACCCTGCGCAAGTTGATCACCCATGCGCTGAACATGATGACCGGTTTCAGCATCGTGCCGCTTCAGATCGCCACTTTGATCGGTTTCACCCTCACCGTGTTCGGTCTGTTGGTGTTGGTGTATGTCATTGGCCGGCTGTTGTTCGAGGCCAGCGTGCCGGGCTTCCCGTTTTTGGCTTCCATCATCGCCATCTTCTCTGGCGCCCAGTTGTTCGCTCTGGGGATCATCGGCGAATATCTAGCGCGGATGCATATTCGGATCATGGGCCAGCCCTCCAGCGTGGTGCGCGAGGCAGTTCAATCCGCTCAACTGGAAGAAACGCGGTCATGAAGCGCGCCTTTTCCATCACGCTGTCCGCCCTTGATGAGGCGCGGTTTGGCATTCGGATGGCGCGGGCTTTGGATGTAACTCGCGCTGATCTAGAGCCGATGCTGGCGTACTGCCGCCAGCACCAGGTTCGGCTGCTGATCGCGCGCTGTGCCGCCGCCGACCTGGCCACGGCCCAGGCACTGGAGGCGCACGGGTTCCGCCTGATGGATACGCTGGTGCACTATGCCCGCGATTTGCAGCGCACGCCCATCCCAGCGCTCCCCGAAGGACTGGCAGTGCGCCCAGTGCATACGAGCGAGGCGCACAGTGTAGGCCGGCTGGCCGCCCGCGCCTTCCACGGTTATTTGGGCCACTACCATGCTGATGAGCGGCTGGACCGCCAGCGCGCCGATGAGGTGTATATCTCGTGGGCGCAGCGCTCATGCGCAGCGCTCGATGCAGCCAATGCGGCGTTGGTGGCGGAGCGCGATGGGCAGCTAGCGGGTTTCGTCACGCTGCGGTTGGTCTCTGCTGGCGCCGCTGAAGTGCCGCTCTACGGCGTGGATCCGGCGTTTCAGCGTCAGGGGGTAGGGCGGGCGCTGCTGATCGGCGGCTTGCAGTGGGGGCTGGAGCGAGGCGCTTCCACGCTGCATATCGCCACGCAGATCACGAATACGGCGTCACAGAAGGTGTGGGTGCGATTGGGTTTTGAGCCGACCCACGCCCACTATACCTTCCATAAATGGTTTGATTGAGCGTTATTCACCGCCCAGCACGACAGCGCGCCGCGCTGCGTCGTCCATGAAGGGGGCGCGCAAGATTTCCGCTTTGTGATCTATGCTCACCCAGGCGGCATTGATCGCCAGCGCCAGACCCAGCGCCGCCAGCGGCAGAGTCAGGCGCGCCTGCCAGCGTGGATTGGCCAAACCGATCAGCGCGTCCAGACCGCCAGCGCTGGCCGCGGCGAACAGCGGCAGGAACAGCAAGATGAACCGGGGGTCGTAGCTGGCCAGCAGCCACCAGACAGCGAAGAAGGGTAGCGACCAGGCCAGCAGCAGACCGGTGTTGGCGGTAGGCCGGCGGATGAACTGTCCAGCGATCGCCCCAGCGCCGATCAAGATGCCCCAGCCCGGCAGGCTGTAATCCTGCGGCTGCGTGATGAAGATGAACAGGGCGCTCAATGTGCGCTGCGCCTGATCAGTCCAGGCGGTGGGCGGCACGATCAGCCCGGCCTCAACCCAATTGCGAAAGTACCAGGGGGCGGCGACGGCCGCGCACGCTGCCAGCGTCAGCAGCGCCCACCGCGCCGGGACGCGCCGCATCGCCCAGTCGGTGGCCAGCGTCAGCCCGAACAAGCCGACGCCGACCAGCGCCGCATTTTTCGTCCAGGCGGCCAGGCCGAGCATCAGCCCGGCGAGTAGGGCATCCCAGGCGCGCCTGCTGCGCCACAGCCGGACGGTGAACAGAGCGGCCAGCGTGTAGTAAAAAGCCATCGGTAAGTCGGCATAGCCGGATGACGCCCAGCGCCCGAAGGTCGGCATGAGGCCGAGCAGCAGCGCCGCCAGCCAGCCGGCGCGGCGTCCATACACTTCGCGCCCCAGGCAGTAGGCGGCGGGCAGGCAGCCCAGGCTGAGCAGCGCCGCCGCCGCGCGCGCCAGGTACTCGTTCGGCCAGCCTGAAATCTGATAGGCGTAGGCGTACAGGAGCGACAGATGAATGGGGTAGGCCTGGTAGAAAGCCTCATCGCGCCCGGCGAAGGGCACCAGCGCCCCGGTCTGGTAGATGATGTCCCCGTAGCGGTGGTAAATGGCCAGGGCATCTTCGCGGTAAAACGGCCAGCAGACCGCGTTCACCAGCACTGCCGCGGCGACCAGCCCGATCAGCCCTGCTGCCCAGACTTCAGGCCGCGACCAGTCGGGGCGGGCGGGCAGCAGCCACAGACGGCTGCGCCAGCACAGCGCCCAGCCGGGGACCATCAGGAGCAGGTAGGGCGCGGCGACGCCGGCGGTGGTCAGACGCACGCCGAGCAGCGCCTGCCAGAACATGAGCAGCGTCAGCGCGCCCGATCCCAGTCCGAGCGTCAGCAGCGCAGCCAGCAGCCGGCCGCCGGCGAGGCGCGATACCAGCCAGACCGACCAGGGGTAGGCGGCGGCGAGCGTCAGCAGAAACAGCCCCCAGGGGGCGACAGCCGCCAGCGACACCGGTTTCAGCTCGGCGGCATGGGGACGGGATGCGGCAGTGGGCGCCCCTGCACCCCGGCGATCAGGTTCTCGGCTGCCATCAACGCCATTTGGTCGCGCGTCCATACGCTGGCGCTGCCGATGTGCGGCACGATCAGCGCATTGGGCAAGCTTAACAGCGGGTGGTCGGGGGGAATCGGCTCTGGATCGGTGACATCCAGCGCCGCCGCGCCGATAATCCCTGTGGTGAGCGCTTCGACCAGCGCTGCTTGATCGACGATGGGGCCGCGCGCCGTGTTGATGAGGATGGCGGTGGGCTTCATCAGGCGCAGCGTGTCCCGGTTGATCAGGCCGCGCGTCCGCTCGGTCAGGGGGGTATGCAGGGTGACAAAATCGGATTCGCGCAGCAGGTCTTCCAGGCTCACTAGTCGGGCGTTGACGCTGGCCGCCGCTTCAGGTGTGCAGCCGGGGTCATGCGCCAGGATGCGCAGGTCGAAACCCGCTGCGCGGCGGGCGACCGCTTTGCCGATGCGCCCCAGGCCGATGATGCCCAGCGTCGCCCCGGACAGGTCGGCGCCGAGCAGGATGGTCGCCCCCCAGGTGCGCCACTGGCCGCGCCGGACGTAGTCCGCCGCCTCGACGATCCGCCGCGCCGCCGCCAGCAGCAGCGCGAACGCTAGGTCAGCCGTGGCTTCAGTGAGCACGCCGGGCGTGTGCCCCACTGGGATCCCGCGGGCGGCGGCGGCCTGTAAGTCGATGTTGTCCACGCCGACAGCCATCTGGCTGATGACCTTGAGCTGCGGACCGGCGGCGTCCAACACCTCAACGTCTATGCGTTCGGTGATCAGGCACAGCAGCCCATCTACGCCGCGCACCCGCTCGAGCAGCGCCGGGCGCGCCGGCGGCAGTTCGTCCGGCCAGATGTCGGCCTCACAGTGCGCTTTGACCAGCTTCAAACCGGCTTCTGGGATCGCGCGCGTGACGAACACTTTAGGTTTCATGACGTTTCCTCGCTCGGCCGAGCGTTGATGATTCGCAGCTATACTTTAGAATCTAGCCAGTATTGACCCGTACAGCAACCGGAGCATAATCCCGGATGAGCCATCTTCGTGAGCGCGGCTGGATCATAGGTCTCCTGTTCCTGTACCTGGTCGCGGCTGGGCTCGTCCTGCGCATCCCGCACACCTACATGCGCGAGGACGAGGAAATCGCGTTTCGCACCACCAGCCGCGATCTGATCTTCACCCTGCGCTATCAGGTTGAAGCGGATGTGCAGGCGCCAGCCTGGTTCATACTGTTCTGGGGCTGGCAGCAGATGGCGGGCAGCACGGAGTTCAGCGGGCGCGTGCTCTCCATCCTGATCACGATGCTCACGCTGGCGGCGGCTTATCGTCTGGCGAGGCTCTGGACGGGCGCGCCGCAGCCGGGCTGGTTCGCGGCGGCGGTGTTGGGCGTTAGCGCCTACTTCACCATCTACGCGCTGGAGATCCGCCCGTATGCGTTGGTGATGCTGCTGGCGACCGCTTCGATGGGCGCGTTCTGGCGCTGGCAGCGGCGGCGAACGCCCCGCTCAGCTTTGATCTACGGCGCGAGCGTGGCGGCGATGCTCTACGCACATTATCTCCTCGCCTTTCTGGTGGCGGTGCAGATGATATACGTGTGGGTGTTTGAGCGCGGCTGGCGATCGCCGGCGCTGCTGCGCCAGGGACTGGGGGCGGCGGCCAGCGCGTTAGCGCTGTGGCTGCCGTGGCTGCCTGCCTTCTTCAACCAATTGGCGACGGTGCGAGCGGTGGAGTTGGCCAGCGGCAGCGCCCGCGGATTGGCCGGCATTGGCAATACGACCGAGCCGACGACGCTGCAGGCGGTCGGGCGACTGCTGTCTCTGGCTTCTAATGGCCAGACGCTGCTGCTGATGCTGGTGCTCCTGTGGGGCGCGGTCGCCCTCAGGCGTTCGCGGAGCTACGGTTTGGCGCTGCTGTGGGGATTGGGCGCGCCAGCAGCGGCGCTGCTCGCTAACCTGTTCGTCGCGGTCTATACGCCGCGTTACGTATCCTACTTGACGGTTGGCTTGGGGCTGGCGCTGGGCATGGCGCTGGCCACGTTTCCGGCCCGCTGGCGCTGGGCGGCGCTGGTCGCATTCACAGTCCTCAACTTGTGGACGCTGCCCTCTCAATTCCCGCGCGAGCGCATCCCTCACCGCTTGCTGTTCCGGCAGATCTCTCAGACGGCGCGCGCTGATGATGTCGTATTTTTCGACGGACTGAATATTGGCGAGAATCTCCTGCGCTGGCAGCTTGACCACTATCTGACGAAGCCCGATCGCCGTCAGTGGGTGACCGACGCGGCGCAGGTGGGGGAAGCGCGCCGCGTTTGGCATGTGACCGACGCCTGGTTTGACCCGGTGGTGCAGGCGCATTTCCGGCTGGTTGAGCGGTCACGTCCCTTGCAGCAGGTGATTGGCCGGTGTGATCGAGACTGGTGCTTTCTGGCTCAGCTTCTGGAGGGGCCGCCGCAGCGGTCGCCAACTTGGTTCGGCGATCAGTTGGGATTTCTGGGCGCGGACGTGGAGGCAGACTGGCCAGCCGTGATCGCTGCCCGGCTGTGGTGGCAGGTTGAGCGCACCCCTGATCAGGACTATTCCATCGGTCTGCACCTGCTGGCGGCCGATGATACCCTGGTGGCACAGGCGGATGGTCCGATCGCAGACCAGTTCAGCGGGGTGACTCCCACTTTGAGCCTGGTTCCCGGTCGTCTGTACATTGACCGACGCGCGCTGCTAGTGCCGCCTGATGCGCCGCCGGGATCGTATGCGCTGGCGCTGGTGGTCTATGACTGGATGACCGGCCGCCGGCTGCCCCTGGCCGATGGCCAGGATCGCCTCATCATCTGGCGCGGCGATTGGGACTGATCAAGCGCAGCATCGGATAAGTCCAACTCATGGATTGGGCTTTAACAGCCTGCTAAGGCTGTGATACGATGAATGCGCCTTTACCCACTTGAGTGACGACATGCAGGCAGCCGCATGGCATCAGAATTCACGGCGCGCACGCGCTACGCAACTGATCATTCCAGCCCGTTGAAATTCATCCTGTCGCACATTCGCCGCCACCCGGCGGTGGCTGTGCTGATGGTGTTCGGGGCGTTCAGCAATGCGGCGCTGGCGGCGGCGGTGCCTTATTTCATCGGGCAGGCCTTCAACGCCATCATCGCTGGCCAGGGCATGGAAGCCATCGTGCGCTTCAGCCTGGCGATCATCGGCTCGCAGCTTCTGCGCGCGGCGCTGCAGGTCATGCGGAATTTCTCGTCAGAAATCTTCGCCCAGCGCATCGAGCGCGATGTGCGCGATGAACTGTACGCCAGCCTGCTCGGCAAGAGCATGACCTTCCATGATATGCAGCCGGTCGGCGAGATCATGGCGCGGGTGACCAACGATGTGCGCGAGATGAACCTGATGATGAACCCCGGCATGAACCTCATCATCGGTTCCGGCATGTTTCTGGTGGTGCCGCTGCTGGCCGCGCCCAACCTGCACCCGGCGCTGATCTTGACGCCGGCGCTGTTCCTGGTCGCCTACTTCGTGGCCCAGTACCGGTTCATCACCACACTGCATCCGGTGGCCGAGGCAGTACGCGCCAGTTTCGGGCGCATGAACGCGCGGCTGGAGGAGACGATCGAGGGGCTGCAAGTCGTCAAAGGCGCGGCGCGTGAACAGGAAGAGATCAAGGCCTTCGAGCAGCGCGTGAACGAGGTGCGGGACTATTTCCTGCGGCAGGGCTATATCGAGGCGCGCTACATTCCCTGGCTGCTGCTAGGTTTGGCCACGGTGGGCGGGTTGATCCACGCCATCCTGCTGTACCGGGCGGGCGCGATCAACACGGGGGAGATCGTCGCCTTCATGGGGCTGCTGTTCATGTTCCAGTTCCCGGTGTTCAGCTCGATGCGGTCGCTGTCCCAGATGGCGTTGGGCTACGCGAGCGCCGAGCGTATTCTGAACATCATCAACACCGAGACCGATCTCGACCAGAATCGGGAAGGTTTCGCGGGGACGATACGCGGGGCGATCACCTTCCAGCAGGTGACTTTCGGTTATGAGCCTGGCAACCCGGTGCTCAAAGACGTCTCGTTCACCATCCAACCCGGCCAGACTGTGGCGATCGTCGGCCAGACCGGATCGGGCAAGAGCACGCTGACCAAGCTGATCAACCGGATTTACGATGTGGACGCCGGCCAGGTGTTGGTGGACGGCATCGACGTGCGCCAGTGGAACCTGGAGGCGCTGCGTTCGCAGATCAGCATCATCGAGCAAGACATCTTTCTATTCAGCCGGAGCATCGCTGATAACATCCGGTTCGGCCGGCAGGACGCTTCGCAGGCGGAGATTGAAGCGGCAGCCCGCCAGGCCCAGGCGCACGATTTCATCATGGACTTTCCGGAGGGGTATCAGACGGTGATCGGCCAGCGCGGTGTGACGCTCAGCGGTGGCCAGCGGCAGCGGATCGCCATCGCCCGCGCCTTCTTGACGGATCCGCCCATCCTCATCCTGGACGACAGCACCAGCGCCATCGACAGCGCCACTGAGGATCACATCCAGCAGGCGATCTGGGCTGCGGCGCGGGGCCGGACGACGCTGTTGATCACCCACCGTCTATCACAGATTCGCTGGGCTGATCACATCATCGTGCTGCGGCAGGGACGGCTGGTGGCCCAGGGGACCCATGAAGCCTTGATGGCCAGTTCAGACGCCTACCGGCGGATATTCGCGCGGTATGAGCTGGTCGAAGACGAGACGCCGGCGCTGGGCAGTTAGGGTTCAACATGGGATTCTTCAACACGCTTCAGCAGGACACTTATGATCGCCAGTACACCGACCGCTATCTGCTGCGGCGCATCTTCGACTACTTCGCTGGGCAGCGCCGCGCGCTGGCGATGATCGTCGGCCTGCTGGTCGGCCTCTCGCTGTCCGGTGCGATCGCGCCCATCATCATCGCCACGGTCGTCAGCGCGCTGGAGGCGCAGAGCAGCGCGGAGGTACTGACGCTGCTGGTGGTGGCGCTGCTCATCACGACGCTGTGGGATTACGGCGTCAACTGGCTGCGCCGCCGCCTGACGACCCGCGTGGTGGCCGACGCGGTCAGCCGGATGCGCAGTGAGGCGTTTCAGGCGGCGATCAACCGCGACATGGCTTTCTACGACGAGAACAAGTCGGGCAAAGTGGTCAGCCGCATCACCAGCGATACCCAGGAATTCGGCCAGGTGCTCATCCTGACCGGCGACATCCTCACCCAGTTCATCGAGCTGTTCATCCTGTTCGGCGTGTTGGTCAGCCGCGACTGGCAGTTGACGCTGCTGCTGGTGCTGTGGATGCCGGCCGTCTTGGGGGCGGGGCTGGTCTTCCGCTGGCTGTCGCGCCTGGCTGGGCGGCAGGGCGCGCGCGCCATGGCCGCCGTCAACGACAACATCCAGGAGAGCGTGAGCGGCATCGCCGTCGCCAAAAACTTCCGGCGCGAGGCGCTGATCTACGAGGAATTCGTTCGGATCAACCGCCAGTCTTACGCCATCAATCTGCGGCGCGGGTTTGTGCTGGCGTTGATCTTCCCAGTGCTGAACGCCATGGCCGGTTTCGGCACCGCTTCGATCGTCTATTTTGGGGCGCAGGCCGCGATCGGCGGCGCGATCAATGTGGGCGCCTGGTATCTGTTCATCCAAAGCCTGGACCGTTTCTGGTTCCCGTTCATCAATCTGGCCGGGTTCTGGAGCCAGATCCAGCAGGGTTTGAGCGCCGCCGAGCGCATCTTCGCCCTGATTGACGCCGAGAACACGGTGCGGCAGACGGCGGCGCAGCCGGTCGGCCAGTTGCGGGGAAAAATTGAGTTCGACCGGGTCATATTTGAGTACAAACCGGGCAGGCGCGTCCTCGACCAGTTCAGCCTGACCATCCAGCCCGGCGAGAATGTAGCGTTTGTCGGGCACACCGGCGCGGGCAAGAGCACACTGGCCAAACTGATCGCCCGCTTCTATGAGTTCCAGGGCGGCGCCATCCGCATTGATGGGCGTGACATCCGCATGTTTGACCTGCACAGCTACCGCCGGCAGTTAGGGATCGTCTCGCAGTCGCCGTTTCTGTTCAGCGGGACGATCATGGACAACATTCGCTACAGCCGGCCGGAAGCGACCGATGCCGAGGTCGAGGCTGTCGCCTACAGCATCGGCGGCGGCGAATGGCTGGAAACGCTGCCTGACGGCCTGCAGACCGATGTCGGCGAACGCGGCGCGCACCTGAGCATGGGGCAGCGCCAGTTGGTCAGCCTGCTGCGCGTGCTGCTGCAGCGCCCCGCCATCTTCGTCCTGGATGAGGCGACCGCCAGCATTGACCCCTTCACCGAGACGCAGATTCAGGAAGCGCTCGATCTGATCCTGGCGCAGTCCACGTCTATCCTCATCGCGCACCGGCTGAGTACGGTGCGCAGCGCCGACCGGATCATCGTCCTGCGCCAGGGACAGATCATCGAGGAAGGCAGCCATGTCAGTTTGATGCGGCAGGGCGGCCACTATGCCGAGCTGTACAACACCTATTTCCGCCACCAGAGTTTGAGCTACATTGAGAGCGCCCGCCAGATGTTCGACCCGCTGGCGGCGCGCCCGCGCGTCGTCTGAATTGGTGCGTCGTCTGGTATACTGAGGGTGGGCGAGCGGCTGCCGGTTGAAGCGCCGCCGTCGGGTGGAGGTGCAGGATGTCCGCTTTAGAAAAAACACGTTGGACGGTCGAAGACTATCTGGCATTTGAACGCGACAGCCAGGAGAAACACGAATTCGTCGGCGGCGAAGTCTATCTGATGACCGGGGCGAGCGAGAGCCACAACCTGATCGTCGCAAATGTGATTATGACCTTAGGGGTACAGCTTCGCCGGCGTCCCTGCCGCGTATATCCCAGCGATATGCTCGTCAGAATTGCGGCGACAGGTGATTTTCACTATCCAGATGTCAGCGTTGTCTGCGGCGAGGCCGTCATCTTGCGCGAAGCGCGAGATATCCTGCTCAACCCGACCGTGGTGATTGAAGTGTTATCTCCCTCGACTGAGCTCTATGACCGCGGCCGCAAGTTCCACAACTACCGCACGCTGGATTCGCTCCAGGAGTACCTGCTGATCGCTCAAGATGCCTATCGCATCGAGCGGTTCCTGCGCCATGCTGATGGCCAGTGGCTGTTTACCGATGTCACCGCCCTGGACGCCGTGCTGGAGCTGCCTTCGATTGAGTGCAAGCTGGCGGTCGCCGATGTCTACGACAAGGTTGAGTTTGAGACGCCGGCGACCGGTTCACCACAACCGGAGTGAACGACAGATACCCAGTTCCAAAACTGGGCGTCGCTCCATCGTGATGTCCGTCTGGCTGTACGACTTGTTCACGCTCGTGCCATTTCGCCTGAGGAGATAATCCGTCATGAAGTTGGCATTGATTGGTGGCGGCGGGGTGCGCGCCCCGGAGTTTGTGCGCGGCGCGCTGGCCTTCGCCGCCGACCTCGACCTGCAAGAGCTGTGGCTGATGGATGATGTGCCCGACCGGCTGGCGGTGATCGCGCCGCTGTGCCGGCAAATCGTCGAGGGGGCGGGCGCGTCATTTCGTTTGATCGAGACCGGCGATCTGGACGCGGCGCTGCGCGAAGCCGATATGATCGTCACCACGATTCGCGTCGGCCTGGAGGCCGGGCGCGTGCTAGACGAGCGCATCGCCCTGAAATATGGGGTGCTGGGACAAGAGACGACCGGCGCAGGCGGGTTCAGCATGGCGCTGCGCAGCATTCCGGCGCTGCTGCGCGTCGCCGAACGAGCTGAAATCCTAGCGCCGCGCGCCTGGACGTTCAACTTCACCAATCCGGCGGGTCTGGTCGTCCAGGCGCTGCACGAGGCGGGCTTCCGGCGCATCGTCGGCATCTGTGACTCGGCGAACACGGCGCAGCGTGAGATCGCCGCCTGGGCGGGGCTGCCGGTGGAGGCGGTCAAGACGGAAATCTTCGGCCTCAATCATCTATCCTGGACGCGCCGGGCGCTGGCGCAGGGCGTCGATCTGCTGCCGCGCGCGCTGGCTGATGACGCTTTCATCGAGCGCACACACCTGCGTTTCTTCGGCGCAGCCCTGGTGCGGCGCATCGGCATGTTCCTGAACGAGTACCTGTTCTACTACTACCTGCGCGACGAGGCGCTGCGCCGGATCCAGGCTGAAGAGCTGACGCGTGGTGAGCAAATTCAGATGATGAATGAGGAGCTGTTCGCCCGGCTGCGCGCCTGCCAGCCTGATGAAGTCTGGTCTGTCTATCATGCGTATCATCGCCGGCGGGACGCCACGTATATGGCTTATGCCGAGGCGGACGAAGCGCGGCGCAGCGAACGGTCGCAGGCCGCCTACGCGGATATTCCGGCGCTGACGCAGAGCGAAGTCGGCGGGTACGCCGGCGTAGCCCTGCGCGCGGGGCTGGCGCTGCTGCGCGATCGCCCGCTGCGGATCGGCCTGAATGTGCCCAATCAGGGGGCGATCCATGGGATGCAGCCCGACGATGTGGTCGAGGTCGCCTGCGAAGTGGACGGCCGCGGCATCCGCCCAGTCTACGTCGGTGATGTGCCTGAAGACCCGTACCTGCTGATGCGGGCGGTCAAGCGCTATGAACGGCTGGCAGCGCAGGCCATCTTGCAGCGTGATCGCGCGTTGGCAGTGGACGCATTAGCTGCGCATCCCCTGATCGGCTCATACCCGCTGGCGCGAACCCTGCTCGATGCGTATTTGGAAGCGCACCGGCCGCATGTTGGCGCGTGGCATTGATGCGCGCAGCCGACCGCGCGTGATGCGCGAGCGGTCGCTGCGCGGGCAGCCGCTGGCGGCGGTGCTGGCCGCGTTCATCGTGCTGGCAGCCTGTTACGGTTGGGCGACGCCGCCCTTCGAGGCGTCCGATGAGCTGTGGCATTTTGGCATGATCCAGCGGCTGGCCGAGACCGGCGATCTGCCGATCCAGACTCCAGATGCCGATACGCCCTGGGCGCAGGAAGGCAGCCAGCCGCCGCTGTACTACGCGCTGGCGGCGGCGCTGGTGCGCCCGATCGACCGGAGCGATTTCGGCGCGGTGCGCCAGCCCAATCCCCACGCCATCGCCGGGATACCGGGCGCGGTGGGCAATAAGAATTTGATCCTGCGCGACTCGCCCCATCCCCCGCTGCGGGGTACTGTCCTGGCGGTGTATCTGACGCGGGCTTTGAGCATCGGCCTGGGTGCGATCACGGTGAGCGTGGTCTTCGCCAGCGCGCGCCGGTTGGCGCCGGACCGCCCCAGAGTCGCCCTGCTAGCTGCCGCGCTGACGGCCTTCAACCCGATGTTCCTGTTCATCAGCGCGTCGGTGAACAATGATAATCTGGTGACGGCGCTCAACAGCCTGATCATCTGGCAGATGCTTTGTCTGCTGGATTGTGGTTTCAGTCTGCGGCGTTCCGTTGTAGTCGCTTTGTTAGCGGCGCTGGCCTCGCTCAGCAAATTGAGCGGGTTGGCGCTGCTGCCGGCGCTGGGGCTGGCGGCGCTGTGGACGGCCTACCGCCGGCGCGACGGGCGCGGCCTGCTGATGTTCGGCGGTCTGCTGGCCGGTCTGTGGCTGCTGCTGGCGGGGTGGTGGTTCGCGCGCAACCTGATCCTGTACGGCGAGCTGTTCGGCACGCGTATGATGGCGCAGGTGGCCGGCGCGCGCGCGGACGCTTTCACGCTGGCGACGCTGCTGGATGAGTTCCAGGGCTTCCGCTTCGCCTACTGGGCGCTGTTCGGAGCCGTCAACATCATGACGTATCGCTGGTTCTACGACGTGATGGATGGGGTGACGCTGCTGGCGCTGGCCGGGCTGACGATCTCCATCTGGCGCGGGCGTCATGACCGGGTGCGGCTCATGCCAGTGGGCATCCTGGGGATCATCGTGCTGACCGGCGCAGGGGCGGTGATCGCCTGGACGGCGCAGACGTTCGCCTCGCAGGGGCGGCTGCTGTTCCCGTACCTGGCGGCGTCTAGCCCGCTGCTGGCGTTAGGCCTGGTTGAAGCTGGCCGGTCGCTGGCTGAACTAGCTGGGCAGATGCGAGTCCAACTGGCTTCGGCGTCTGGGGCGCGCTGGCTGCCGGGGGCACTGAGCGCCAGTTTCGCGCTGTTCGCGCTGGTCGTTCCGCTGGCGTCCATCCTGCCGCAGTACGTGCCGCCCGCGCCGCTGCCGCGATTGCCAGATGCGGCTCAGCCGATCTATGCGCGTTTCGATGAAGTGGTCGAACTGATAGGATATGAAGCCTCCGAAGCGCGGATGCTGCCGGGCGACAGTCTGCCGGTGATTGTGTATTGGCGGGCGCTGGCGCGCACGGAGCGCGACCTGAGCCTATACCTGCACGCAGTTCTGGACGACGGTTCAGTGATCGGCAAGGTAGACAGCTACCCCGGCGGCGGGCGGCTGCGGACGACCGCCTGGCAGCCTGGCGCGGTCTATGCAGATCGATACGCGCTTGAGCTCGACCCTGATGCGTCCGGAATCTCGCGGCTGCGGTTGGAAGCCGGTTGGTGGGATTATACGACCGGCGAGCGTCTAACCGCTTTTGACGAGACGGGAAGGCCGATCAGCCCGGTGATGCTGAACGCGGGTGGGTTTGCACCGCCCGATGTCCAACAAAGCGGCGAGGCGCTGACGGCCGTGGAAGGCGCGGTCTTCGGCGATGGTCTGGCGCTGACAGGCTACCGGTTGGAGGCCGACCAGCTGACGCTGCTTTGGACGGCGCTGCGTCCGCTCACGTCTGATTACACTGTGTTCGTCCAAGCGCTGGATGCCCAGGGACAAATCGCCGGGCAAGGCGACGCGCCGCCCGCGCTGCCGACTCGGTTCTGGCGAGTGGGCGAGCGCTTCCGCACTGAGCATCTACTCGTCTATCCTCAGCCGCCGGCTCCGGGCGTCTACCGGCTGGTGGTGGGCTGGTATCGCCCGGAGGACGGAGCGCGCCTGGATATTGACGCGCCTGACGACGCCCTGCTGCTGGCGACATTCAGCCGGCCTTGATCGGTATGTCCACCCCGGTTCCCAGCGGGCTGCCGGCCTCGTCTGAGGCCGGCGCGTTGACGAAACCGCCGTTCGCCAGCGTGTAAAGCCCCACCCGCAGCGTTGTGGTTTCAGGCGGCGCGGCGGCTTCCGTCCAGGTGATCAGGCGGTCGCCGGGGCAGCCGTAGCGTCCCGGCCACAGCAGATCGTCGCGCTGGTCGAGTTTGTCGCCGGCGGCGTTGAGGAAATGCGCGAAGTAGTGAAAATCTCCGGCCAGCGCGCCTGACAGCCGCCACTCCAGATACAGCCGCCCTTCGGCCAGCGCGTAGCCGGTGAGCGCCGCGCCGCCCTCGAAGCGGGCCGGCGGCAGCGCCGCCAGCGGCGGGCCAGGCCAGGCCGGGGCGCGCTCGAAGCGGTTCAGCCGGTAGACGCCTTCTCCTGGGCGCAGCGCGAAGACTTGCTCAGCCGGCGCTGTGTACAGGCCGCCGACCGGATCGGGCGGGGCGTTGGGCGCGACCAGGACGGCAAAGCGGCCCTCTGGAAAGACCGCTCGGCCGTCGCCGGTGAGCGCCCGCACACAGGCGGCGCTGCCGCGCAGCAGCGCTGACCATGCAGCCGGTTCCTGGTCGTACAGGATTTCGATGCCGTCGGTGATGACCAGCACGTCGCGTTCAGGGCTGACGGCCTGACGCACTGACTCCAGATAGTGCAGCGGCGTGCCGAATCCGCCGGGCGTGAACGTTGTGTCCAAGTAGTGTAGGGTGTTCTGCCACCACCCCGCTTGGATGAGCAGGATCCACACCAGCGCGGCCGGGAGGAGCGCCCGGCCAATGCCGCGTCCGGTCAGGCGTTCGGCCAGCCAGGCCGCGCCTGCGCCGCCCAGCAGCCCCAGCGCTGGCAGGACGACGATGAAGTAGTGCGGATAAACCGGCGTCCAGGCCGGGGAGAAGACGAGCGCAGGCAGCAGCGCCCACAGGACGGCGAAGACGCCGAACCAGCGGAGCGCAGGCGATGCCAGCAGCCTGAGCGTTCCCGCGAGCATCAGCCCCCCCAGCAGCGCCCACAGCGGGGCGGGCGGCGGCGCGGTAGCCAGCAATTCAGCCTGGTTGGCCGGCGCCAGCCAGGTTTCCAACCCCAAGCCGGTCGCCAGGCGCGCCGTATACAGCAGCGCGTCCGGCGTCAGGCTCAGCCCGGCGCTGGAGCGGCTGAGCGCGCGGCTCAGCCGGCCAGGGTCAGCCGCCAGCGTCTGCGCCAAACCGGCGGCGAACGGGGCGATAGTGGCTCCGGCCAGCAGCAGCCCAGCCAGCAGCGCCCGGCCAGCAAGCCGCCGCCGCCCATGTCCGATCAGCCAGACGGCCAGCGGCAGCAGCGCCCAGGCGGCGAAGTGGATTTGCAGCGCGATGAAGAGCGCCGGCAGGAACAGCGCCTGCGCCCAGCGCTTGCCCTCCACAAAGCCGCGCAGTCCTAACAGCAGCGCCAGCAGCAGGAACGGCGTCTGGAAGTCCTGCGCCCAAATTTTACGGCTGTAGTAGACCGCCCAGGGGTTGGCCGCGTAGATCAGCCCGGCCGCCAGCGCCGCCCGTCCGCCCAGCCAGCGCCGCGCCAGCAGCCACAGCAGACCCACGCCGGCGACATTCAACGCCGCGACGAACAGCGTGGCGACCGCGGGGTCAGGCGATAGACTGAATGGGATGGCCATGATATATGCGCTGATGGGCGGGTTGGGGATGCCCACTGAAGAGGGGATGCCGGTCAGAGGGAAGCTGCGCCCTTCGGCCAAGTCCTGCGCCAGCAGCGACAGCATGGCTTCGTCGTGGAGAAATTCCACTATGCCCGGCTCGCCCAGGCGCAGCCAGGCGGCGACCAGCAGAACCAGCGCCAGCGCCGGCAGATCGCGCCGTGTGATCGGCTTCAGGCGGGCGGACATGACTGCTCATCCAGCGGCAAGATGACCCGGTCATCCGGCACAGCCGCGCCGTCCAAGGTGACGGGCGGGCGGCGTTCCGGCGTATACAGGCCGACGGCGACCGCTTCCAGCGCCGAGTCGGCCGGCAGGCGGTAGACGTCAATCAGATTTTGCCCTGGCAGCCAGAAGCGCGTCGGATAGTCGCCGCCCAGCGGCTGGGCGTCGCCCTGCGCGATCAGTTCGCCGCCGCCGTCTAATCCATGCACGAAGGTCGTCCAATCCTGACCGGGAGATGCCAAGACATACCAGCCGAGCGCGACGATGATCTCGCCGCCGCTGCGCTGGAGGGTGGCGCAGCGGAGTTCCAGCCGGTCGTCGAAGCGGTAACCGAGGGCGAGCGGCAGGTTCCGGGTGGGGCGCTCGACGCGGATGAACGGCTCGAGCAGCAGCCGGTCGGCGCCGTCCGGCAGGCGCAGCGGCTCGCCGGTGGCCGCGTCCAGCATCTGCACGCTGATCCGGCCGACGTAGGGCGGGGCGAAGTCGAACACGCGCAGGCTATGCGGATCGGACGCGAATCGGTCGGGCGTATAGGTGGGGGTTTTGCCGCCGCCGGGGAACAGCGGCTCGCTGACAGCCCAGGCCTGCGATTGGGTCAGGTTGACCAACTGCACCACCGGGCGATATTCGCGCTCGGATGTTTGGAGCGCCCGCCAGTACAGGGTGAGCGTGAGTAGATCGCCGGGCGCAGCGGCCGCGTCGGTGAGGGTATAGCCCAATAGTTCGAACTGGCCGCCGAAGGGTTGGCGCACCGGCGTCTGCATGTAGACCGGCGCGTCAGGCGGAGAACGGTGGCGAAACCAGAGCGTATGCGGGGCGATGAACAGCGCGTTGACCACGGCGAAGGCCGCCGCGCCCAGGGTGATGCCAGCGCCCAGGCGGCGGGGGAGGTGCGCCTCATCGGCTTCGGATGAGGTGGAGACGGGCGATCGACCGACGACGTAGAGGGCGGCGGCTATACCCAGGCTGACCAGCGTGATGAACGCCCCCGCGTGCTGGGTGTCGGTGCCGGTGTAGGCCAGTGCGACCGTGTGCTCGCCCGCCGGCAGGTCGAGCGCGATCTGGCCGCTCTGCGCTTCGGGGTAGATGGCCGCCGGCTGACCGTTCACGGTGGCCGTCCAGCCGGGGAAGTAGAACTGGCGAAAGCGCAGGGTGAAGTCCCGCGCCAGCCGCACCCGGACGACGGCGCTGCCGAGCTGTTCAACCTGCAAGATGTCGCCGTAGCGCGCCATATCCACCCGGTTGACGACGATGCGCAGCGGGTCGGTCACGTAGGCTTCGGGCTCCACTGCCGGGTCCCAGCCGGGCTGTTCGCCCCAGATCGGGTTGAACTCGTCGTAGCTGGTGGTGCCCCAGATGTGCTCGGTCTCCTCCATGCGGATTTCGTCCAGCGCTGACTGGTTCGGCCAGTTGATGAGCGGTCGGCTGGGGTAGGCCAGCGGCAGCGCGGCGGCGACTGCCAGCGCTATGCCAGCGGTCAGGCCGAGGCTGCGCCAGCGCGCCGGCAGCAGCAGCAAACTAGCGCCGCCCGCCAGCGCCAGCAGGATGGACGCCGCTCGCAAGAAGCGCTCTGGGAAGCGGAGCTGCGGCATAAACGGGATCGCCTGCCAGACCGGCAGCGAGGGCTCGACCATCATGAACAGGGCGAATGCCAGGCCGGCGGTCAGCAGCGCTGCCGCCCCGAGCCGGCGCTGGCGGAGCAGCGCCAGCAGCCCGAACGCGCCGAGGATGCCGCCCAGCAGCCCCAGCGTCGTCGGCAGCTTGTAGCGTAGGTCGGTGAGGTCGATCGGCGGCGGCTGGGCGAAGAGCTGCTCCGGGCGCAGAAAATTGCTGGTGAGGTAGGGGATGACGTCCAGCGCCTGGCTGGCAGCCTGGACGTAGCGCAGTTCGAAAGCCAGCGGCAGCAGGAAGATGGCGGCCAGGCCGGCCGCCAGCGCCGCGCCGCCGCCCACGCTGAGCAAACGCGCCGCCAGCGCCCGCGGGCTGCGGCGGGCGGCGGCACACAGGATGAGCGTGGCTGGGGCGATGAACAGACTGGCGATCAGCGTGATCGGCTGGTGGCACAGGATCATCCCGGCCAAAGGCAGGCTGAAGGCCAGCAGCCGGCGCGGCGACGGGCGCGCGGCCAACTGCGCCAGCCCAAGCAAAGCCCAGGGGAGGAGCGCCGCCGCCATCATCTGCGGCAGGCTGCCTTGATCCCAAACCTCGTACAGCCGCGACGGCGCGTAGGCCCACAGCGCCGCCGCCAGCAGCGCGCCCTCGGCTGGCAGCAGCCGCTGCGCCAGCCGGTAGACGCCGGTTGCGCCGATCACCCAGGCGAGCGCGGCGATCAGGTTGAAAGCCGCCACCGCCGGTATGCCAAGCAGCCCCAGCAGGCCGCCCAGGTAGAACACGCCCGGCGGGTAGAAGTTGAAGATCGGGTAGCCGTAGCCCAGATGAAAATAAGGAACCCAGCGCGGCCAGAGTTCGCCGGAAGTCAGCATGGTCGTCATGGCGAAGATGCGCTGGACGTGCAGCGGGCCGTCAGCCGAGCGGATGATGCCATCCCCCAACGACGGCAGGATCCCGATCAAAGGCAGGACAGCGGCGGCGAAAAGGCCTGGATCGAACCGGTTGAACAGCCGGCGCATCACGCTTCGATTTCAACCGCCAGCGCCACCGCTTCGGCGCCTCCCAGACACAGGGCGGCCAAGCCGCGCTTCAGCCCCCGGTCGCGCAGCGCATGGATGAGCGTGAGCAGGACGCGCGCCCCGCTGGCGCCGATAGGATGGCCGAGCGCGATCGCGCCGCCGTGCACGTTGAGCTTTTCCAGCGGCAGTGGGTGACCATCACGTTCCAGGCCGCGCAGATCGGCCAGCACCTGGGCGGCGAAGGCCTCGTTGATCTCGAACAGGTCAACATCGGCCATGCGCCAGCCGGCGCGCGCCAGGGCGACCGGGATGGCTTTGACCGGGGCGTAAAACAGCCAGGCCGGTTCGACCGCCGCCTGACCGTAGCCGACGATGCGGGCCAGAGGCGTATGGCCGTGCGCTTCTGCGTACTCCCGGCTGCTGACGACCAGCGCCGCCGCCCCATCGTTCATGCCCGGCGCGTTGCCGGGCGTGACCGCGCCATCGTCGGCGAAGGCCGGGCGCAGTTTCGCCAGCGCCTCCAGCGTAGTGTCCGGTCGGATCGGCTCATCCTGACTCACCAAGACTTCGCCTTTGCGGTCTTGCAGGCGCACCGGGGTGATCTCCGGCTCAAATTTGCCGGCGGCGGCCGCCTGCGCCGCTAACTGCTGGCTGCGCAGGGCGAAGGCGTCCATGTCCGCGCGGGTGACGCTGAACTGCTGGGCGATGAACTCGGCGGCGCTGCCCATGCTCCAGTTGCACAGCGAGCACCACAGGCCATCGTGCTGCAGCGCATCCACGACCTCGGCCGCGCCGTACTTGTGCCCCTGGCGCAGGTTCGGCAGCAGATGCGGGGCGCGGCTCATGCTCTCAGCGCCGCCGGTGATGAACAGATCGCCGTCGCCGGCTTTGATCATGCTGGCCGCCAGCATCACAGCCTTCAGACCGCTGCCGCAGGCCTTGTTGACCAACAGACCGCCGACCGTATCCGGCACGCCCGCGCCCAGGCTGATCTGCCGCGGCAGCGCCTGGCCGACGCCGGCGCTGACGACGTTGCCGATGATGACCTCATCGATGTCGGCCGGGTTGATGCCGGCGCGTTCCACCGCCGCCCGGACGGCGATCTGCCCAAGCTGGGCGGCGCTCAGGCTGGAGAGCGCGCCCAGGAATTTGCCGTGCGGCGTGCGCGCGCCGCCCAGGATAACCGCTTCGCGTTGAGATTGTCCGTTGTTCATAGCTGCTCGATTCTTTTCAAGTAACGGGGGAACTATTTGGACCCTGATGCGCCGTCCGCGTATAGACTCTCCCAGGCCGCCTTCAAGTCGCGGTAAATATTATCTAGCGAGTCGGGGATCACGCGGGTGTGGCCGATCGTGGTCATGAAGTTAGAATCGCCCGGCCAGCGCGGGACGATGTGAAAGTGGTAATGTTCGGCGATACCAGCGCCGGCAGCCGCCCCCAGGTTCGCGCCCAGGTTGAAAGCCGGCGGATTGTACGCCCGGCGCAGCGCCGCCAGGGCGCGGTTGGTGGTCAGCGCCAGGTCGGTGAGCGTCTCCGCCGGCAGCTTCTCCGGCGTGTCCACATGCTCGTAGGGGATGATCATCAGGTGGCCGTTGTTGTAGGGATACAGGTTGAGCGTGACGTACACCCATTGGGAACGGGCGATCACTTGAGCGCGATCGTCTTCGGCTGCGCCCAACTGGCAGAAGATACAGCCTTCAGCCGGCTGCTTCTCGCCGCGAATGTAAGCCATGCGCCAGGGCGTCCACAAATGATCCATGACTTCCGCCTGATCGGTAATCTGCGCCTGATTATAGAAACTCGCACATGGGTAAACAAGTGGCGCGGATGGCGCGGCTTGCGTTACTTTACGCGCGGCTCAGGTTCAGCTCAGGCGATACACATCTGGGATGGTTATGCTGCGGCGGGCAAAGTGCGGCAATGAGGTGGTGCAGGCATGGATGGACGGACACTGATCTGGGCGTTATTCGGCATGGGGCGGCCAATCATCCTGCTGGGCGTGCTGATGGTGCATGGAGCCGGTGTGGCGATGGCCTTCGCCGGCGGCTATCCGCTGAACGCATCGGCGCTGGCATGGGGTTTCGTCGCGCTGTTCTTCGTCGGCTTATCGGTGAATTACGTCAACGAATATGCTGACTACGAGACGGACGCGCTGACCGTGAAGACGCGCTATTCCGGCGGCAGCGGTGTGCTGCCGAGCGGACGCGCGCCGCGCCGGCTGGCGCTGCAGGCAGGGTGGGCTGCGCTGCTGCTGGGCTTGCTGATCGCGGTGGGCGGGGCCTTGGCCGGCGTCCTGCCGCTTCCGGCCGTGGTCGTGCTGATTTTGGGCGGTTTTGGGGGGTGGATGTATTCCCTGCCGCCGCTGAAGCTGGCATGGAACGGGCTGGCTGAAACGGCCAACGCGGTGCTCGGCGGGGTGGTGCTGCCGCTGTACGGCTACGCCCTGCTGGCCGGCCGTTTGGACTGGCAGGTGGCGGCGGCTTTCACACCCTACGCGCTGCTGATCTTCAACACGGCTATGGCGACCACCTGGCCAGACCGCGAGGCTGATGCGCGCGTGGGCAAGCGCACGCTCGCCACCTGGATGCCCGTTTCACGGCTGCGGACGGTCTACTGCCTGGCGGCGGTGGCCAGCTTCGCCGTGCTGCTGGCGCTGCCGTTCTTGGGCATCCCGGCGCAGGTGGCTGTCGCCAGCCTGGTGGCGCTGCCGGCGGTCATCGTCGCCGCCCGGCAGTATACGCGGGCGCTTAACCCGCATGCCACCGCGCGCGCTTCGATGATGATGGTGTTCGCCCAGACGACGGCTTTCTTCTGGTTGGGCGCATCGGGCGGGGCCTGACGACATGGTCAGCGGGCAGTCGCCGCAAGAATACTTTCGACTGATGCTGATGACGGTCGTGGGGCAGGCCTTTGCCGCCGCCGGCTATCACCTGGAGGAACGGCCGGTGCAGTGGGCGGGCGGTCTGTTCCGCTTCCGCCGCGAGCTTGAGCCTGGATGGTACGGTTTCATCGAGTTTCAACTCCTCGTCTATACCCCAACTGCCTGGTCTGAGACGACCTCTTCTCGTTTCCGCGTGACGCTCATCCGTTCCGACCATCCCGGCGCCGCGCTGACCAGCCATCCGCGCTGCGTCCGCCGAACGCTGAGCGCCCTGGTCGTGGACGATTTCCGCGTGGCCATTCTGCCGTCCGCCGATCACTGGTGGACGTTCAGCGACACGCAGTCGTTGGGGCGCGCCCTGGCCGAGGCCGGCCATCTGATCGTGGGCTATGGACTGCCCTGGCTGGCGGGCGATTTGGTCCCACCGTCGGTTTAGCGTCAGGCGGCAGTCATTGACAGGCCTGACGCTGCTCAGGATAATGCGTGTCTATGCTGACCAACCGCGTTTGTTCCGTTTTGCTGATGCTCATCCTGGCGGCGCTGGCCGCCGGCTGTGGCCAGCCCCAAGTCATCTATGTGACCGCCACCCCAGAGCCGACTGTCGGCCCGACGGCGACCCCTTCGCCGACGCTGACGCCAACTGTCCCGCCGACGCCGACGATTGATCCGCAGGTGGCGCTGCGCCTGGCCGACCGCTATCTGGTGAATGGGTATTATGAGGACGCAGTCGCCGCTTACCAGCTCGTTCTGGATCAAGGCGACGGCGTGCCGGATGCGATGCGGGCGGCGGCGGCGTTCAATCGGGGACGCGCAGCGCTGCGGGAAGGGCTGTTCGCCGAGGCGGTGAGTGCGCTCACCGCGTTCATCACCCAGCACCCTCAGGATGCGCGGCTGGCGCAGGCCTACTTTCTGCGGGGCGACGCCCATCTAGGGCTGTCGCGCTGGGCGGAAGCGCTGGCCGATTTCCAACAGTATCTGGCGCTGCGGCCGGGGCTGATCGACAGCTACGTACATGAGCGCATCGGCGACGCTCAGCTCGCGCTGGGGAAGGCCGATGAGGCGCTGGCTGCCTACGCGCTGGCGGCTGATGAGGGGCGCAGCCTGGTGCCGCAGCTCGCGCTGCGCGAACGGGTGGCGCAGGTCTATCGCAGCTCTGGCCAGCCGGACAAAGCCTTAGCCCAGTATGATGCGATTCTGGCCGTCGCCCGCAACGCGCCGTACCGTGCCAGCATCGAACTGACGGCCGCACAGACCTTGCTGGACGCCGGCCGCACCGAGCAGGGGTTGGCGCGGATGCAGACCGTGTTTGACGCCTATCCGGAGACCCCCCAGGCTTACCAGGCGCTGCAAGTGCTGCTGCAAAATGGGCGCGAGGTGGATGATTTCGCCCGCGGCAAAGTGAGCTACGCCTACGGCGATTACCAGGGCGCCATTGACGCCTTCAATGCCTACACGACCCAACGGGTGTTGGCGGCCATCCCGGCCGAACTGCATCTGCTGCTGGGCCGGGCATACCGTGAGATCGGCAACACGGCAGCGGCGATCACGGCGTTTCAGACGGTGATCGACCAGTATCCAACCGATCCGGCGTGCGGCCAGGCGCTGCTGGAGCAGGGCCGCACGCGCTTTCTGGCCGGCGATATCGAAGGCGCGGTCGCGCAGTACCTGCGGATTGCCGATAACTTCGGCTACGTGCCGGAGGCAGCCGAGGCGCTGTGGCGGGCTGGATACCTGTATGGGACTAACGGTAAGCCGCTGGAGTCGCGCCAGATCTTTGAGCGGCTGGCGGAGACGTACCCCAACACAAGCCAGGCGCGCAGCGGCCTGTTTCTGGCCGCGTCGGCGGCTTACAACCTGGGCGATCTGGCCGGCGCAGAACGTCTGTACGCCCGGCTGGCGACTACGGCTGCCGGCGAAGACCAGGCGGCTGCTTACCTGTGGGTGGGGCGTCTGGCGGCAGCCCGCGGCGATCAGCAGACGGCGACCAGCGCCTTGCAGCTTGCCGTCAGCGCC
>CALAJK010000013.1 GCA_937922795.1 uncultured Anaerolineae bacterium
GCGATCTGTCCCCATTCCTCACCTGTATGGTAGCCTGCACCGCTATTTGCTGCAACGCATCCCGGACGATTGTGATAGCCGCTTGACGAACCTGATTTTTCTGATGATGGGCATCTTTCAGTCGCGGAGTGTGCAGTTGAACCTGATCGCGCGCCAAACACCGATCCGGGCCAAGAAGTTGAGCATCGTCAAACGGTTGGCGCGTTTTATGGACAATCCAGCAGTGCGGGTGCGGGATTGGTATCATCCCTTTGCCGCGCGGCTGCTGGGTTTGGCAGGGGCGGCGGGACAGGTACACCTGATCATCGATGCGAGTAAAGTGGCGTTTGGCTTTCGCTTGGTGATGGTGAGCGTGGCGTATCCACGGCGCAGTCTGCCGCCTCGTCTGGGTCGGACGGGTGCTGTTGACCCAGGCCAGCCCCTATCCTACCCATCTGGTCTTGTTCTGGAAACCGGGTGAGCCTAAACCCTGGTATCTGGCAACCAATTTGCTGGATGCGCGTGCCACCATCCGCCTCTACCGCCGCCGCATGTGGATTGAGGAAATGTTTGGCGATATGAAGCAACACGGCTTTGACCTGGAAGCCAGTCACTTGCGCCACTTTCTGCGCCTGTCGCGCTTAACCCTGGCGGTGTGCCTGCTCTACCTGTGGCTGGTGGCGCTGGCTGAACACGTCATGACCCACCGCCTCACCGACAAGATTGACCGCACCGACCGCCGTGACCTGAGCCTGTTTCGGCTCGGTTGGGACTTCCTGGAGCGCCGATTAGCCCTGTCTGATCCCATCCCACTCGTCTCGATTCCGAACTTTTGTTTGATGTCCGGTGGCTAGGAGCAGCAGCATATGCCCTCGACGCCGCGCAGTCTGGCGTGTCGGCCACCCACACCCGCCCCAGGCGACGAGGTTGTAGACGACGGGGAACGTGCCGTGGGAGTGGCGGCATTCCGGTATTCTTGCCGGCGAGTGACAGCGCTGACCCCGGCACAGGCGGCAGGGCTGGCGTTGGTCAGCGTGCAAGCCTCACACAAACGCTCCTGAGGTTCACAGCACTTCCCAATCCTTGTCATTGATGTAAAAGATGGCAGCCGTTTTTTCAGTAGATGGTGGGCAATCTGCACCACGCGTCGTCCGATAGCGCTTCTCGCCTTGTATTGTCCGTCCGGTAGGCGTTCGAAAGCGCACTTTGACAATGGTGCAAGTGTGGATATCGCCCTCGTAATCCTTGTCTTTTCCGATGCTCACCTGCAAGAGATCGCCTATGATGAGCTTGCCTTTTTGCAGCCTATCACGCAGCCTGCGGCTGATTCTGATCTGGTTAGCCCAAAAAACACCGCCGAACAGCATACACAAACTGCCGATTATCAAGGCAAAAATGGAGCGGAGCCAGCTGTCTGTGCCAGCAATGCGTGCCACGCTCGGATCCGCGCTCGAATATTCAACTGCCAACTGCATACCTTGTTCAGCGCGGTCGTAGAATGATCCATCCACCTGCTGCTTACGGCTCAAGCGGCGGTCGTTAGCCGTGTATTCAAAGACCACGTAGTAGGTTGGGTTGTTGCCATCGCTGTCCTGTTCAATGTAACGATCCAGGATGTGTCCCTCAGTAGGAACAGATTCCGAATTGAGCAAGACGTTCTCGCGCAGCATATTCAAGCCAGAAAAGAGTATCGATAGGCTGGCTAGAACCAAGAGCCAAGCGAACCAGACAGTCCAGCTGCTCGGCTTCGTAACGCTGATGGGTTTTTCTGCTATGCCGGTTACGTAAGCCAGATTTTCCGGGTAGATTAGGTATGGTTCCAGTTCCATGAGCGCACTCCGCGGGTAAGTCAGTTCGTTTTTATCATAGTAGACACAAATTGATTGAATTGGTTTTAAGAAAGCATCAAATGACGGCGACGTTACTCCAGTCTGGCGGACACAAACAATGTCCGATGGGCTGAGCGTAGGGTGCGCACGATGGAAACCGAAGATACGCAGAAGCGTTCAAACGCGAAGTGCTGGCGCTGGCGGCGGAAGCCAGCCGGGGCGTCGCCCAGCTTGAGCGCAGCCTGGAGATCACATCGGGGCTGATCTATAAGTGGCAGCAGCGGTATCGGGCACACACTGATCAACTGCAACCAAGCGCCGAGCAGGCGGAGCAGGCCGAGCTGCGTCGGCTCCGGCGAGCTTGCCAAAAGTCCAGTCACTAGATAATCGGTGTTAGAATGGGTTTGAGGTACTTCTGTCCAGCAACCGGGAGGCCAACACGTAATTGAAAATCGCAGCAATCATTTCCAGATTGTTAACCGTATTGATCACATTGATTGGCGGCGGCTGCATGATCAACCGGCCGCAGATTGATATTCGGTTGGAGAGCAATCTAACTTATAGCGATGTGCGTTTGCCTGCCTACCCAGAAGACGAGCTGGTTTACGTTTTTGGCTTTGATCGCCGCCTTGAGCCAAGAGAAGACATTCGTATCTATACAGCCCTGCTCGAATATCTCGAATATAAAACAGGTTATCGTTTCAGGCTTCACATCACTCCCAAAACAGGCAGCTTGGTCAGCGAAATCCTGAATGCTGAAGTGGACTTTGCAGCTGTCGGTGTTCTGACGTATTTACAGGTGCGCGAAAACTCAGATGCTCAAATGCTGGTAAGTGGGATCAACCGAGAAGGTGAAAGCACCTACCAGGCATTTATCGTGACTCGTCCTGAAAGTGGATTGTTTTCGTTGGATGATCTAAAGGGCCGTGTATTCGCTTTTGGTGCACAGAATTCGACCCAAGGCTATCTGATTCCCCGGATCATGATGTCTCAGGCTAACATCGAGTTGAGCGATTTGGAAGCGTACGAGTTTACAAAATCACACTTTGAAACTTCCAACGCCGTTATCAGCGGGCGGGCAGATGCTGGTGCGCTTCAGGATACATTAGCCGATGTTTTGGCAAAACAAGGGTTGATACGGATCATCGCCCGATCAGACCATTATCCATCCAGCGGCATCATGGCTGGCGCTCATGTGCCGACCGAAGTGATTGACACTGTTCGTAGAGCGCTGGTCGCTTTCGATCCTAATCGTCTGGATGGTGTAGACCTATATCACTGGGAGCGCACCGAGATGCCAAATGGCTTCCGCTTAACGAGCGAAAGCGCTTACGATACTTTGCGAACCTGGGCTGAGACTTTCGGTCTACTTGGACAATGAAACTCCAAACAAAAATCATTCTGATTGCTTCTTCAATTGTCATCTCTCTGGGCATCATCACCATTGGGGCTATCCATATACTTGTCGCCAGAATCATGCTCAATGAGCTGACTGAGCATGGCATTATGCTCACAGAAATATCTGGCAATGCGATCGCTAATTCTCTGATAGAAGATGACCGTGTTGCCGTACAGGAATTTCTTTATTATTTAAAAGACACCAACCCTAATATCGTCTACGTTTATGCGGTCAGCAATACCGACCGCGTGATCATCCATACGTTTGCTAGCGGTTTTCCTCAAGACTTGCTGACGGCTAATCACATCCCACGTGGTCAGTTAACTCAGCAGCAGCAGTTCAACACCGAAATAGGATTGGTGCAAGATTTTGGATGGCGCTTGACCGACAAGCTAGACATCGAGCTGCATATTGGTTTCAGTCAAGCGGGTGTTATCCAGACTCTTAATGAACTTACCTGGATTATCATTGGGCTGACTAGTATTGGGATGAGCGCTGGCGTTGTCGCCTCTATCGCATTTGGGCGTTTTGTTACCCTGCCTTTGAAAAGATTGACGGAAGGCGTTGAACGTTTCGGCCGTGGCAACTTGGTCGACCCTATTCCCGTGAGTAGTCATGACGAACTGGGCGATCTCACACGGGCTTTCAACAGTATGGCTGCGGAGTTAGGCAAAACGATTGCCAAACTGAAAGAGTCGCAAGCAGGTTATCGCGCGCTCATTGAAGCCTCTGGCCGGGTCGGCGAGGCCATTGCGCTCATTCGTGATGAAAATATAGACAAGGGCACATTTCTGTTCGCCAACGATGAATTCTGCCGCTTGACGGGTTATGATCGTGCCCGTTTGCTGAACCTGAATGCGGCTGAAGTCATTCATCCCTACAGCGTCAGTAGTGTCTACGACGCCTGGCAAGCCATTCGGGACGGTCGGACCGCTGTCCTGAGTTATGAGATGACGCTTCTGACACGAAATGGTCATAATCTGATCGTTGAGACTAACGGGACGATCGTCAACTACGAAGGTCAGCGCGCTTTAGCCTGGTTCATGCGAGATATTACCGAGCGCAAGATGAGAGAAGCTGAGATACAGCGGCAGAATCGTGAACTAACCGCGCTAAATGCCGTATCTGCTATTATGAACCAGCACAGCGGTAACATCGAACACATGCTACAGCACGCGCTTGAACAGGTGCTGACAGCGCTGGGGGTTCCGGCAGGTTGGATATCGATCGCACCTGAAGACTCTCGGCCCTATATCGCCGCTGTTGTAGGCTTGTCGGATTCCATCGCTGACCTAGAAACATACTTTCCAGACTGCGATTGTGGGCGTGTACTTGATAAAACCCGGCTGCCAACTACGGTCAAACCGGAAGGTAAATGTCCATCTTTCAACCTGCGTACTCCTGAAGGAACCAGCGTGAGACAACATGCCAGCGTTCCCCTCATCGCCGGGGGACGCGTGGTCGGGGCATTGAGTGTCGCTGCACCCAGTTCATCGTACTTCAACACTGACAACTTTCGTTTGATGGTAATTATTGGCACGCAACTGGGCGTAGCGCTGGAAAACGTTCGGTTGTGGAAAGATCTGCAAAACAAGGAGCGTTTGCGGGCGCAGTTACTGGCAAAAGCCATTCGAGCCCAGGAAGATGAGCGGCGGCGTATCGCACGCGAACTTCACGATGAGCTTGGCCAATCGCTCAATGCCTTGATCTTTGGCTTAAAGACCGCCGAAATCACTGCCGAGCACAACACTGCCGATGTTCGGGATGTTTTAAGGCGGCTGCGGGTTGCCACCAGCGACGCAGTGCGTGAGCTTCAAACGGTGATCTATGACTTGCGTCCCAGCCTGTTGGATGATCTGGGCTTGATCCCTGCGCTGCGCTGGTATGCGGAGTCGCGAATAGAAAGTCAGGGTATACGGGTATCATTCGAAACAGGAACTGATGATGGGGCACGGTTTTCGTCCGATGTGGAGACCGCGCTTTTCCGTATCGCGCAAGAGGCTTTAACGAACGCATTGAAATATGCTGAGGCCGACATAATTCAGATCCAGCTCACAGCTAATGAGAAAAAGATAACGCTGGCCATTTCAGACAACGGCAAAGGCTTTAATCTGCCCAGCGTCTTGAAAAATCGCGGAAGAGATGGACGTGGACTGGGACTGCTCGGCATGAGAGAACGCGCCGAACTGCTTGGTGGTACGTGTCAGGTCGAGTCGGAGTTAGGGGGCGGTACACATATTCAGGTAGAGATTCCCTGCACATCTGATGACTTTATTGTAAAACAGCCGGCGAGTGACTAAACGTAATGTCTGGGAGCATACGTATCCTGATTGTTGACGATCATTCTGTATTACGTGCGGGCATTCGGGCTTTGCTCGATATGCAGCCAGATTTTGAAGTGGTAGGGGAAGCTGGAAATGGGCAGGAGGCGATCGCTCGTGTGCGTGAATTACGGCCTGACGTCGTGTTAATGGACATCGGGATGCCGGGTATGGATGGTCTGGCTGCCACCCGTGAAATCAAGAGTTTCCAGCCAGATACCAAAATTCTCATTCTGACTCAGCACGAAAACAAAGAGTATGTGCTTCCGTCCCTCAAAATCGGCGCTTCAGGCTACGTGCTGAAACGGGCTGATGGCGATGAGCTGCTACAGGCGATTCGCAGACTCTTCGCGGGCGAGACGTTTTTTGATCCACGAGTGACCGGCTTGCTTGCCGATAATGACCGCCATAGCGTGCAGAAAGCTGTCGATCCATTTGATACGCTAACCGAACGTGAGCGGGAAGTGTTGATTATGCTGGCCCGTGGCAGCACGTACCAGCAAATTGCTGATGCGCTGTTCATCACCGTCAAAACTGTTGATTTTCATCGGGCGAACATCATGCGCAAGCTAGGTATCAGTTCGCGCAGTGAACTGGTCCGGTATGCAATTCAGCGTCATCTGATCGAATAGCTTATTGACGGAGTTTTTAAAGGTATGAAAATACAACGCAAAGCGTTACTGGCTGTGATACTGCTTCTCATAGTGGCGCTGTCCGTCTGGCTGACGTTCAGTCCGCCTCGGTGGTGGCTTAATATGACTAAACAGGCTGATTTGACCAACCCGATTGCCACGGGAGAACAGCTTGTAGTTCGCTACGACTGCCGCCGCTGTCATCGGATTGATGGAACAGGCGCGTTACTCGCCGGGAATTTGCAGGGTGTGACCAATCGCCTGAGCGTGGAAGAGATCACCTATCTGCTTACGAATCCTGCCGCCGCCCGACCTGGCACTAGCAAACAGAACCGCCATCTTTCGGACACTGAAATCGAAGCGATTATCGCTTACCTCAAATCTGCTGATCAACTGGCTAACTGATCGACGGGCGCTCAAAATCGAAAGCCGATTGCCCACAGACTGCTCTGCTTGCCAATCGGCTTTCAATGGCTCATTCAGATCGACTCTGCTTGTCTATCTGTCTGTTATAGACAGACAGGCAGAACAGCATGTAGCGGATAGCTATTGAGTCGGTTTCACTGGCAGCCAGCGCATCCCTAGACCATACGCGAGACTGCCCAACCCCAAGATGAACATGATCAACAACCACTCTACCAGGTTAGGCACGTAGTTGTAATTCATCTTGGGGTCTACATAGGATAGGGCGAGGTTCTCTAACTCCGGTGTGGCCAGCACTGGAATGACGATGTTGAGCGTCACTGCGACGAAAGTGATCACGCTCAGGAAAGCTGCTGCGCCTACCCAGACAGGTTTTTCCGATTGGGCGAAGAGGATGAGCAGCGGCACACCCACGCCTAGCAGCAAATGCACAACCCAGAAGCTCCACCAGAACGGACCGGTTAAGATAAGCATCACGGCATCAGCTCGCGCTGGGCTGCCCTGGTACAGGAAAGTGAAACCAATCACAGCAGCGGCGAATGCGCCCACCAGCAGCAACCAGGCGGTCAGTCGCGCCAGACGGCCTATCACTTGGCGGTACTCTCCACTTTGTTTGTCAGGCCAGAACAAGACGGCCAGCAGTGTGATCAGGCCGCTCCCGGCAGCCAGAGATGAAATCAGGAACATCAACGGCAGCGAAGACGTATTCCACAGTGGGCGAGCGGTGACCACACCGAAGATTGAACCGCTGACGATGATCAGCGCCAACCCCATGGGCAGACTCACATAGGCCAGGATTCTGAGGATGCGGTCGTTCGCTGCTCCGTTGGCCGGTTTCTTGTTGATCGCCAGCGCTATTTTAACCGCTAGGATGATCAGGTAAGCAGTGTGCAGCCACACCATCCAGGTAATCATGGAACCGAAGTCAGGGTAAAGATAAACGTTCAGGAAGCGCGCAGGATGGCCCAGGTCAAGCAGGACGATGATGAGCGCCATGAGCAGGACGACAAAGCCCGTGAAGTAGATAGTCGGCTTAAGTCTCGCCAGCGGCTTGTAGCCCACCAAGTAGACAGACGTAGTAAAGACCAGCAGGCTGCCAACTTCCAACCAGACTAGATAGTCATAGAAGCCAACCCATAGTCCCCAGGGCACATAGCTGTTGAGTTCGGTTGGGGCCAACCCCTGGGTCAGACGTGTCCACATGCCCCAGGCGCCAACGATCAGCAGCACGATGCCGAGTGCGACGAAAATATCGGTAAATTGCCAGTTGAAGCGGCGCTGTGGGGCCGCTGGTTCTGCTGTCATTGTTTGAGCCATTTTAGACCTCCTTAATTAGGCGTTGGTGCAGAGAACGCCGGTTGAGGGTGTGTGCTCTGAAGGGATGTCAACCATTCCAGATCAAATTGAACAGCGGTTTGGGTGAAGCCTGCCAACCCAATAAAGAACGGCACATCAGTTGCCTGAAGCATCGATTGAACGAAACGCGGCAGCCAGGGGATGATTTGTTCAGCCAGGAATGCATAACTGGCAGCTAGGGCTTTAGGACGATCTGATTCAGAAGACATTGCCAGATCAGCTAGATAGGCCATAAACCCTAATTCGAGCGCCAGATGATCGGCTGGCAGGCGCTCACCGCTGTCAGGCCAGGCTTGCCATGTCAGATAGGTATTGCGAGCCCTGATCGCTGCTGGACCCATAAGCTGCTTGTCGTGCAGATAGAAAGACGCATATGGCGGGGCAGGTGTCCGCCCTGGCCCTTCCAGCAGACGGGTCATTTCTAGGTTCAGGGCATCCGCATTCCGGCTGGACTGCATCTTCGCCAGGTCGTCGCGTAAAGGTGAGGTGGGTGGCAGGGTTAACCCCGCCACCTCCTTCAGCAAAGACTCTGTCAAGGGATAGGTGTATAAAGCGCGCAGAAGGCTGTAGAGACCGACACGCTCAGCTAGCATCTCTTGCGTCATGATTACACCTTCGTGACCTTGACGATCATGTCACAGTAAGCTGGTTGGCCCATGATCGGCGATAATGCGTCCGGGTCGACGATGTTATTATGGTTGGGCGACACGTCACGGAAGTCATAGGTCTTGCCTAAGCCGGGGCTGAAGCGGCCACCACCACCCAGAGGTAACCGCAGCACACCGGGCATGATCGTCTCTACTAGATAGACCTTGCCGCGCGTGCTGTGGCCCAGCGGTGTGGAAAGCTCGACTAGGTCGCCGCTCTTCAGCCCAAGGCGTGCGCCATCAGCAGCGTTCATTTGAATGACGCCAATGCACCATGTACCCTTCGGAACACGCACCTGGCGACCAGTCGGCGCGGGGCCATCGGCGCCGACAATGATTTCTTCAACGACACGCTCATCGTTGAACGGCATCCACAAGTCTTCAGTTGGAATGCGCCCCAACCAGTCCACCATCTGCGTGCCGGACATTGCGTGATGAATGCGCCCTGAGACGACCAGGAACGGATATTCATCCTTGTACTGAACATAGTCTGGGTTGGTGTAGGGGTTCCAGATGGTCTCGAACCAGTAGAAACTTCTGGGGTATTTCTCCCAGCCCAGCGCACGCAAAGCCGGCGGGGTGTCGTTAGCTTCTTCGATAAGCTTGTTGTACTTGGCATAACGGCCTTTGCGTTGTGTCTCGCCGTCTTTTTCGACCTCGTAGTCCCAAACAAACTCGACTTTCTTGCTGTCGGTTTGCAGAACTCCGCCATTGTTAAAGCGATACCAACTCATCGGCCAGACAGCGACGCCGTTATGGTCACGGATCCACTGCGCCGTGACAGGTTCACCTCTGATCTCCTTTTTCTCGTCGTCAATCGTAACGCGACCTGCTTCTAAGGAGTCTGGTGTGCCGAGTATCCGGTAGTTTACAGGATAGTCGGGATACGGCAGTGGGACGCCAGCATTGACTCGACCTGGAGACACTTTGAGCGCTTCGTTCCAGAAATCTTCCTCAGTGGGGTATTTCTCCCAGAAGTCGGCTGGGTTGATGTCTGGGTCGCCTTTTTCGTGCAGCTTGCGCGCCAGCGCCATCATGATGTCGTACTGCGACTTCGACTCGTACATCTTGTCGATGACGAAATCGCGCAGGTAGATCAGCGGGTGGCTAGGGTAAATATCGGACAGGCTCATACGCTCTAGGTAGCTGGCTTCTGGCAGCACCACATCCGCGTACATACCGGTCTCTAGGAACGGCGTGTCAATGTAGACAACAAGATCTACATTGTAGTCGTCGCCATTCTTCTTCGTCAGCGCTTCTACCCACGCCTGAGTGTTAGAGCCTGTGATCACGGGATTGCCAGTGCGCAGGAAGAAAGCGCGAATAGGGTATTCATGCCCCCGGAACGGGCCGTAACGCAGCTTGACACCCTCGTTGAAGCGGCGCGGGTAATCGCCTACTACGTCATCCCAGGCCGCCGGCCAGTCACCGTACCAGTCCATGTGCAGTTGCTCCTGCGTGCCGGTGACGCTGCGGCCATTGATTCGGCGAGTGACTTCGCGCCGATTGAAAGCGCCGCCACTCGCATTACCCCCCTTGCTGCTTTTGACGATCTCGGTGTCAATTGCCCCGCCCGGGACTTCCATATTGCCGGTGATGACGTTCAAGGCTGTGCCGATGATCGAAGCGACATAGCCGTTGTAGTGATGACCGATGCCATTCATGCCCCAGACCCAAGCAGCCGGCTTGGTAATACCGAAAGTGTGAGCCAATTCAGCGATAGTTTCAGCCTTGATATCCGTGCGCTGTTCAGCCCATTCCAGCGTGAAGTAGTTGAGGCCATTGACAGGATCGGTCTTGTCCCACCAGCTTTTGAATTCTTGCTCGAATTCTTCCCAGCCCTGGCTGTATTCCAGGAATGACCAATCGATGTATCTGCGGAAGGGATTATCATCGCTGTGGTTTTCGAGAATGTAGCGCAGCACGGCTGCGAACAGATCAGGGTCAGTGCCAGGGCGGATCGGAATCCACTGGTCGGCTTTCGTTGCCGTGTTGGACAGCGCCGGATCAATGACGACGATCCTTGCGCCCGCGAGTTTGGCTTCCACCGTGCCGCGTGACTCATAGACAATACGGGTAGCTGTGAAGGGATTCCAGCCGGCATAAACGATGAGTCGCGTGCGGTAACTGTAGTCGTTTTTCAGACTGCCATCGGGCTGGCGCACCATCACCGGGCGCATGATGTCCGGTTCGACCCGTTTACCACCAAACATGAGTTTGGGTCCATGGCGACGAGGCGTATCGCAAATGGAGCCGTGTTCGACAGTGTGCGGTGTGCCGAAAGCGCGGAAAAGGTAGTAATAAGGATCGCGATCAGTGACATCGCCCGCGTCCATGATGACCGCTTCAGGACCGCTTTCTGCTTTGATCTGGAGCAGCTTGTCAGCGATATAGTCCAGCGCTTCGTCCCAGGAGACGCGCCGGAACTTACCTTCGCCGCGTTCACCCACGCGAATCATGGGATATTTAATTCTGTTAGCGTTGTAGGCCATCTGTAAGCCAGACGCGCCTTTGGCACAGATCACCCCAGAGTTCAGAGGTGCATGGTTGTTGCCATAGATCGCTGAAGCAACGCCATTTTCCACACGGACCGCCAGGCCACATTCAGCCGGGCACATCACACAAGCGGTGTAAACGGTCTTTGTCCGCAGGCGATCTTGTACGGCTTGGGCGCTGATGCGCGAAAAGCCGGTACCGAGTGCGCTGTAAGCTGCCAGGCCGCCGGCAGTGATGCCGCTCACCTTCAGGAAATTCCGCCGCGAAATGGTATTTTCCCGTTGTTTAGTCGTCATCATCATACCCCCTAAACCAGATAGAAGACTTTGGGATCAGTGCCCAATTCTTCTTTGAGCCGCATCACATTAGGCTGGGCGATCAACTCCGAAACCAAGCTGGTTGGATCGTTCATATCGCCGAAGTATGTCGCCCGCCCCATGCAGCTCAACACGCAGGCGGGAAGATCACCGCGCTCGATGCGATGGATGCAGAAGTGACACTTGCGCACATTTCCGATTGGAGAAGCGCCGCTGGCCCGGTCATAGTCTCGACCATATTCTGGTGTGGGCAGCAGTTCATAGGGTTGGCGTTCGCCCCCCTCGCTGTCTCCGTAAAAGTTGCCAAAATCGAAGTAGCGAGCTGAGTAGGGGCAGGCGGTCATGCAGTACCGACAGCCAATGCAGCGGTCGTAGTCCACAATGGTGATGCCGTCTGGGCGCATGTATGTCGCATGAACCGGACAGACTGGAACACAGGGGGGGTTATTGCATTGCAGGCAAGGGCGCGGCACGAAGCGGCGTTTGACATTGGGGAAAGTGCCGCTAGTTTCTGTCATAACGGGTCGGTACGTAACCCCTGGCGGCAGCTTATTTTCGGTCACACAGGCGATATTGCAGCCGTTGCAACCCGTGCATTTACGTAGATCAATCACCATTGCCCATTTGCGTTCTGCCATCGGCTTTTGCAGCGCGCGCCGCAGGTCTTGCATCATACGGACGACTGGATGCTCTCCTTCTACCGCATCTGGTAGATCGGGCAACGGCACTAGATCTTGTTGTGCCTGTTCAGCAGGAGCAGCGCTGACAGCCTGTGCCTCACCCATTAGGGCTGGCGCGACTAAGCCGGCAAAAACACCGCTGGCGAATTTAGCCAGAAAAGAGCGCCGACTGGAGTCGTCACCAGCCAGTGCTTTGTCTAACAACTTATCATCTTGTGTCATATCCAACTCTCCTTACGTTTACGCGAACACCCTCGAACGTCATGTCTGAGTGCTCGCTTGCGTTGGGTTGAAAGCTTGCCTACAAAAATTTATTGTGTATGTCTCCCGATTTAGGTGATTTCATCTGCTTAACGGCTGCGACGCATACAGCTACTGTTCCACAGCAGGTGTTCCGTCGCTTATATATGAGATTATAGAAAACGCCGGAACCGACCGTAACTAGGAGAATTCCTAGTTCATCGACAAGAGAAGAGACCCGGATTAGGCTGGCAGCAGTACTGCTGCCGGTCTAGCAGCTCAACAATTGAGATTTATGTCCAGAGCTCAGATGAAAGCAATGAAAGCAACTTCCCGCTATGCACCGCGTACTATACAATGGTTTTGTCAAGAGCTCAGGAGTGATGAAGTGCATGGCTGAAACAAACGTGGTGATCCGGACACGCGGTCTGGAGAAAGAGCTGCCGCTGGGCAGCTACACGATCCGGGCGCTGCGCGGCGTGGACCTCGATATCTACGCCGGGGAGATGGTCGGCATTGTCGGGCCATCAGGCAGCGGCAAGAGCACGCTGTTGGGCTTGATCGGCGGCCTGGACACGCCGACGCGCGGACGGATCGAGATTGACGGCGTGGATATCACCCGTATGAGCGAAGATCAACTCACCGAGATTCGGAACGAGAAGATCGGGTTCATCTTTCAATTCTTCAACCTGATCCCAACGCTCACGGCGCTGGAGAACGTTTCGCTGCCGGTGCAGTTCGCGCGCAAGCGGCAATTTCACCCAGAAAAACGCGCCAAAGAACTGCTGACGATGCTCGGTATGAAAGACCGAATGCGTCACCGCCCAGCCGAATTGTCCGGCGGGCAGCAGCAGCGGGTGGCGATCGCCCGCGCCCTGGCGAATAACCCGCCGCTGATCTTGGCAGACGAGCCAACCGGCAACCTAGACACAGAATCGGGGGCGATGGTAATGGATACGCTGGAAACGATTCGTCGCGATTCGGGCACGACGGTCGTCATCGTCACGCATGATCCACAGCTTGCCCGGCGCGCCGACCGGATCATCACCCTGGTGGACGGTCAAATCGTGAACGGCCGAACTGCGCCGCGGTGAACTCCCGCCTGCCTGCGGCTCAAATGTGTGCTACAATACCCTTCCGCAGTCGCACACAGGACAGCAAGCGTCATGCAGGCCGATTTCCTCCTTGACTATGATGTGGTGACCGTCGAACAGCCTCACCGGCTGTATCTAATGGCGCGCCTGATGGCCGGGCCGGCGCTCAAGACCAGCCAGCGCCGCCCGCTGAACCTGGGGTTGGTGATCGATCGCAGCGGGTCAATGACCGGCGACAAGCTGGCCTTCACCCGCCATGCCGCCCAGTTTCTGGTGCAAAACCTGGGGGCGGAAGATCTGCTGAGCATCGTGTTGTACAACGATGTGATCGAAGTGCTGATGCCGCCGGAGCCCGTCGCCCATAAAGATTTGATCAACCAGCGCATCGCCGCCATCAAAGCCAGCGGCACGACCAACCTCAGCGGCGGCTGGTTGGAAGGCTGCAAGCTGGTACGCGCCGGCTGGCGGGAAGATCGTCTGAACCGGGTGATCTTGATGAGCGACGGCCTGGCAAACCGCGGCATCACCGATCACTCTCGGTTGGTGTCGCTGGCCCGGCAGAAGTTCAACGAAGGTGTCAGCACCACCACGATGGGTCTGGGCAGCGATTTCAACGAAGATCTGCTGATGGCGATGGCTGATGCTGGCGGCGGCGCGTTCTACTTCATCGAAAGCCCAGAGGTCACCCCCCAGATTTTCCAGGAAGAGTTGAGCGGGCTGCTGAACGTGGTCGGCCAGAACCTAGTCGTGACGCTCCAACTGACGCCGCAGGTCGCCAGCGTGCGGCAGCTTAACGCATACCCGACAGAACGTCTGAAAGACGGCGTCGTGTTCCGTCTGGGCGATATCTTCGGCGAGGAGATCAAAACGCTCGTGCTAGAGCTGGGCGTGCCGGCGCTGCGCGAGGTGGGCGAACGCCAGATCGCGATGCTGCGATTCGAATATGACGAGATTATGCTAGCCGGGACGCAGCATCGGGTCATCGAACTGCCAGTACGCATCAACGTGGCGCAGGCGGGCGCGCTGCCGCCGATGGTGAACGCGAACGTGCGCCGTTCCGCGCTGCTGCTGCTGGCGGCGCAGGCGCGGCGCGAAGCCATTCGATCGGCAGATGCAGGTGATTTCAAAGAGGCGTCTCAATTTTTACGGTCTGCCGCCAATATGATCGCCCAATCGTCGCTGACAGGTGAAGACCTGGACGAAGAGCGCGAGTCGCTGCTCCGGCAGGCGAAAGACCTGGAACATGGCGCGGCGGCCTATACGGGCTACAGCCGCAAGTCCATGCTGACGCAGGCCTTCTACACCACCCACGACCGGCACCAAAGCTCGCAAATGCTGCGAACGCGCGAGGTGTCGCGGATCATGAAGCCGGTGACGGCTGAACGCCGTGCAGGCATGGCGCCGACCTTCGTCCTGTGGAACCGACGAGCGTTCCCATTGGAAAAAGAGCTGATCCGTATCGGGCGCGCCTCGCAGAACGATATCGTGATTGACCGACGTTCGGTCTCACGCTTCCACTGCCAGATCAGGCGGGATGGCGACCGCCTGCTGCTGGAAGATTTGAGCAGCACCAACGGCACGTATGTGAATGACGCCCGCTTAGATGGCTTCCACGCGCTCAGCGTGGGCGACAGCATTCGCATCGGCGATGAATACCTGGTGTTCAGCGATCCCGACGCGGACGACTAACCTGTTTCTGCCTGCTTTTGCTCCCAGGAGTTCATGCCAAAATGACCACATATGAAACGTTTCCGGTTGAAGTCGCCGGGATCAAGCGCAATTTGCGCTTGTTTGAGATTAAGCCCGGTGTGCGCATCGCCATCCTCAACATTCTGGGCGATACCGAATTGGTGGAGGCGGTCAGCCGTGAACTGGCGCCGCAACTGCGCGTTCATCAACCCGATGCGTTGGTGACTGCCGAGGCGAAAGCCATCCCGCTGGCGCACGCCCTGTCTGTTCAGATGAACAACCTGCCGTATGTGGTGCTGCGCAAGTCTTACAAACCCTATATGGGCGACGCATTGCAATCGGAGACGTTGAGCATCACCACCGGCGCGCCGCAGACCCTGTTTCTGGACGAGAAAGATCGGGGATTGGTAGCCGGCAAACGGGTCGTCATTGTAGATGATGTCATCTCGACCGGCAGCACGCTTCAGGGTCTGCGCCTCATCATGGGCAAGGCGGGGGCGCAGGTGGTGGCAGAAGCGGCTATCTTCACCGAAGGCGACCGGGCGACCTGGTCAAATATCATCGCGCTTGGCCACCTGCCCGTGTGGGTTGATAGCAGGTAAGATGCGAATGCGCCGGGTTCACCGACCCGGATCGTCGCCGAACCAGCGGTCGTAAAGCTGGCGGTACGTGCCGTCCTCGTTCATCGCCAGGATCGCCTGGTTAATTGGCTCCCGGTAGGGACTGCCAGTGGGCAGCGCGATGCCGTAGTTCTCGTGTTCTAGAATGCCGGGCAGGACGCGCACTACGCCCCGACCTTCGTTCGCGGCATAATATCGTAGACCATAGCATCCGCCTGGCCGCCGGCGATCAGCGCGAAGGCCTCATCAACCTTGGTCACGGCGAAGGCTGGAATGCGGGCGTGCGTCAGATAGCGAGCGCCAGTGCTGCCGGCCAGGGTTACAACGCGCTTGCCGAGCAGGTCGTTCGGGCTGTTAATGGTCCCCGTCAGCCCTTCAACGGTCAGCGTGGTCGTGATGACGGCGGTGAAATTGGCGATGAGGATGACGCTGGCGAACATCCAGATGATGCTGATCAGACGGCCTAGCGGACTGCGCGGCGATTTATCGCCGAAGCCGGCGGCCACCGTCGTGGCAGCCCACCACAGCGACTCGCCCAGGCCGCGCCAGTACCCACGCGGGAACTCTGGGTTCCGAGAACGCTCAACCAACCAGATAAGATGAGCAGCCATCAGCATCAGCAGCCCTAATCCGATCAACGCTTGCAAGAAGACCGGCGAAATGATGCCGCTGATGATTCTGAAAACGTCCGGGTTCGCGACCTGCGCCGAGATCATGATCTGCAGGCCTGAGTTGAAGTACGGATACGAGAAATCAATCCGCTGCTCGCGCTCTTTGGTGATGCTGATGCCGGCGATCGCGACGTCGGCGCGGCCGGTCTCGACGGCCTCCAGCTGCTCGCTCACTGTGGTGACCTCGATCCACTCGTAGGTGACGCCGATGCGCCGGGCGATCTCCTCCCACAGCTCGATGCTGAAGCCCCGCCACCGGTCGCCTTCGCGAAACACCAGCGGGACAAACGGCTTGGTGACCACGCGCAGCGGTCCAGCCTCAGTCTGGGCAACCGCTGGCTGAACTGCCAGCCCCACATGCGCGCAGAAGAAAATGGCGAGCAGCATGCACCTAAGGCCAAAGTGAGTGGCCAGCGGGCGGCCGTGCGCGCTGTAGGCTATGTTCTCACAAGGCGCGCAGCCTAACGCCTGCGTCATACTGTCTGCTGTCTGGCATGAGACGGTGGCTCGGGTTTGCTGCTCGCTGTTGAGCCCTGGGGCGTTTTGCAAGATCAATCGCGATATCATGGTTGAAATTGAGCGGGTAGAGCAGCGGCGCGCCGCCGTTGATAGCCAGATTGTTCGGTCGCGTCGCTCGTTCAGCCGCTTCTGCCAGCGCCGCGGGACTGACCCTTAAGGCTGGGTACAGTCAGCCCCTGGGACGCTTGAATACAGCGCGTGCTCCCCGGTCGCCATCCCATTCAAAATTCATCAGCTCCCAGCCGCCGCTGGCATATTTGTTGAGCTGTTCGGTGAATTTATCTGCGTTGGCGAAGACGTCTACGCCTTGACTTTCAGCGCCGGGCAAAGGTTCGCGCGCTTGGATATAGACGACCAGATATTCCCAGTTTGGCATCATACGCTCTTTCGCCTCGATCTGTAGACACGCCTTACTATAACACACAATGCTAGAGGCTGGCCGCGGTTGAGCGAGACTTTCACGAAGACAGCGGGTAGATAGCCAACACAGCCGGGACGCGATCGAAAGCAGTGATGCGAAAAGTGTCGCGCCCAGGAGAACGCACGACCAGCAGCGTAGAGCCGCCGCCGTCCAGGTTGAACGCGGCGGTCAGCTCCAAGTCGGCGGCGGCCAGATAAGCGCTCAGCTCAGGCAGCGACTGGCCGAGGGCGGGGGTGGCCATCCACACGATGCGCCCCTGCGCGTCTTGTCCGATCAGGCTGCGCCGCGTGGGGCGGCGGCTGGCGCGCGGGTTGTTGTAGGCTGCCAGTCCATCCAGGACCAGCATCGGGAAGGCTTGCACTGCCTGGTCAGCGCCGCCAGCATACTGCTCGACCAGGTTGGAAAAGATGCGCGGCTGGCCGTTTTCGACGAGGAACGTGCCGCCGCGGTCGGTGAACGGTTGGCCATAGACGATGCCATCAGCCACCAGCAGCCCCAAGATCTGGTACTGATCGGTGAAGAAATTGGCGTTGATGAAGGCAACTGCGTCAGGAAGCTGCGCTTCCCACTCGGCGGTGGACAGCGCTGCGCCGGGTTGGTAATGAACGCGGAAGGTATAGCGTGCCGGATCAATGCGCAGCGCGACAAGCTGCATTAACGCCGCGCCTTGCGGCGTATAAACGCGTCTTTCCAGTCCAGGCGCCAGTTCTTCCCAGCGCTCGCTGGCCGGGCTAACCGCTTCCAGCGGCGTTGAGTCAGTTAGAGATGGCGGCGCGGCGGCGCATGCGCACAACATGACCAGCAGAATCCAGCGCATTTGAGCATCCTCAGTCTTGTTAGGCGCAGGGGATTATGCTATACTTTTCTTCACAAATTGCAATCGGGCGCGTAGCTCAGTTGGTCAGAGCGTACGGTTCACATCCGTGAGGTCGGGGGTTCGAGCCCCTCCGCGCCCAAGCTTTATACCACGAGCCAGCCTTAAGAAAAGGTTGGCTCGCTTTTTTCATGCCTTCTTGACTTGAACAATCCTAGAGTGCATGGTAGTGTACAAATAGTCCAATCGTCCGAAATCATTTTTTGTCGGTCAGAATAGCGGCACGTTGAGTATGGGCGACCTGAAATCCGCAGACTGGCGAGATTGGGGATTAGTCGGCATCCGGGTGGCGGCGCTCGTCCTGTTGGGGGCGGTACTGCTGACAGCCCGCAGGCCGGAGGGCGCCGCCAGTTATGTGACCAGCGATGTCCTGTTGGGGCTGGAAACAGCGGCAGCGGCCGTCATCTTGTATGCAGTCTTATCCGTGTTCGCGGCGATGCAGCCGGCTTTGCCTTTCATCCTGCTGATTGGGGACTGGCTGGCCGCGGGTCTCCTCGTCTATGCCGTCCGCGGGGATGAACTGCTGCTGGCGATGATCGGCGGCTTGCTGATGACTTCGGGCATCCTGCGTCTGGGGCCGCTGCTGGGGGCGATACAGGCGGTGGGCGTGCTAGCGGCGTGCGCCGCTGCGCTCGCCGTGATGTCCGGCGGGTTGAACGGGTTAGGTCCAGAGCTGGCGACGCGAGCCAGGGCGTTCTGGACGGTCGCTGGTATAGGCGCTGTAACCTGTGCTTGGTCATTTGTCCGAGAGCGGTGGTCGAGACGACGCGAACAGGAATTCGACCAGATGATCCAGTCGTACCTGGAACAGCTCAAAGATCTGCGTGAGCGCACACACGCCATCTACGAGATGTCGGCCACCCTCAGCAAGACGCTCGATTTTGAGAAAATCCTGGCGGCAGCGCTCAGCGCCGGCACGCTGGGACTGCGCGAATTCCGCAAACGCGGCCGCGAACGCTTGGTTAGCGCCGTCCTGCTGATGCAGCAGGGGAGCAACATGCTGTACGTAGTCACCGGCCGCGGCCTTTCGCGCCAAGATCAGATGGTGACAATACCTGGCAAGCAGGGCATCATCGCTCAGGCCTTGAGCGAGGGCGTCCCCGTTTTCGGCGGGCCAGCGCGCAAAGATCCCGAACTTCAGTATTTCACCGGCTTTCATGACACACGCTCCGTGCTTTGTATCCCGCTCAAAGCAGGCTGGGACACTTTTGGCATCCTAGTGTATGGGTGCGATATTCCAGACGCCTTCACCGATGAGCACACCGAGCTGCTGATGGCCATCGGGATTCAGGCCACAGTGGCGCTGCAGAATGCGGTGCTGTATCGGAATCTGCTCGACGAGCGCGACCGGTTGGTAGAAGTTGAAGAAGATGCGCGCAAGAAACTGGCGCGCGATCTGCATGACGGTCCTACTCAAGACGTAGCCGCTATTGCGATGCGGATGAGTATCATCGCCCGTATGCTCGAAAAGACGCCCGAAGAAGTGCCCAACGAACTCAAGAAAGTTGAAGACATCGCCCGGCGCACCACCAAAGAGATTCGCCATATGCTGTTCACGCTGCGGCCGTTGGTGCTGGAGAACCAAGGTTTGACGGCGGCGCTGCACCAGCTTGCCGAGAAGATGAAAGAAACCCACAACCAAAACGTGACGGTGCGAGTGGGCCCCGATGTGGAGAGTTCGCTGGATATCCACCAGCAGGGCGTGATCTTCTACATCATCGAAGAAGCGGTGGGCAACGCGCGCAAACATGCGCAGGCGGAACTGATCAGCATCAGCCTGACACGCCAAGACGATGTCGTGATGGTGCGCATCGCCGACAACGGCAAGGGGTTCGATGTGGCGGCCGCCGAGAAGAACTCGCTCACCCGCGGCGGCCATTTGGGGATGATCAACATGCGCGAGCGCGCTCAACTGCTGGATGGCACGCTGAACATGGAAAGCGCTCCGGGGCGCGGCACAACCATCACTGTGCTCGTCCCGGTCAAAGAGCGATCTACCCCTCCCCCTGGCGCGCGTCCAGTCTCCAGGTCGCTGGTGGCTCAAACTAAGCTGGCGGTGGCGGCGATGGAGCGTCTCAATACCAGCAGTGGTTCGTGATCTTCGATCTGCTTGATGTCATAAACGCAGCGACTTATGCCCTCTGACTTGGCCGCGCTGCGCGGCGAACCCAGCTATGTGTGGCGCGCAGGCCAAGAGCGCCGGCTCCAGATGATCGCGCGCTTTGCCCAGCTCGACAGCGCTAGGGTGCTGGTGGACGGCTGTGGCGTGGGCATGTATGCCTCGCAGATCCGGCAGCGCTACGCAGCCCAGGTAGAAGCAGTCGATATAGAGCCTGACCGGGTGCGCGAGGCTCAAGTTGAGACGCCGCACGCAGTGGTGGCAGCGGCCGAATATCTGCCCTATCCGGCCGGCGTCTTTGACACGGTGCTGTCGCATGAGGTGCTAGAGCACGTGACCGATGACGGTCTAGCTGCCCGTGAGATGGTGCGGGTTTTGAAGCCCGGCGGGCGGCTGATCATTTTCGCTCCCAACCGTTGGTATCCGTTTGAGACGCATGGCCACTACTGGCGCGGACGCTACCACTTCGGCAATACGCCGCTGATCAATTATCTGCCTGACCGGTGGCGGAACCGGCTAGCGCCGCATGTGCGCGCCTACACCGCGCGAGGGCTGCGGCGGCTGTTTGCTGGCTGCCCGGTGCGCGTGGTCGTCCATCACCGCGTGTATGGCGGCTATGACAACATCATCGGACGGTTGGGGGAACCGGGGCGTTGGCTGCGCGATATGCTGTACCGTTTCGAGGGCACCGTTCTGGATCAATTTGGCTTGTCACATCTGCTCGTCTTGGAGAAAACCTCTGAACACGGCTGAGTCCCTGCGCTCTCAGTTCCTGCTCGACCCCGCCATCGCCTTTCTCAACCACGGTTCGTTTGGTGCCTGTCCGCTGCCAGTGTTCGAGGACTACCAACGGTGGCAGCGCGAATTAGAGCGGCAGCCGGTCGAATTTCTAGGCCGTCGCGCTGATGAACGGCTGGACGCAGCGCGGGCGCGGTTGGCCGCCTACATAGGGGCCAGCGCTGACGATCTCATCTTTGTGCCTAATGTCACCTTCGCGATCAACTTAGTCGCTCGTTCCCTAGCCCTACAGCCGGGCGATGAGGTGCTGGCGACCGATCACGAATATGGCGCGATGGATTATCTGTGGGAGTTTATCTGCGCCAGGACGGGCGCGCATTACCGCCGCCAGCGGCTGACGCCGCCGTTTCTGTCGGCTGATGAGGTGGTCGAAGCGCTGTGGCGCGGCGTGACGCCGCGAACGCGCGCCATCTTCGTCAGTCACATCACCTCGCCCACTGCCCTGATCCTGCCTGTGTCAGCCATTTGTCGCCGGGCGCGCGCCGCCGGCATCCTGACGATTGTGGACGGAGCCCACGCGCCCGGTCATGTCCCGCTCGATCTGGCAGCGCTGGATGCCGATTTCTATGCTGGCAACTGCCACAAGTGGCTGTGCGCGCCGAAGGGCTCTGGGTTTTTGTATGCCCGGCGCGACCACCATCGCTGGCTGGAACCTCTCGTGATCAGCTGGGGCTGGCTGCCTGAAGCCAGTTTCGTGACGCGTAACCAGTGGCAGGGCACGCGCGATCTGGCCGCTTTTCTGGCGGTTCCGGCGGCGATTGATTTTCAGGCTGAGCGCGACTGGGCTGATGTGCGCGCTCGGTGCCATGACCTCGCTCGCGCTGCGCGTGAGCGCCTGGCGTCGCTGACCAGCCTAGAGCCTATCGTCGCCGACTCGCCCGACTGGTTCGGCCAGATGGTGACCGCGCCGCTGCCTCCCTGTGACGCCGAAGCGGTCAAAAACCAGTTGTACGATCAGTACCGCGTCGAAGTGCCGCTGGTCATCTGGAACGGACGTCCTCACATACGCTTGTCGTTTCAAGGTTACAATACGCCCGATGATCTGGAACGTCTGTTGACTGGGCTGCGGGCTTTACTATGAACTGACGTTCTCCAGCGCCAGGTCGTGTAAGGCGGTCACGGCGCGTTCCAGGTTGCGCTCCTCGACAACGAACGAGATACTGCACTCTGACGATCCCTGGGCGATGGCGACGACGTTGATGCCAGCTTCGCCCATGACCGAGAACACGCGCCCGGCCACACCGGGTGTGCCGCGCATGCCGGAACCGACGGCGGTGATGATCACGACGTCGTTCTGAATCTCTACCCGATCCACGTCTTTGCTGGCGATCTCGGCCGCCAGTTCGCGCTCGATGGCCAACTTCACATCCTGGGCGGACTTGTCGGTCACCAAAAAGCAGAAGCTCTGCTCGGAGGACGACTGAGAGATCATCAGGATATTGGCCCCAGCCCGCGCCGCCGCCAGAAAGGTGCGGCCTGCGATGCCTGGCACGCCGATCATCCCCCTGCCGCTGACCGTCAGCAGGCTGACATTGCGCACGCTGGTCACAGCTTTGATGACGGTTGACGTGGTCTCGCCGTTGGCGCTGATGAGCGTGCCGGGATGGCTGGGATTGAAGGTGTTGCGCACGCGCACCGGCATGCCACGATCAATGATGGGCTGCACCGTTTTGGGGTGCAGCACTTTAGCCCCGTAGAAAGCCAGCTCCCCCACTTCCTGATATGAAACATACGGCAGCACCCGCGCGCGGCGATCTACACGAGGATCGGTGGTCATGACGCCGTCCACATCGGTCCAGATGATGAGTTCGTCGCTGTGCGTGTAGGCGGCAAAGATAGCGCCGCTGTAATCGCTGCCACCGCGCCCCAGCGTAGTCACCGCGCCCGTCTCGGTCGCCCCCAAGAAGCCGGTGATGACGGGCGTTACACCCTGGTCGAGGAGAGGGTTCAGCTTCTGTTCGATGCGTGCCTGGGTCACATCCCAGCGTGGCACAGCCTGCTGGTGAGCGTCGTTCGTGATTAAAAATTCGCCGGCATCGAACGCCCGCGCGCTGACGCCGTGATGCCGCAGCACGGCAGCGACTACCCGGCTGCTCAGGCGTTCGCCATATGAGACTACGGCGTCTAGAATGCGCGGGGTGGCTTCCTTGAGGATGTTGATCGCTTGGCAGATTTCAGTGTACTCATCCAGCATCTCGGCGATTTCGGCCAGGGCGCGCTCGCGGTTCTGGCTGGGCGTGATCAGCAGATTGAGCGCTTCCTCATGCCGGTCGCGCAGCTTTTGAGCGGTGGACAGGTAGCCCCAGCGGTTGCCGGACTCCGCCATTTTGACCGACTCTAGCAGCAGGTCGGTGACGCCAGCCATGGCCGATACGACGACGACGACCCGGTTCCCCTGCTGAATGGACTGCGTAATGATTCCGACGACGCTGGCGATCGCTTCGGGAGTGCCGACGGAGGTTCCGCCGAATTTCATCGTGAGGGTTTTCATACGCTCTTCGCTCCTGTGCTGCGCGGCAACAAAAAAGCGTGTGGGGGTTCCACACGCTTCGTCTCTTGACCTCAGGCTGGCAGCCTATGGCAAGCGGCAGTCCCCCTGCACCCGTCGGTGAGGACCAGTACCCATGCCCATAGTCAAGCCGAAAACTGCCGGATGTTGAGCCACTGCTGCCGCATTTCCCTTGTCTCGAACGGCGGTTAGCATAGCGCGCGTCTTTGAGCGTGTCAAGCATTTCGCCGGTCTAATTGGCCACGAGCTGCGACACCAACAGCGCCACCGCACCGATGTTGAGCGCAATGCCGGCCAGCAGCCCCAGGATCACCAGCAGGGGATAGCGCTCGACCGTGCCCGGCAGTCGGGTCGGCGTGATCTCCTGAGGGATGAACCGGAAAAGTTCAGACGGATCGGGAGCGTCAAGCGTGGCATGGTCGTAATCTTCTTCGATTTCCAGCGGCAGATCGTCGCTGACGAGGTCATCTAATACGCTGTCGGCCTCAGCCGCAGCGGGTAGCCGCGTTTCTACCGCAGGCCGGGGTAGCGCTTCGGCTGCCGGCATCGTGTCCAGATCAGCGGTTGAAAACGGTCCGCCAGCCAGCAGGTCATCGTCAACGATGCTGGCGTCGCGCAGGCTGGACAGATCATCCTCTTCTTCCTCGAATGCACCCGACATGAATTGGGCCACGTCGTCGTTGACTGCAGTGGGCAGCATGTCGTCCAGCAAACTGCTGCCGCCTTTAGAGCCGAGGTTCAAGTTGCTCACCCAGTCGTCATACTCCGATGCGGAAGGCTCCGGCACAGCACGTATCGAGCTGGCGCTGCTGGTAGCAGTGGGCGGATCCACGATCAGCGGCGTCTCCAGCGGCGATGCAGCCCATTCGATCGAAGTCGGCAGTTCGTCCGCATCGCCCTCTAAGCCCGTAGTGAACGGCGAGAATGGAGAAAAGTCGGCAGTGAAGCTCGCGCTCGCCAGGATGTCATCATCTGCTTTGGGCGGCGCGCTGGCGGCCGGTTTCTGAGCGCGCAGCATGGCCAACCCCTGCCGCGCGCGCTCGTTTGCCGGGTTGATGGCCAGAACGTTCTCTAGACAGATCACTTGTTCCTCAGTTGATTCGACGACCGCGCTCAGCCACAGCCAGGCTTGCTCATGATGTTCATCAATCTCAACTGCGCGCATCAACAGCGCGCGCGCTTCATCTTTTTTACCGGCGCGATAGGCCGAGATGCCTTCGCGCACCATACCATCCACATTCGCAGGCATACACACGTCACTCCGGGTCGCCGTTCGGTGCGAAAGATCAGGCTGCTGCCTTGAGATTATGATAACATGGTTTAGGCTGATATGCAGCGCGGCGTCATTTTGGCGCCGGCTGAGGCACATTGGGAGTAAGTGAACGATGGCGGCGGTTTTGACTAATGACCGGTTTCGCCTGGAGATTTCGATCGCCGATTACGAGTTCCAGGATGGCGTGAGCGACCCTTTTGACGCCAACTGGCTGGTGGTTCGTGTGACGCTGACGATGATTCACGGCGCTTGGCGCTGGCAGGTAGAGGACGCGGCGGCACTGACCTGGGAGCTCCAGGAGTGCATTCGCTGGCTGCTGGATGTCAGTGCGGGACGTGCAACCGGAGCGACCAGTTTTAGTTTTTCTGAGCCAGATATTCGCCTGGAAGTGCTGCGCGACGCCGACAACGCAGTGGCGGGGTTGGCGGTACATCTGATGGACGAGTTTCAACCGCCGGTCAAGGTGCTGTACCCGCGGGAGAACAATATCGCGACTCTGCGATTCTCTGCTTCCGCCGAGTCGCTGCAAACCTTTGCCAGGGCGCTTCAGGCTGAGGGCGAGCGCTTTCCCCCTCGCGCGGAACGTCCGCCGCTCACCCCCGTTTGACCTGTGTTAGCGGGAAAACCGAGAGGGGCAGAGGCGAACTTCTGCCTCTGCCCAGAGCGCAGATCAGGCTGACTCGCCGGTGGGGACGACCGGCATGCTATTCTGCGTGTTATCGTCTGGAGGTGTCTGCGGATCCGGCAAGCCGAAGAAGAAACCGCGAGGCATCATCTGTCCACCGCGCGGCCCGAAGTCCCCCCGGCCAAAACCACGCCGGAAGTCGAAGTCCAGATCGAAACCGGGGAACAGGCGTAGATGCATGCCGATGCCGGGGAAATCGCTTTCGAGGGTGACTTCCTCGCCGGCGCGCTTCACCGTCACCTTCAGGACGGGCGAGCCAGCCTTCATCATGCTTTCGGCCAGAGTCTGCGGCGTGAGTTCAGCCACCGGTTGACCATTGATGGCGGTCACGATATCGCCCACCTGGAGGTCAAACGGGTTGAAACTGACCAGCACGTTGACGACTTCGAAGCCGTCATCCACCGCCTTAAGGTCGGCGTGGAGCAGCCGTTGCGCCCATGAGAGAGGATCCTGGGTGATGATGGCGCGCCCCAACCGCCCTGCAGGCGGCGCACTGCCCAGGGTGACTTCAAGAGTGCGGCTGACGCCGTGGCGTAGCACTTCCAGCGCGACGGTGTCGCCCGGCGCGGCGGTTCGAACCTTGGCGACCAGATCGCTGGCTGAAGCCACCGTTTCGCCATTGAAGGTCACAATCACATCGCCGATCAGTAAACCGGCGGCATTGGCAGGCGACCCAGCCTGCACGCGCACGATCACGACCTGATCATCCTGTTCGCTCACAGCGACGCCCAACCAGGCAGTTGTCGCCGGCGCGCTCGAACCGCTGTCCTGGGCGACCAGCGCCCCAGCAGTGATCGCCAGGATGACCAGCGCTGTTCCTACTAAGCCTGCGAACTTACGCATGGTGTCCATTTCTCCTTCTCTGCTTGTCCGCTTTCTATGTGATCTTTTTGGTGGCAATGTCCACTTTTCATACCCTAGCACGGCCGCTGCCGATGGTGGTTATCTGCGCCTCAAATATCCTTAAATCCATCTTAAATGAGTGGATAGCGTGGGTCAAAAGGTGCGATACTGAGTGCAGATGTCCTGCTGAGGGAGCGACAGCGCTGACATGCCGTTGATCGTCATGATCGAAGACGACCCACTGATCGTAGAGCCCGTAGTTCGCGCTCTCTCTGGCCTAGGGTATACCGTTCTGCCGGCTTATGACGGCGCTTCCGGCCTGGAACTGGCGCTGACCCGTGAGCCTGATCTGGTAATCCTGGACATCCTCCTGCCGGCGATGGATGGTTGGGAGGTGTGCAAGGCCATCCGCAGGCAGAGCGTCGTCCCGATTCTCATGCTGACCGCCCTTAATGAAGAGATTGACCGGGTTCTGGGGCTGGAACTGGGCGCGGACGACTATCTCGTCAAACCCTTCAGCACGCGCGAGCTGGCAGCCCGGATCAAGGCGCTGCTGCGGCGGGTTGAGTTTGACCTGCACCGCATGCCGCACAATCAGCCGATTACGGCCGGCGACATACGGATCGACCTAGAGCGGCGCCAGGTGTTCAAAGGTGATCGCGAGCTGGCGCTGCGTTACAAAGAGTTTGAACTGCTGAGTCTGCTAGTCGCCAATGCGGGCGAAGTGGTCACCCGGGCGACGATCTTCGATAAGGTTTGGGGTACAGACTGGTTAGGCGATATGCGCACACTCGATGTGCACATCCGATGGCTGCGCGAAAAATTAGAAGACGATCCGAGCCAGCCCCGCTATATCCAGACGGTGCGCGGCGTTGGCTACCGATTTGTGGCGGGCGACGAATCATGAGGTTTCCTCTTCCCTCATTCAGCATTCGCACGCGGTTGATCGCCGCTTACATCGGCATCCTGGTGCTCAGTTTTGCGGCCTTCGCGCTGGTAGCGGGCGGGCAAATTTCGTCGGCGGCGCGGCAGGACTACGAACAGCGGCTGGTGAACGAGATGCGTTTGATCGCGCAGGGTGTCAGCCCGTATATCGCGGCAGGCCCTGGGGCGGCTTTCAGCGATGAACTGCGGCAGCTCATCGCCAGTTATGAGATGCAAGTCGGCGGACGGCTTAGGCTGATGCCGGTTTCTGGCATCGAGCGCCGCATGATGCTCATGCTCCAGAACCTGCCGGAAGTTGAGACGGCGCTGCGTGGGAGCGCAGCGGTCGTCCAGCGGCTGAACGACGAAGGGCGCTCGGCGCTGTTCACAGCGGCCGTGGTGGGCAGCGAGCGGCGCGCCGACGTGGTCGCCCAATTGAGCGTGCCGCTGGACAATTTGCAGGCGCTGGTCCTTGAGCGCTGGGCGGCGCTGGGGCTGGTGTTCGCGTTGGTGACGGCGGCGGCGCTGGCGGCGGCGCTGGCGGTATCGCGCTCAATCGTCCGCCCGCTGGAGACGCTGCGCCAGTCGGCGCTCCGGTTATCACAGGGCGACCTGGCGCACCGCGTCACGTATGCTGCCGATGATGAGATCGGGCAGGTCGCGCGGGCTTTCAATGAGATGGCGCACCGGGTTGAGAGCATGTTGAACGAGCAGCGGGCGTTCGCCAGCAATACCTCGCATGAGCTGCGGACGCCGCTGACGGCCATCCGTCTGCGCACCGAAGCGCTGCGCAGCGATCCGACGCTGGATGCGGCCACGATGCGCCGCTACATCGCCGAAGTGGACGACGAAGTGGCGCGCCTGGGAGCGTTAATCGAGGATTTGGGGCTGCTGTCGCGGTTCGATGCCGGTCGCGCGGAACTGGGCGACACGGAGATTGACCTGGCGCGATTCTTGAACAACCTGTACCAGCAGATGCAGCAGTTGGCGCGGGCGCGCGGGCTGCGGCTTGAGTGGTCAGCGCCGGCTGATAGTCCGATAGTCAGCGCCAGCCTCAGCCATCTGACCGTTGTGTTTCGGAACTTGCTGGATAACGCGATCAAATATACGCCAGAAGGCGGGACGGTGACGCTAACGTTGAGCGCGCACACGGCTGGCGCACAGATAGTCATCCGCGATACTGGGCGCGGCATCGAGCCGGAGCATGCGCCCCACGTGTTCGAGCGCTTCTACCGGGCTGATCGGGCGCGCTCGCGCGAGATCCCCGGCACTGGCCTGGGGTTGGCGCTGGTGAAGTCGATCGTCGAAGCTTACGGCGGCTCGATCACCCTCCACAGCGAAGGCGCTGGCAAGGGGACGACCGCGACCGTCATCTGGCCGCGCCGGCCAGCAGGTTGAGCGCACAATCTGGCCCCGCACAATGTTATAATGAACCTGAGTAGCTCAACACGACAAGGAGCGCTGACGATTATGGAATTGAGCATCGTCGCCATTGAAAAGCCAGCCCCGATCAATTTCATCCTGGGACAGAGCCACTTCATCAAAACAGTTGAGGATCTTCACGAGGCGCTGGTCACGGCAGTGCCGGGGATCAAATTCGGCCTAGCATTCTGTGAAGCGTCGGGCGAATGTCTGGTGCGCTGGAGCGGCACGGACGCGGCCATGATCGAACTGGCGCAGAAAAATGCGCTGACGCTGGCGGCCGGGCATACGTTCATCATCTTCCTGGGCGAGGGATTTTATCCCATCAACGTGCTGAACGCGGTCAAACAAGTGCCGGAGGTGGCGCGCGTCTTCTGCGCGACCGCTAACCCGACTCAGGTGATCATCGTTGAAACGGAGCAGGGACGTGGTGTGATCGGCGTGATAGACGGTTTCAAGAGCAAGGGACTTGAAGACGACGCTGGTATCGCCTGGCGTAAAGACCTGCTGCGCAAATTCGGCTATAAACTGGGGTGATCGGACTGCTTGTTGAGCTGGACAACTTAGAGGTGGCTACGGCCAGGGGTGAGCCGCCGCTGGATGCGGCGGAGCGAGGGGAAAGATGGCAGGCAAACAGCCAACTACACCCGTGCGGGAGCCGTTAGCGGGCGATACAGCGCTGTCGCATCGCATTGATGCGCTGACGCGCGTCGGCGATCTATACGAGAACCTGGCCGACGGCAAAGTGCGCTGCCTGGCCTGCGCCCACCGCTGCAAGATCAGCCCCGGCGGGCGCGGCGTTTGCCAGGTGCGCTACCACCATGAAGGCAGGTTATATGTCCCCTGGGGCTACACTGCCTCGATCGGCTGCGACCCCATCGAGAAGAAACCGTTCTATCATGTCTTCCCCGGCGCGCTGACGCTCACCTTCGGCATGCTCGGCTGTGACATGCGCTGCCCTTACTGCCAGAACTGGAACATCTCGCAGGCGCTGCGCGACGCCGCAGCCGGCACCGCCCCAGTGGAAATCACGCCGCATCGGCTGGTTGACCTGGCGCTGCGCTGGGGGGCGCGCTGCGTCGTCAGTTCGTACAACGAGCCGCTGATCACCGCCGAATGGGCGGCAGATATCTTCAAGCAGGCCAAGGCAGCCGGGCTGGCGACGATGGTCGTTTCGAACGGCAATGCCACGCCAGAAGCGCTGGACTATCTGCGTCCGCACACCGACGCCTACAAAATTGACTTGAAAACCCTGAACGCTGCCAGCTACCGGCAGCTAGGAGCGGTGTTAGAGCATATCCTGGATGGCATCCGCATGGTGCATGAACGTGGCTTCTGGCTGGAGATCGTCACGCTGCTGGTGCCAGGTTTCAATGACTCTGACGCAGAAGTGCGCGACATGGCGCAGTTCATCCAGTCAGTGTCGCCCGATATCCCCTGGCATGTGACGGCGTTTCACCCTGACTACCGGATGCGCGAACCCGCCAGCACCAGCGCGCGGGCGCTGATACACGCCGTAGAAATCGGTTACGCAGAAGGGCTGCACTATGTCTACGCTGGCAACCGGCCGGGACAGGTGGAGATGTATGAACACACCTTCTGCCCGACCTGTCAGCTCACACTAGTGGAACGTCTGGGCTTTCACGTGCTGGCGAATCGTCTGACTGAGACGGGCATCTGCCCGCGATGCCACACACCTATTCCAGGCATATGGAGGCACGCAGCATGACAGCATCGATAGAGCAAAAGTCATTTCGGATCGCCCGCGCCGATTTCGAGCCGGCTTATCTGGCCGCATATCGCTCCGGCGAGCTGCAGCGGCGGGCTGAGCAGGCGCGCCAGCAGTTGGCCGCATGCTGCGCCTGTCCGCGCCGCTGCGGTGTCAACCGACTAGCCGATCAAACTGGCGCGTGCAAAATCGGCCGTTACGCCCACGTAGCCAGTTATTTCCCACACTTTGGCGAGGAGGACTGCTTACGCGGCTGGCACGGCAGCGGGACGATTTTCTTCGCCTGGTGCAATCTGCGCTGTGTCTTCTGCCAGAATTTCGACATCAGCCAGACGCCCAGCGGCGTCGAGGTGACGCCTGAGGAGCTGGCCGCCATCATGCTCGCTTTGCAGTCGGCAGGCTGTCATAACATCAACTTGGTGACGCCGGAGCACGTCGTACCCCAGATCATCGAAGCGCTGGTGATCGCCGTTGAAGACGGGTTGCGCCTGCCGCTCGTATACAACACATCAGCCTATGACTCGCTCGAAAGCCTGCGGCTGCTGGATGGTCTAGTGGACATCTACATGCCGGATTTCAAGCTGTGGGATGCGGCACTGTCCCGCCGCTATTTGAAAGCTGAGGATTATCCGGCGGCAGCGCGGGCGGCTATTCAGGAGATGCACCGGCAGGTTGGCCCGCTGAAGCTAGACGAGGACGGCCTGGCCCGGCGCGGCGTGCTCGTCCGGCATCTAGTGATGCCCGGTCTAATCGAGGAAACGCGGGCGATCATGCAGTTTCTATCGCGCGAGGTGTCGCCGGACACCTACATCAACGTGATGGCGCAGTACTATCCGGCAGGCAGGGTGAGCGAGAGCCGCTACCCGGAGATCAATCGCCGCCTCACGCCGGCAGAGTACCGCGAGGCGCTGCGGGCGGCGCAGGCGGCAGGGCTGTGGCGTTTCGATCAACGACGTTGGCAGTTAGATTACATCGGTTCACACGCCCTGTAAACGTCGTGCCTCATCGGATTGTCCAGCGAGTCGGGCACAGTGCTGCGTCTTGAACCGATCTAGATGACTTCCAGATAGTCGCGGTCAGGCAGCGCCGGAAATGGCGCATGCGGCTCGCGTTGATACCACAGCGCGGTCGAGGCGATGTCGTCTTGCAGCGGCAAGAAACGCCCTTCTGAACGCCAGCCGAGCGCCTGGATAGTCATGCGCAGATCGCTTTGGAAGCGAATCGGATCGGGAATGTGCCAGCGATACATGCCAAAGCGCTGCTGAGAGCGGTACAGCCCATCCGGCTTGATAATCTGGTGCAGTCCCAAGTATGGCGTCGAATACAGGCCGTATTCGCCCGGCGGCTGCTCAAAGCCCCATGCGCCGCCAAAATAATCTTCAGTGCCCGTGCCGCAAATGGTCGGGAAGTCTACATCGCCGTCTAGGTAGAATTTGATCTCGCCTTCGCCCCACCAGCCATTGTTATTCACGCCCCAAGCGAGATACGTGCCGACATAATGCCCCTGACCCTGCACACCATCCAGCAGTGTATGCACAGTCTTATACGGCAGCGGGTTGCTGCGCCGCCACTGAGCGTGCAGGTAACCGGCGTCTTCGGGAATTTCAGTTAGTGTATAGGTGATCTGATAGAAGAAACCGGGTATCCTATCTTTGGTCAGGCTTTGGAGCGTGATGCGAGCGCGGCGGCGAAACGGCATCGGCCAGTAGCTGTTGAACCCCCCGGCTGGATTGACGGCGACCGGAATCGAACTGACGTTGCTGCGCACGCACCAGCCGTTGCAGAAGAAATCGCCCAATGGCACTTCGATAGAGGGCGTCTCCTCATCATCCCAGTAACAACGCAGCACCAATGCGCGCCAGTGCTGCGGCGCAACCGTGAGCCAGATATGCTGGATCGCGCCTGGGCCAGCGATTTCGGCCAGAGTAACGGTTGTGAACGGTTCAATGATAATGCAAGGTGATACCTTCCAACCTTGACCGAGATGCTCCGCCGGCCCAGGGATGCCCGTGCCAGTGGTCGCCATACCGCCCTTGCCTTTCTCGCCGGTGAAATTCTCAGCGCTGATCGAGCGCGTCTGCGCCTGCGACAGCCGAGTGATCCAATCCAGATGTGAGAACGCAGAGTCGGTCAACTGCATGGGTTCGCCTCCCAAAATGGTTTAGAATAAGATTGGTTCATTGCATCGAGGATAGATAGCTGTGCTTTAAGCTGGAGCTCAGCGGACGATGTTTGATTGGCGCAAGCTGCCTCCCGTTTTTGAGCCGGCGCTCAGCCGCGCCTATCTGGCCGAACGCGACTATATGTTCTGGTTGGGCGACGGTGAACTGCATGCCTACGATCAACCCCCCCAGCACTGGCATGACACCTACGAGATTGGCCTGATCCATCATGGCCAAGGCATCCTAACGATTGAGGACCGCGAATATCCTTACTACCCAGGGCTCATCTACATCATCGACGATGGCAAAGCGCACATGTGTTACAGCCAGACGCCGACCACATCATTATTCGTGATTCACTTTCAAGCAGCACTCCTGTGGAATAGTTGGGTTGGCCAGATGCGCGCTGAGACCCAACTGCCCTTTATACCTGAGTTTGCCTCTGAAAATCCACTGATACCGCTTGATGATCCGGTTGTGCCGACGGTGACGCGCCTGCTGCACACCATTCGCGAAGAAGGGCTGGCGCGGGATCATGCCTGGGAAGTGATTGTGGCTGGACTGATCCTGCAGACGATGGGACACCTCACCCGGCGTCTGCTGCAGCGCCCGCATGTGCAATTCCCCAATATGCGCCGCCGCGAAGCGCTCAAGCGCATTCATCCGATTCTGCTGCTCATCGAACGGTCTTTTGCGGAGCCGCTGTCGCTTGACGAGATGGCCCGCGCGGCTTACCTCAGCCGGTCGCACTGCTGCGCCCTGTTTCAACTCGCCCTGAACACCACTCCGATCGCCTATCGCAATCTGCGCCGCCTGAACGAAGCGCGTCGCCTGCTGCTAGAGACCGATTTGCCGGTGCGGGCGATCGCTTATGAAGTGGGTTTCAGCAGCCCCCAGGAGCTTAACCGCCTCTTCCTGCGCGAGAATCATGTCACGCCTACGCAGTTCCGGCAGCAGTATTTGGAGCGCGCCAGAAAATTAGTTCATAGTTGACGACGATTCGCATCCCCGCAAACTGCATACCCGATTACTCTAGAATCAGTAGCCGTTCTAAGCGCCCATGGCGTAGTGAAGGTGGGCGATCCCTATACTACCTACAATTCCCATTTCGACTTCCGTATAGTCCGGTTCATCCTAGATAGAGAGGATATGATCATGAAAACAACGTTACTTCTTCTCGTCGCGCTCGTTTTGCTGGCGGCGCTGCCCGCAGCCGCTCAGACTATCGAGCTGCCGCTCAACCTGCCGGAGACGATTGCTGAAGGTCGTCCGGTGGAAATCACCGTCTCCGCCTGCATCGGCGAAGATCAGCAGGAGCAGCGCAATGCCTTCGACGCGCAGCTCGCGCGCTTCAGCGCCGTCTACCCCAATGTGAGCGTGACCCGCACTCAGTACTGCTTCTCGCCGGAGTCGCTGGCAGCGCTGGTCGCTGGCGGCAACCTATCAACCGTCTTCGGCGTGCCGGCGACCGAGTATCGCCGCCTCATCGCTGATGGCACTGCTTTGAACCTAGCGCCGTATTTTGAAGCGTTTGGTCTTGAAGGCGTTTACAACCCTACGCTGATGGCGCTGCTGTCAGATGCCGAAGGCAACCCCTACGGTTTCCCTGAATTCTCCTATGCGCAGGGTATCGGGTGGGATATCGCCGCCCTGACAGAAGCTGGTTTCGATGCCCCGCCGCAGACCTGGGCGGAGCTGGGTGAGATGGCCCCCAAACTGGCCGATCCGGCGACTGGCCGGGCTGCCTTTGCCATGTTCTTGCAGGGTGGAGCCGGCGGCTGGCATTTTACCAATCTGGCTTACGGTTTTGGCGCGACGGAACTCATTCGTGACAACGGCGACGGCACGTTCACGGCCGTCTACGGCGAAGGCCCGGCCGTCGAGGCGATGCAGTTCCTGAAAGATCTGCGCGCTCAGAACGCCCTACCGCTCGACTTGAGCAGCAACCCAACCTTTGAGGTCGTGGATGGCCGCGCGGTCATCTTCATGAGCCCAGCGGATGGCAGCATCGGCTGGCTGCGCGTGAACATGCCGGACGTCGACCTGAAGAAATACGGGTATACGGCCGTCCCTGCCGCGCCCGACGGCAAGCGCTACACGCTCACCGGCGGCAGCGCACAGATGATCTTCAGCGGAGCCACGCCCGATCAGCAGGAAGCAGCCGTCATCTTCCAGGTCTGGCGCACGCTCAGCCCGGATGAGTTTGCGCCGTCGCGTGAGATTTTCCAGAATACGCAGGCGGGCGGCGGTACACCGGTTCTGCCTGTCTATGCTGGCGAGGTGCAGAAGGCGGTCGAGGCGTTTGATGCCCAGTTCATCACCATGCCGGTCGAGAACTATGCGGGCTTTTACGATGCGCTGAACGCCGGCGAGATCGTGCTCATCCCCGAACCACCCTTTGCCCAGGACTTCTACGTGGCGATCGCTGAGGTGATGACCTCCGTGCTCACGGATCCGAACGCGGATGTGGCTGCGCTCATGGCTGACAGCGCCGCTCGCTTCCAGAGCGGCATTCTCGACCAGGCCGCCAAGTAGGGCGTCTCGGCGCGGGTGTATCTTCTATAACATTATAACATGCATTGGCGGGGGCGGCGCTGCCGGCGTCGTCCCCGCCAGCCTGATTAGCTGGTCATTTAACGCCGGAAAATGTTTATGGTTACAGATGTCCGGATGCCAGGCGGTCGTCGCCTCAGGGTCAACTGGTCGCAGCAGATCGTCGCCTACCTGTTCTTGCTGCCGGCGCTCGTCGTTTTCACGATCTTTGCCTGGTTTCCGATCATCAACAGTGTCTTCATGAGTTTCCAGAACGTCAACCTGGTGGACGCTGGCCGTTCAACCTGGGTTGGGTTCCGCAATTTTGAGCGCATGTTCGCCGACCCCACCTTCACCGCCTCCTGGATCAACAGCCTTGAATTCACAGTCCTCAGCATCATCATCGGCTTCTTTGTGCCGGTGGTGGTGGCTATCCTGGTCAATGAGATGCGGTTGGCCAAAAGTTTCTTCCGGGTCGTCTACTTCTTGCCCAGCGTGATCCCACCGCTGATCGGCCTGTTGGTCTGGCGTTTGATCTACAGCCCCAACCCGGGCGGTCTGCTCAACAGCTTGGTCACGGCTTTAGGCGGTGCGCCGCAGCAGTGGCTGCAAAACCCGGCGCTGGTCAAGCCTTCGATCTTGATCATCATGACGTGGGGCGGTTTCGGCGGCACGATGCTGATCTACTTGGCCACCCTCCAAGATTTGCCGGTTGAGCTGTACGAGGCGGCAGAAATCGATGGCGCTTCCATCTGGCAGCGGGCGCGGCATATCATCCTGCCTTATCTGCGCCCGACCATGCTGGTGCTGCTGATCGTGCAGGTGCTGGGACTAGTGCAGATTTTCATCGAGCCGCTGGTGCTCACCCAGGGCGGCCCTGGTCAAGCCACGATGACGCCGGTGTTCACACTGTACCGTAAGGGGTTCCTCAACGGCGATTACGGTCTGGCGGCGGCCTGGAGTGTGCTGCTGATGATCGTTTTAGGCATCATCTCGCTGGTCTATCTGCGCATGTCGCGCATCACCGAGTAAGTGGAGGTATCTCATGCTCAGTGACTCCGCGTGGTCGCGCGCTGCCATCTCCAATCTCGAACTACGCTCGCTCAAAGGCCAGCTGATCTATCTAGGAATGCTGGCCATCTTAGTGCTGCTCTCAATCGTGGTGATCGTGCCGTTCGTTTACGCCTTCACCAGTGGGCTGAAAACAGGTCGCGAGATCTTCAGCCCGAACTTCAATCTGCTGCCCGCGCAGGCTAACTGGGACAATTACGTTCAGGCATGGAATTACTTTCAACTGCCGCGCCTGTTCTTCAACACAGCGGTGATGGTCACTGGCGGGCTGATCGCTCAGATTGGCGTTTCGATGCTGGCAGCCTACAGCTTGTCGCGCCTGAAACCGCTCGGCGGACGCTTGATCATGCTCGCCTTTTTGGTGACCCTGATGATCCCAGGCATCGCTTATATCATCCCATTGTATGTGACAGCCGCCCGGCTCGGCCTGCTCGGCAGCTATTGGGGACTGTGGCTGTCTTACGGCGTCAATGCCTTCATGATCTTCATCCTGAAAAACTTCTTCGACGGGTTGCCTTCAGAGCTGTTCGACGCAGCTAAAGTGGACGGCGCCAACGCAGTGCAGGTATTCGTCTATATTGCGCTGCCGCTCACCCGCTCGATGCTGATTGTGCTGGCTATCTTGACCTTCGTCAATCTATGGAAAGACTTTCTGTGGCCATATTTGGTGCTGCTGCGATCGCCTGAGTTGCAGCCCATCAGCGTATTTCTCTACACCATGGAACAGCGATCGACGACGCCGGTCAACATTCAGATGGCCGGCTACTTCATGGCGATGCTGCCGCCGCTGTTGATCGCCATCATCTTGCAGCGGTATATGCAGCGCGGCCTGTCGCTGGGCGCTGTCAAAGGGTGAATCACGAATGCCACCTCATCAGCCCATCGTCCATTTGATTTGCAATGCGCACATTGATCCGGTGTGGATGTGGGGATGGGAGGAGGGTCTGCGCGAGGCGATATCCACCTTCCGCAGCGCTGCTGACCTGCTTGATGAATTCCCAGAATTCATCTTCAACCACAATGAAAGCCTGCTGTATGAATGGGTAGAACAGTATGACGCGCCCTTGTTCGAGCGCATCCGCCAGCATGTGCGACAGGGTCGTTGGAATATCAGCGGGGGATGGTATCTTCAGCCAGACTGCAATCTGCCGGGCGGCGAGACCTTAGTGCGCGTCATCCTCGAAGGACGGCGCTACTTCGCCGAGAAGTTCGGCGTCCGGCCGCCCGTCGCCTATAACTTCGACTCTTTCGGCCATCCCTCCAGCCTGCCGCAGATTCTGGCCGGCAGCGGTTTTGAGATGTACATACACTGCCGGCCGGTAGCGTCACAGTTAGCGCTACCCGGCCCGTTCTACCGCTGGCGCGGCGCTGACGGCAGCGAGGTGCTGGCAGTACGCCCAGACACCGGTTGGTACTGCACGCCGCAGCCGGGCCAGGCGCAGCAGCAGGCGCGCCGGGGCGTCGAAATCGCCCGCGCCACGGGCATGGATACGCTGGTCACCTGGGGTTTGGGCGATCACGGCGGGGGGGCGACGCGTGAGGACTTGCTGCTGTTCCGGGAACTGATCGCCGAGCATGCGGGAAGCGGCGTCGAGATACAGCACAGCACGCCGGAGGCCTTTCTCGACCGCATTCGTCCGTATCGTCACAAACTCCCTGTCTATCGCGGTGAACTCCAGCGCACGCTCGCCGGAACCTATACTTCTGTGGCCCCGATCAAGCGCAAGATGCGACAGACCGAGGCGCTGCTGACGGCGGCTGAGCGCTGGTCGGCGCTGGCCTGGTGGCGCTTTGGCCGGGCGTATCCCGCTGCTGAGCTGCGAGAAGCGTGGAAGCGGGCGATGTTCAACACCTTCCACGATGTCCTCTGTGGTTCTTTGATCGAATCGGCCATTGCGGGCGTCGAAGATATGTTCGGCTATGCCAACGATGTGGCGCGGCGCATCATCGTGCGCGCTCAGTACGCACTGCTGCCGGCTATCGAACCCCAGCCCAACACCATCCCCATCTATGTGTTTAATCCGCATTCAACCGCGGTTCAGGCGCCGGTCGGCATCAACTTCCTCAGCGCCTACGCGCCGCCGCCGCAGCCGCGTCCGTTCACGCTGTATGACGACGCCGGCCGAGTAGTCCCCAGCCAGACGGAGGGCGGCGAGTCCGTCGTGATCAGCGAAGGAACCTGGCAGCCCTTCTGCGGTTTCATCGCCAATGTACCGCCCCTCAGCGTCCGCCGATACGAAGTTCGCTACAAGCGTCCGCCCCAGCTTCGGCAGCGGCTCATCATCACCGAAGATGAGACGGGCATCAGCGTCGAAACGTCTCGCTGGTTTGCCCGGTTTGACCGCGCTCAGGCTGCGCTAGTCGAGTTAGTCGAAAAGCGTAGCGGGCGATCGCTGCTCAAGGGAGCGCTGCGCTTCGTCGCCATGCATGACCATGCCCACGCCTGGGGCGGGGAGAACAACTGGATCTTCAATCGTCCGTACGCGCCGCTGACGGCGCTGTCGCCGCAAGAGGTCGGCGCGTTCGCGGGCATGGAAGGACATGATGGACCCGCGCTGCGGGTGATCGCGCGCGGGCCGGTGTGGGTAACCGTCGAGTGCCTCACGGGCTGGCAGCACACACGCGCCAGCATCCGCCACACTTTCTACGCCGACCTGCCCTACATCGACTTGGAGACGCAGTTGTACATGCAGGCGCGGCGCAAGATGCTCAAACTACAAGCGCCGTTTGATTTGTCCAACGTGCGCGCCGTCTGCGAAGTCCCCTACGGCGCGGTCGAGCGCCCCGCCGACGCGACCGAATACCCCTACACGCGTTGGGTGCGGCTGGAGACGGAGACGATCACGGTCGGCGTTGCCAACAATGGACAGAACGGATTCGACGTTTCGGCTGACGGCCTGCTCAATTTGAGCGTTTCGCGCGGCGGCACGCACTGCTCCTGGAGCGAGACGGATGTGCCCACCGACAAAAGCTATACCTTCATGGATCAGGAACGAGTTGACACACGTTTTCGCCTGGTGGCGGGCGCCAACCGCCGGGCCACCGCTCAAGCGCTGACGCTGGCAGCCGCAGAACTCAACCAGCCGCTGGAGCGCTTTTTCGTGTACCGGCCAGCCACACTGCCGGAAAAAGCAGCCGAACATCCTGTAACCGGCCTGAGCGTCACGCCGGCGCATGTGCTGCTCACGGCGCTCAAACGAGCGGAAACACAGGAGGCGCTCATCGTGCGCCTGCAGGAGACCAGCGGCCGGGCGACGCGTGCCTGCGTCACGCTGGAAGCTGCGCCGCCGCTCGAAGTTCAGTTCAAACCATTCCAGATCAGGACATTTAAGATTGAACGTGGCGGCGTCTGGACAGAAGTCAACCTGATCGAGGAAGAACTCACGTAGAAAACAAGAGGACAGTCTGCACGATGTACGCTTTCGACCAAGCCGCCAGCGATAACCGCCTATCCTTATGATTGATACGACAGCCGCTCTTGTCAAACTTCCTCCTGAAGTGCGGGATTGGACGCGGCCGATGTCAGAGCGCGTAGACGCTCTCATCGCCGCTTTGACTTTGCAGGAAAAGATCAGCCAACTGCTGCACGAAGCGCCAGCGATTGAGCGGCTGGGCATTCCGCCCTACAACTGGTGGAATGAGTGCTCGCATGGCGTCGCGCGCGCCGGCCGGGCGACAGTGTTCCCGCACGCTATTGCCCAGGCGGCCACTTTTGACCTCGACCTCATCCGTCGGATCGGCGCGGCGGTCAGCGATGAAGCGCGCGCTAAGCACCATCAGGCCGTGCGCGAGGGCAATTTCCAAGCGTACTATGGACTCACGTTCTGGACGCCGAACATCAACATCGTCCGCGACCCGCGCTGGGGTCGCGGACAGGAGACCTACGGCGAAGACCCGTATCTGACCGGGCGCATGGCGGTGGCCTACATCCAAGCGCTGCAAGGCGATCACCCAACGTATTACAAGGTGGCGGCTTGCGCTAAACACTTCGCCGCTCACAGCGGTCCAGAAAGCAAACGCCATGAGTTTGATACGCGCGTGAATGCCCATGATCTGTGGGACACCTATCTGCCGGCTTTTGAAGCGAGTGTGCGCGAAGCCCAGGTCGATGCTGTGATGGGGGCCTACTCGCGCCTGAACGGCGAACCCTGCTGCGCCAGCCGCTGGCTGCTGCAAGACATTCTGCGCGGCCAGTGGGGTTTTGAAGGACATGTGGTCTCAGACTGCGGCGCTATTGAGGACATTTACCAGGGGCATCGTTTGGTCGATACGGCGGCTGAGGCCGCCGCCTTGGCGATCAACAACGGCTGCGATCTCTGCTGCGGCTGTGCCTATGAAGCGTTGACCGATGCGGTTGCGCTGGAATGGGTGAGCGAAGCCGTCATCGACCAGGCGCTGCGGCGCGTCCTGCTGACGCGCTTCCGACTGGGCATGTTTGACCCACCTGAACAGGTTCCATACACCCTTATCGCACCAGAATTAATTGAGTGTCCGGCTCATGACGCGCTGGCAACCGAAGCAGCCTGTGCGGCAATGGTTCTGCTCAAGAACGATGGTCTGCTGCCGCTGCACCCCGGTATTGGCGCTATTGCGGTCATCGGGCCGAACGCTGCCAGCGCTGAAGTGATGCTCGGCAATTACTACGGCGCCCCTTCTCATCCTGTGACGGTCCTTGAAGGCATTCGCCGGGCGGTCTCGCCCCAGACAAGAGTGGATTATACGCCAGGCTGTGGGATTGTGGATGACGATGAAAGTGGATTTGCCGAAGCGGTGCAGTTGGCGCAATCCGCCGACGTTGTGATCTTCGTGGGCGGACTGTCGCAGATCTTAGAAGGCGAAGATATGCAGGACGAGGGCGTGCCGCCAGGCACGGTCAGCCGGGGCGACCGCGTCACCCTTGACCTGCCGCCGGTGCAGCAGCGCCTGCTTCACGCCCTGCATGCCCAGGCAGTGCCCATCGTGCTGGTGATTCTGAGCGGCAGCGCTGTCAGCCTGGTGTGGGAGGACGCGCATCTGTCGGCCATTCTGCAGGCGTGGTATCCCGGCCAGAATGGCGGCCTCGCCGTCGCGCGCATTCTATTCGGCGACTACAATCCGGCAGGCCGACTTCCTATCACGGTGTATCGATCAGTCGAAGACCTGCCGCCATTCGAAGATTACGACATGCGGGGCCGCACCTATCGCTACTGCCCAAAGCCGCCGCTGTATGCTTTCGGCCATGGTCTGAGCTACAGCCGCTTCATGTACAGCAACTTGCACCTCAGCAGCGAACGCCTGACGATGACCGAACCGGTAACCGCGACCGTGACCGTGACCAATATAGGGCCGTATGCCGGCGACGAAGTGGCGCAGCTCTACATCAGCGGGCCGCGCGCGGCTGAGCACTATCCTATCCGCACGCTGCGCGGTTTCCAGCGGCTGCACCTGAAGCCGGGCGAAACCCAAACCCTGTCGTTCACGCTCACGCCGATCGACTTCAGCCGCGTGAATGACGCGGGCCAGCGCGTGTTGGATGCCGGTCGATACGCCATCGCCGTGGGCGGCTGCCAACCTGGCTTTGAGCCATATCCGGGTGCATCTGTCAGCTGCACGATCGACTACCAGGCATAAAGCCGCTGATCGGCAGGAAGACAGCTCGGGTAGTTGGTAAAGTGTTGTTTAGTAAACGGTTGTGTTGTGTTGTGTTGTCAGGTACCCAATTTCCGTCAGTGATACCGCTTCCCCCTGGCAAAACGGCTTTATCGAATCCTTCTTCGGACGTTTCAAGCAGGAGCTAGGGGACATCAACCGGTTTGAGACGCCGGGCGAGATGCTGGCGGCGATTTACCAGCACATCCACTACTACAATCACCGC
>CALAJK010000014.1 GCA_937922795.1 uncultured Anaerolineae bacterium
AACGAACCGGCTTATTCAGCGTGTGAGCGAACGATGTCTAAAGCCGATAGCCCGCACACCACCACTCGATCGCACTGCGCTCGCAGTAGATGCTAGCCATCGAGGGCGCTGGCATACCAGTCGCGCCAGCGGGTTCGCGCCAGATCGCCGGGCGCAGTGCCGTGGCCGGCCAGGCGCGGCGCTAGCACCGTGCAGCCGCGGCCGGCCAAGTCGGCTGCCAGCCAGGCCACCTCGTGCGGCGACGCGGCCAGCCCGGGCGGGCGCAAACAGCCGGTCAGTCCGCCGCGGTGAAAGCGCGGCTCAGCGCCCGGCATCAGCGGCTATGTCATCTTTACCTCCCTGTACACCCGCCAGGGTGTAATACCCAGCCAAATAAAAAGTAATCTAAACCGAAATTTTCGTGAATTCAGTAAAGTTTCAATGGTCGTCCGATGAACTCTGGGCTATGCTGAAGACAAGGCGCTGCATTGAGGGGGGATAAAGATCATGGCTGATATTCATCCTTCGAGCGAACCGCCGCAACTCGTTCTCCTGGTGGACGATTACGCGCCCCTGCTGCGGAACATGGCTTTTCTGCTGGAACTGGCCGGTTTTGAGGTGACGACCGCACGCGACGGCCAGGAAGCGCTGGATGGTCTGCGCCAGCGCACGCCCGACCTGATCATCTCGGACATTGATATGCCGCGGCTAAACGGCTATGACCTGCTGCGGCAGGTGCGCGCTCAGCCCGAATGGATGGGCGTGCCGTTCATCTTCATCTCCGCGCGCTACACCTGGGAAGACCTGATGCTGGGCCTGGAACTGGGCGCGGACGATTACGTGCCCAAACCGTTCGATATTTACGATCTGCTGGATGCCATCGGGCGGACGCTGGCGCGCCCTACCCCCCACGCTTACGAACGCAAAGCCGGCTGAACCAGCCCGACCCGCCCGCATAAAAAACTGGGGGATGCCATCGCTCGCATCCCCCAGCGCCGCGGTCTGTTTACGCCACGGTCACGTCTTCACACAGGTACACGTCCTGGATGGCGTTGAGGAGCTGCACGCCCTCAGCCATCGGGCGCTGGAAAGCTTTGCGACCGCTGATGAGACCAGTGCCGCCAGCGCGCTTGTTGATGACCGCCGTCTTGACCGCGTCGGCCAGGTCGTTGGCGCCGCTGGCGCCGCCGGAGTTGATCAAGCCGATGCGCCCCATGTAGTTGTTCACCACCTGGTAGCGGGTCATGTCGATCAGGCTCTCGCTGGTCAGCTTGGTGTAGATGCGCTCATCCAGCTTGCCGTAAGACGAGCCGCCGGTGTTGAGCGCCTTGTAGCCGCCGTTGTTCTCCGGCAGTTTCTGTTTGATGATGTCGGCCTGAATGGTGACGCCCAGGTGGTTGGCCTGGCCGGTGAGATCCGCCGACGTCTCGTAGTTGACGCCGTTGACCTTGAAGCTCTTGTTGCGCAGATAGCACCACAGCACGGTCGCCATGCCCAGTTCATGCGCATAGGCGAAAGCTTCGGCCACCTCGATGATCTGGCGGCTGCTCTCTTCCGAACCAAAGTAGACCGTCGCGCCGACCGCCACCGCGCCCATATTCCAGGCCTCTTTGACGGTGCCGAACATGATCTGGTCATACTTGTTGGGGTATGTCAGCAGCTCATTGTGGTTGATCTTGACGATGAACGGGATGCGATGGGCATATTTGCGGGCGACCGCGCCCAATACGCCGAAAGTCGAAGCGACCGCGTTGCAGCCGCCCTCGATAGCCAGCCGCACGATGTTCTCTGGGTCGAAATAGGCGGGATTCTTGGCGAACGATGCGCCCGCCGAGTGCTCAATGCCCTGGTCGACTGGCAGGATCGAGAGATAGCCCGTGCCAGCCAGGCGACCGTGGCCGAATATTTGTCCCAGACTGCGCAGCACCTGCGGCGAGCGATCAGAGTCGGCATACACGCGGTCAATGAAATCCGGTCCCGGCAGATGCAGCATGTCTTTGCTGACGGTCTGGCAGGTGTGCTGGAGCAGCGCGTCAGCTTCGTCGCCCAGCAGTTCAGCGATTCGGTTGATATCCAATGCAGAGGTGGAGGCAGTAGCCAGTGCCATAAGAAGACTTCCTTTCCGTTTGACCATCTTTTCGGGCATCAGCGGTTAGCTGAGCATTTCACAGCCTAACCTTATGCGGCAGCGGGGAAACAGCCGCTGCTGTCGTGCGTAGTATACCATTTTTCCCGCCGCTGCCGAGAGCGCCGCCGCAAGACAAATATCACCTTCATGCGGGTGTTTTTCCTCACCAATTTGGTGTGAGGATGAGCGCAGATATGGTATATTGGATGCCCATCCTGTGACTTTGTCCACACAGTGCGGTTGTATAAAGCGAGGACAGAAAGAGATCACCTATGCGCATTGGAGTATTGACCGGGGGCGGCGACGTTCCGGGCCTGAACCCCTGCATCAAACAGATTGTCAACCGGGCGATGGACAACGGCTATGAAATCCTGGGCATCCGCCGGGGTTGGGCTGGGCTGTTGGAATACAACCTCGATCTCTCATTTGAGGAGAACTCGAACTGGGTCATCCCGCTCAACCGCGAGCTGGTGCGGCGCATTGACCGAACCGGCGGCACGTTCTTGCACACATCGCGCACCAACCCCTCCAACGTCAAGGCCAAAAACATCCCGGCGCACCTAAAGGTCGAGGGCGAGACCTACCCGGATTCGGTGGACTTCACGCCGCACGTGCTGAAGGTCATCGAGCGCCTCGGCCTGGACGCCCTGATTCCGATTGGCGGTGACGACACCCTCAGCTACGGCGAACGACTGCACCGCGAGGGCGTGCGCATCATCGGCATCCCCAAGACGATGGACAACGACGTATACGGCACTGACTACTGCATCGGCTTCTCGACGGCCGTCACCCGCAGCGTCGAGTTCATCCACAACCTGCGTACGTCCGCCGGCTCGCACGAGCGTATCGCCGTTGTCGAGCTGTTCGGACGCAACTCTGGCGAGACGTCGCTCATCGCTGCCTACCTATCTGGCGTGGACCGGGCGTTGATCTCGGAAGTGCCGTTCGACATCGAGAAGCTGGCCAAGCTGATCATGGAAGACAAGAAGGCCAACCCCAGCAACTACGCCATGCTCACCGTGTCGGAAGGCGCACACCCGATCGACGGGCAGGTGCTGGAGTCTGGCGAGGCGGACGCTTACGGCCACCGCAAGCTGGGCGGCATCGGCAAGGAAGTGGGCGATGCCCTGCAGCGGCTGACCGGCCAGAACATCATCTACCAGCAGGTCGCCTACCTGATGCGCTCCGGCGCGCCGGACTCGCTCGACCTGATGGTAGCTTTCAACTACGCCCAGATGGCGATGGGCTTGATCGAGCGCGGTGAGTCCGGGCGGTTGGTGTGCTTGCAGCGCGGCGTGTACAGCGATGTGCCGATCTCCACGCTGTCGCAGGGCAAGAAGCGCGTCAACGTGCCCGAACTGTACGACACCGAGAACTACCGCCCGAAAATTCGCCACGTCTTCGGCATGCCGATGTTCCTGACGTAGCAGCTTGCTCGGGGGCAGAGACGTCTTCGGCGGCATCTCTGCCCCTTATCAGCCCTCACTTATGCCTGCCCGCGTTCGCGTCGCCCACCTATGGTGGATGGTCTTGCTGCTACTAGCCGCTGCTGTAGGCCGGGCGCTCCACCTTCGTCTTCCACTGGACAACGATGAAATCTGGACGGTCTGGCAGACGTTTGGCACGCCAGAGCAGATCATCCAGTGGACATCGCCGACTGAGACGCCCCTCTATTTCCTAATCCTGGGCGGATGGCGCGAACTGGCCGGGTTTCACCCCGTGATCTTGCGCTGGCTGACGCTGCTGCTCGCCCTGCCCGCTGCGCCCTGCCTGTACCGGGCCGCGCGCCGGCTGTACAGCGATCACGCTGGGATGCTGGCGGCGCTGGCCTACAGCGCCCCGGCTGTCAGCGTCTTCATCAGCTTGTACGCCCGGGGATATGTGCTGGCCTACATCGGTCTGCCGCTGGTGTTATGGCTGGCGGCACGCTACTTCGACCGGCCATCGCGCCGGCGCGGGCTGCTGTTGGGCGCGGCGCTGGCCGTGGTCTACGCGGCGACCGTCACGGCCGTGCCCGCGCTGGCGCTACTGGCGCTGTGGGCAGTGGTGGCTTACCGAACACGAGTTTTGCGCGGCTGGCTGCCGGCGGCTGTGGCGCTGGCGCTGGCGCTGCCCGACGTCTTAACAACCAAACTTGGGCCAGTCGCTGGCTATGCCACTGTCACGCGCAGTACGACTCTGCCACCACTACCATACGCCGCGTTCGCTTTCTTCGGGTTCCTCACCGGCGCGGCGCTGGTCTGGCACATCCTGGTCGCGCTGGCGGCGCTGGCGCTGGCCGTCACTTGGCGAGCGCGCAGCGGGAGCTGGACGGCCGGATTTTGGCTGGGCTGGGCGCTGCTCGTGCCGCTGCTCTTGTATGCTCTGGAGCCGCGCCTGGGCTTCTATGCCTTTCAACGCTACGGCTGGTGGTACGTGTTTGGCGTGGCCATGTTGGCCGGCGTCGGCCTCGCCCAGCTGCCGCGAGCTGGGCGCTGGCTGGCCGGGGCGGCGCTGGCGGCGGCGATGCTCACTCCCGGCGATCTGAGCCGCTTCGCCTACATTGTAACCCCACTAGGTGAGAATCTGCGCTGGCTGGCAGATCATCTGCACGCGGATGATGCGCTGCTGCTGGACTCGAATATCACCTGCAGCTTTCCCGAAGAGTGGGACTACTACACCCGGCTGTATTTTCCAGGCGGGCTACAGGTGGTGGATGCGCCGGACAGCGTGCGCCGGTTGTGGTATGTCGCCTCGCTGGATGACGCCAGCCGCGCCGTAGAACGCGAGCTGGCGCGCACCCGAGCCGCCGGACGTTTCGTTGGACCGCCCGGCTGCTTCTTCCGCTTGTACGAAGCGCCGCCTGACCCACAAGGCATCCCCTTCGCCAACGGCATGCGCTTTCACGGGGCACAGGTGATGGCGGGCGACCGACCGCTGACTAACCCGGCCGGGCTGGCCTTCCGCGAGGGGCAGATGGTGCGGCTGCGGCTGTGGTGGTCAGCTGACCGGCCGCTGCCGCTCGACTACAGCGTCGTGCTGTTCGCCCAGCGAGGCCGCGCCCAAACCCAATCGGACAGCGCGCCGCAGGTGGTTTATCCCCCAAACGCGCCTTCCGAAACCAGCCGTTGGGAACCAGGACAGATCATCATTGAAGAACGTGAAATCCGGCTGCCAGCGCCTGCCGCGCGCGGCGGGCTGCGGATCAGGCTCGGCGTCTACTGGTACGGCGATCTGCAACGCCTGCCCGCGCCAGGGGTGGACAGCGATAACCTGCTCACAATCCTCAACGCCGCGATCATCGCCTGGTGAGATGCCCTGATGCCCGACCATTGTCAAGCTGTTCGTCGCCCACGCTGAACTGGCGCGGGCGTTCATCTGGCTGAGTCTGAGGACGGCGTAGGCCTGGCGGCTAGTCTGCTAATTTGAGGGCGTTCAGTCCTCGCCCTCTTCTGGTGTGAGGAAGATCTGCCACGGGCCGTGCATCCCGTTTTCGCTGACGCCGTAATACACGCGGAGCTGATCGCCCACGCGCTGCACCAGGTCATAGCGCGTTTCGTCCTGGCGGCCGTAGCGCTGCCACAGGCCGATGTCGCCCTGCCACTGCACTTTCTCCGGGCGCACCGGATTGCCCTCGCGCTGTTTGATGGCGTAGTGCCACAGCCGGCGGGCGGATGAACGGGTGACGTTCTTGACGATATTGCCGTTGCGCAGGTCGCGCATGATGTAGTAGCGGGTGTCGTCGCGCGTTTCGATGCCGATGATCTCCACGCCAGCGCGCGGCGGGCTGATGCCCTCAGCGCCCTCGTCGGCGGGCGCAGGCGGCTCCTCGGCCGGCGCGGGCACGGGCGGCAGGGCGGGCGCGGTCGGCTCTGGCTCTACGGAGGGCTCGTGAATCTTCAACCCTTGGCGCACCAAATTGACGATCTCGTCGCGCACCGCCAGGCTGGTCTCGGCCTCATCACGCACGTAAATCTTATACTCTTCGATGGCATACGGGCGCTCATCGCCCGACGGCACCTGAATGCGGATGATCGGCTTGCCCTGCGACTCTTGTACGTCAATCTCGACCGGCAGCGCCGGGCTGATGAAGCGGCTGATCTCCCGCTGGAGGATGGCCACCGCTTCCGCCGGGTTGGCGATGCCTGCCGGCGGCTCCTTGGGGTCGGCGCTCAGGCCGACGTATACCGTGCCGCCGTTGGTGTTGGCGAAGGCGCACACATCGGCCACGATGGCGTACAGCTTGCCGCCCTTCTGCGTCATAGACTCATGGAACGCCTGCACCAGGCTGGGGCCTTCTTCACGCGCCGCCTGAATGTAATCCACCGGCTGCCGGCTGGCGCTGAAGGGGCGTGTGCGCGAGAAATCTGTCCCCTGGAACATCTCCAGCAGGGCGGCAAAACTGCGTTCCGGCAGCAGGACTTCGGTGACGCGGTCGCCCACGCCGGGATGCGTCAGCTTGCCGTTCTTGTCGGCGATGGCGTTGAGGCGGTGCGCATCCGATCCCTGGATGCAGCGCATCCGGCGGGGATATTCGGGCTTAGTGCCGTTGAAGAAGCGTTCAGTGCTGGTGCGGGTCTTGCGCCCCAGGTCGGTCACCTCCAGCGCGTGCAGGTGGCGATCCTGAGTATAGGCGATGCGCGTCTGGCCGCCGAAGTCCAGGCCGACCATGGCCACGCCGTGGCTGCTGTTGGCATGGGCGGCGATGCAGATGCCGCCGGCCTCGTAGATGGTATGGTAGGCGGTCAGCACATCTGACGACGCGCCGACTTCAGAGCTGCCCGCGTCCAGCGCCGCCGCCGGCACATTCAGCTTCAGCAGCAGCAGCTCAAGCTGGCGCACGGGGGTAGTCGGCGCGAAGATGCCCAGGATATGAAAGCCAAAGGTCGCGGTGAACTCGAAACCAGGCAGGACGAGGATCTTATCGAGCAGCCGGCGGTATTCGGTTAGCTGCCGCAGCTCATCCGGCAGCGCCCGCCCCAGGCGCTCCAGATAGGCCAGCCGTTCGATTTCAGCCTGCATGGCGGCATAACCGGCCACCGTGTTGTGGTCGGTGAAAGCGATGATGTCCAGGCCGCGGTATTCAGCTTTGCGCAGAATATCCAGATAGGTGATGTTGGGCTCCTGATAGTCGGCGGACGCGGGCGTATGCAGGTGCAGGTCCATCCGATACCAGGTCAAGGTCTGGCGAGATTTTTTGCGGGAAGCCACGCTGATTCACACCCTTCGCAGCGCTGCGTGGGCTGGCAGTGGTTCTGCCTGTGCCTGAAGCGAAAACCTTCAACCAGCCAGCAGGCTGTTGAAGAGACCCGGCAGATCCGACGGTTCGAACGGCTTCACCAGGAAGGTGGACGCGCCAGCCTGCATCGCTTCTTCGCTGACATCCAGCCCGGATGTCATGATGATCGGCGTGGCAGCAAAGTCAGCGTGGGCGCGCAGTTCGCGGATGATGTCTACGCCGTCCATATCTGCCAGATGATAATCCATCAGGAAGATGTCAGGGCGGGTCTGCTCGGCCATGGACACCACGTCCGCGCCGCGCGGCGAGACCACAACCTCAAAGCCATCGAGTTCTAGCAGGGTTTGCAGGAGTTTGACCGTGTTCCGGTCGTCGTCCACGATCATCACTTTTGGCAACGTGCGCTTCCTCTCATCAACCCAGCAGCCGCTGGTGACCGCCTGGCAGCGAATAACCGTCGCATCTCATTTAGTGTACCGTATTCTGGCGAGTCGTGTCCAGCCAGCCCGCAGCCGGCCGGCCCCGACCGAATTCCCGGTTGCCCCGGCTGGCCGACGCGCCTAAACTCCACAAGAGAGCTGTTCGCCGGAGATGAGCCATGATCGGCTGCGTCCACCTGGAGTCCTGCCATGCGGCTTGATCTGCCGCGCGCCGCCCGCTGGCTGGCATTCGCTGCCGTCGTCACCGGCTGCGCCGCGCTGCTGCTAGGTCTGCCCCAGCCATTCGCCAGCCTACTGCTAGGGCTGGTGCTGGCGGCGTCAGCCATGCTGGCCTTGCACCGGGCGGGCGCGCCCGTGCACGAGGCGGCGATTGGGGGCGCGCGGGCGGCTGGACGCGCAGCGCAGGCGCTGGCACAGCCTTTCATCTGGACGGCGCTGGCCATGTGGCGATTTAACCGTCAGAGCTTCGGCGGTGATCTGGCCGCAGCCCGGCCAAAGCCACAGCCTGAAGGCCCGCCAACCGCCGTCAGTTGGCTGGCCGGATTCGCCATTTTCAGCGGGGCGCTGCTGGCGCTGGCGTTTGGGCTGGCAGCGGGCGGTCTGGCGCTGCTGGCCTGGCGGCTGCGGCTGGTGGCGCTGGCGCCGGCGCGGGCGGTCTGGCGGCATGCGCTGCGGCCGGCGCTGGCCCCAGACACACCGGCGGCGCTGCCATCAATCCCGCGCCCGCTGCTGCTCATCGAGCTGACGCTGATCACCATCACCGCCATCTGGGCCACCCAGCGCTACTTGCTAGCGCCGCCTAACTTGCAGTTTTCGGGCGGCGAGGCGGAGTGGATCACCAACTCGGTCTATCTGGCGCACTTCGGCCTGCGCGATTACGGCCGTATCCCCCTGTGGCAGCCGTGGATCGAGTTCGGCGAGCCGCTGCTGGACAACCCGGTGGGTTTCGTCTTGAACCCGTTCGGCTCCGTCCCCAGCCTGATCCTGGGGGGCGCGCGGGGCTTAAAGCTGAGCGTGACCATGACGACGCTGGTGGCCGGGCTGGGAGGCTGGTGGCTGGCGCGCATCTTGGGGTTGAGCTGGCCGGCGCGGCTGCTGCTGGGCGCGCTGCTGATCGGCAAGGGCAACATGTCGGCCATGTTCAACGCCGGCTACTTTCAACTGGCCTCGCAGCAGGCCTTCTTCCCCTGGATCGCCGCCGGCATGGTCGGCCTGTTTCGCTTCCCGCGGGCGCGCTGGCCGGTCGTCATGACCGCGCTCAGCTTTGCGCTGGTGCTGTTCGCCGGCAACGTGTGGTATGCGCTGCCCATGCTCGTCTTGATGGGGACGCTGGCTTTGGCCCACCACTTCGGGCTGGGACGACCGCCTATCGGGCTGCGCCGGCTGCTGCTGGCGGTGGCGCTCACGCTCGGCATCAGCGCCGTCTGGGCGCTGCCGCTGGCCATCAATTGGGGGCAGATCGGCCGCCACCCGCCTGAGGTTAAGGCTGGCTGGGAAGTCACGCTGAGGCGCGCCGTCCAGTTCTACTTCAACCCCGACCCGCGCCAACCGCTATGGGTATACGACCCCAAGCGCGACCTATGGCGTGAGTTCTACATGGACGGCATGGACGAGTTCTACTACAGCTTCGTCGCGCCCGCCGGTTTCGTTGCGCTGCTGGCGCTGCTGCCGCTGTACCGCCCACGCGACCGCCGTCACCGCCGCTTGATCCTGGCGGCCTGGGCGCTGCTGGCGCTGTTCACGTTGTGGGGCGCGGGCGGGCAGCCGCTGTTCGTGTGGCTGTACGACATCCTGCCGCCGCTGCGCGGCTGGCGTTTCGTCGGGCGGGCGCTGGCGGTGGGCAGCTTCTTGCTGGCGCTGCTGCTGGCCATCCGCCTGGATAGTCTGTGGCGCAGTTTGCGCGAGACCGATTGGCAGGCCTACTTCCCGAACCGGCCAGCGGGCGTCCGGCTGGCGAGATGGCTGCCGCGGGCGGCGCTGGTTGGGCTAGTCGTCAGCGCGTCGGCGGCGGCCTACCAGGTTAACCGTCAGTGGGATGCCGACATGTCCGATCGGCTCAACCCCATCCACAAGGATGACGAGTGCGTGAGCTGGCTGCGCGCTCAACACCCGGACCAGGAGCTAGCCGTGTGGCGCTGGGGGTATACGGCCATCACCACCTATCTGAACAACAACGTCAGAAAATGGCGCGTCCATGCCGACTTCGAGATGCGCCCGATGCAGGCTACGCTGGGACGGATAGACCTGACGACGTCGCTGCCGCCTTACGGCATCGCCTGGACGCAAAGCGAAAAAGATTACCTGCGCACTCAGAACTATCGGATCATCCCTGACAGTCCGTTCGTGCGCGAGGCGAACGCTCCCTGCCTGTACTACAAACCAGATGCGCTGGCCTACGCCTATACTGTGCCGGTGCGCCTGCTCCAGCGCATGGGCTACCAGGAGCCGCCGGCCTATGTGACGCTGCCGCCGGCGATCACCACGCCGGTGACGCGCTATGAGCGCCAGCCGGATGCCATCGCGCTGATCGCCTACGCCGATCCCTACGATGAGCAGGTGCTGACGCTGCAGGAGCGGGCTTATCCCGGCTGGATGGTGACGGTCGACGGGCAGCCGGTGCGGCTAGAATCGGTCGGCGGGCAAATCGGCGTGCGGCTGCCACCGGGCACGGGCGCGCATCAGGTGGTGTTCATGTACCGGCCGCCGCTGCTGCTAGCCGGGGCGATGATCACACTGGCATCGGCGGCTTTCAGCATCGGCTATCTGCTGCGGGTTGATCGCTGGCTGCGCCACAAACGGAGCGCGTGAAGGGCGGCACGCCTGTCGCTGAGAACGCGCCTAACCTACCGCCCGAGCTTGAGAGGCGGGACAAACGGCCCCAAGAGGATTTCAGAAATCATCACAGCGGCCAGCGGCGGGCAAACTGGCCGCCAGACGGCTGATGAGCGCGCTTACACAATCACTTCGTACACCAGATCGCCGCCGCCAACCGGCGAGATCAGCGGCACAAACTCGCCAGGATACAGCGTGACTTCCTGGCCGGGTTTCAACACGATATCCTGCTGCCCATGGGTGATCCAGGCTGAGCCGGCGATGACGCGCACGATATGCGGCGCGCCCGGCAGCGTTCGCAGGTCACCTTTCTTCAGCAGGAATTCGGAGCTGCGCAGGACGGGACGATGGTAGAGGGCGAACGGAGTCGACTTGCTGAGGGTCGTCATGATTAGAACCGCTCCTGTCTGACAAAACTCGTTCTTAATTCTATGATAATCTTTTTCGCGTTAGAAAAACGCAAAGGTTCCATGAAATGGGTAAATTGCACAGAGAAAGACGCGCTGTTTTCGTCAACATATCTGAATAACGCATTGCAGGAAAATAAAGGGCGGGGGACGAATGCGCCCGCTTTCGCTCACACTAATGCATGAGCTCATTCAGGGCGCATCCGGTAAGTTTAGGCAGCTTCAGACACCATTTCAAAAATGTCTGCTGACAGCAAGCAAAATGAAAGCATGAAGCGAAAGGCATTCACAGGGTGATGTCCCACGCCGCTAGATCCGCCAGCAGCCGGTGTGCGGTCATGTCCAGATGCAGCGGCGTCAGGCTGGCATAACCGTGATGAACCGCCCATAAGTCCGTGCCAATCTGGTTGATGTCGCCGCCGGGCTCTGGCCCGACGATCCGGTAGACATCGCCGCGACGCTCCAGCTCATCGGTGTAGATGCGCAGCCCCTGGCGCGTCAGCCGGATCCCTTTGAACTCCCCCGGCGGCACGTTGAGGTTGAGCACGGTGAAAGACGGCAGGCCATGTTCCAACACGCGCCGCACGACGGCCACCGCCGCCCCCGCCGCCCGTTCGTAAGCTGCGATCTGGTCGGCGTGGCGGTCAGCCAGCGATACGGCCACCGCCGGCACGCCCTGAATGCTGGCTTCCAGCGCCGCCGTGACCGTGCCGCTGTAGGTGATGTCCTGGCCCATGTTGCCGCCCCGGTTGATGCCAGAGACGACAATACGCGCCGGCCAGGCGACGATCCCCAGCGCCGCCAGCGCGATGCAGTCCGCCGGCGAGCCGTCCACCGCCAGCGCCGGGGTACCGTCGGCCAATTGCGTCTGGCTGACGGCGATATCCTGGAATAGAGTCTTCTTGTGGCCGCTGGCGCTCTGGTTGCGGACGGGCGCGATCACCTGCACTTCGCCGAGCTGGCGCAGCGCCTGGGCCAGCGCCAGCAGTCCAGGCGCTTGCACGCCGTCGTCGTTGGTCACGAGGATATCCGTCACGATAAGTTCACCTTTGCTGTGCAGAATTTGACGGCGGTTTAACGCCAAGATAACGCAGTCCAGCCATAATTAAGATGCGGTGCGCTGGCGCGCTGTCAGCCGCCATAATTGCCGAGAGACAGGCCAACCGCACTGTGCAAGATCGCTATTGTATTGTAAGCTGAACCCGTTGTATACCCATGTCCAGAGCCGGCGCGCGGCTGCACGAAAGGGACAATCGCGGCGATCGGCTTCTACTCTGCTGTGCTTCGCCGAACCTTTCCACGCTTACAAGCCGCCGCTCTCTGCGCCACACCAGACGTATGGGCAGCAAGAGGTTCTATGTCGAACGATCTATTGAACACCTACCAATACAGTGAAGGCATCCAGGCCTATCAGGCCGCCCGCCGTCGCGCTTTTTGGCAGGAAATCACCAGCCTGCTGCGGGGCAAACCCGCCGAGCTGTTGAGCTTTGATGAGATCAAGACGCGCCTGCGCCTGCGCGAGCAGAGCTACAAGGGGCTGCAAGACGTGCCGCTCGACCGGATCGTGGGCAGCGTTGGGCGCTACCGCGATTTCACCAGCACCTTTCTGCCCAAGAAGAACACGTCGCAGGATCGCTGGAGCCGGGTATATGCCAAAGTGCACAGCCTGGAGGGCGTGCCGCCGATTGAACTCTACAAGGTCGATGATGTGTACTTCGTGCGCGACGGCAACCACCGCGTCTCGGTCGCCCGGCAGTTGGGCGCAAAAACCATCCAGGCGCACGTCACCGAGCTGCCAACTTCGGTAGACCTGGAACCGGGGATGACGCGGGCGGAGCTGGAGGCCGCCGCCGCCTACGCGCTGTTCTTGGATGAGACCGGTCTCACCCGCACCCGTCCGCATCATCAATCGCTGCAGCTCTCCGAGCCATCGCGCTACAGCGACCTGCTCGGCCACATCAACCTGCATCAGCGCATCCTAGAACACACGCGTGGCCAGCCGGTGACGATCGAGGAGGCGGCTGCGGACTGGTACGATACAGTCTATCGACCAGCGATCACGCTCATCCGCAAGTATGACGTGCTGGAACACGACTCGGATCGCACCGAAGCAGACCTGTATTTGTGGCTGGTGGATCATCTGCGCGAACTGCGCGAGGAATGCGGCGACGAGGCGGAGACGCGCTCCTTCAGCCAGGCGCTGGTTGATTTCCTGAAAGCTCGCAATCTGCCGGTTCCGCTAGAGCTGCATGAAGAGGATGATCCGTCGGTCATCCTCACGCGGACGCAGGTGATGCAGGCCGTGGCGCTGGCCCAGGCGCGCGCCGAGGCGGAGCAGAACGGCAGCGACGATGAGACCTAGCCAGCGATGGGCAGGCGGACGGTGAACGTTGACCCCTGGCCGACCTGGCTGGCGACGGCGATCTGGCCGCCGTGCAGCCCGACGTACTGCCGCGCCAGCGTCAGCCCCAGGCCCAGGCCGTTGATGACGCCGACATTGCCCCCGCGAAACAGCGGCTCAAAGATGCGCTCTTGGTCAGCGGGGGAAATGCCAATGCCCTGGTCGCTGACGCGGATTTCCACTTCGGCCTCGCGGCGGGCGAGGGCGATCTGCACGCCGCTCCCCGGCGGCGAGTACTTGACCGCATTGTGCAGCAGGACGCGGACGACCGGTTTGACCAGCTCCGCATCCAGCGGCACGGCGGCCAGATCGCCGTCGGCCGTCAGGGTGATGCGCGCGCCGGCTTCCATCGTCTCGATTTGCTCGATGGCGTCCCGGCACAGCGCTGGCAGGTCAACCGGATGCGGATGGCAGGCGCGCTCGTGAGCTTCGAACAAGACGACGTCGGATAGCTCATCCAGCATCGCCTTCAGCCGCAGCACCTGGGAGCGGATGGTGGCAAAGGCTTCCACCCGACGGCTGGGCGGCAGGCGTTCGAAGTAGCGCTCCAGCAGTTCGCTGGAGGCCAAGATCGAGGCCAGCGGCGTGCGGAACTCGTGCGACAGGCTCGCCATCATCCGGTTTTTCAGCGCGCTCAGTTCCTGCTCTTTGGCCAGCGATACCTCAAGCTTCTCGCGCTCGCGCAGCGCCAGTTCCGCCTGACGGCTGGCCGTCATATCGTGCGCCAGTCCCAGGACGCGGCGCGGCTTGCTGTCCGGGGAACGATCCAGGACGACTTGGCGCAGCGTGAACCAGCGCCAGCTTCCATCTTGATGCTTGAGGCGACATTCAAGCGTCAGCGCCTCGTTCTCCGGCAGGCGCTCTAACTGCTCGCACAGGGAAGCGAACGCTTGCCAATCATCAGCGTCCAGGGCCTGTTTCAGGAAAGCCTGGGGATCGCGCTCGATGTCCGACGGCGCGTACCCCAGCGCCTCGCGCGTCCGCGGGCTGAGGTACAGGCTGCGTTCGCGCTGGATGTCATAGATGAACAGGACGTCGGGCACGGCATACGCCAGCCGCCGCAGGGTATCCAGGTCTTCCACCGCCAGCGCCGCCTGCCGCCGCGTCTGTCTCAGGATGCCGGTCGCGCTCACCGCCAGCAGCGCGCCCAGCCCGATCAGGCCGTACGTGGCTATCATCGTCGGCCAGGCCGGCTCGCCGCTCAGGTGGTGCAGGGTGAACAGCAGCGGGGCGGCCAGCGCCCAGGCGAGAATGCCCGCCGCCGCCCCGAACAGCAGCGCCGCGCCCGTCACCGGCACGACGACCAGGACGGCGGTCGCTGGCCCCAGGCGCGGGTATAGACTGCAGAAGGCGACCAGATATAAGCCGGCCAGCCCCAGCGCTAGCTGCCACTTCCTGTGAGGCGCGAACTGCCACGACCGCATACGCCGCTCGCATTCCCTGGTGTTCAACGCGCTGCGTCGGCGCGCGACTCTATCGTGTGGATTTCGTTACATCTCCAATTTTATGTTTATTACTGCTGGCGATGCAACTCAAGATTTTCGCACTCCGATAGAGTCTGGCTAATATGCCAACTAACAGAAAGATTGTGCATTTTAGATAAGGCCTTGTTAGGTTTGTAAGGTTATAATCGAAATGCTTCAGGTCGTGGTGAAGACTCAAGAGATCGTCGCCATGCAAATCCGCTACCAAATCATCATCTACTGGTGTGAACAGCGCCAGCGCTACATCGCTGAAGTGCCTGAACTGCCCGACTGTGAGGCGGGCGGCCGCACCTATCAAGAGGCGCTGTCACAGGCCGAACAGTCCATCCGTCAGTGGATCGAGGCGGCGCGCGCCTTCCGCCAGCCGATCCCTGAGCCGCTGGGCCGCCTGCTCCCCACCTAAACTCGACTGTGGGCGGCACGCTCCTCAACGCGCTCACAGTCGCCATCGGCAGCGCGCTCGGCTTGCTGGTGGGCGGCCGGCTGCCGGGGCGCATTCAAGAATCGGTCGTCACCGGCCTAGGCCTGGTGACGCTGTTCGTTGGCATCAGCAATGCCGGCCAGACCGGCAACGTCATCATCCCCCTGCTCAGCATCGCGCTCGGCGCCATCCTCGGTGAAATGCTCGACCTGGACGGCGCGCTCCAGCGGCTGGCCGGCTGGCTGCAGGCGCGGTTCGCCGGCGGCAGCGGCGCGTCTGGCGATGCGCGCCAGCGCTTCGTCACCGGCTACATCACCGCCAGCCTGGTCTTCTGCGTTGGCCCACTGACCATCTTGGGATCAATCCAGGACGGGATGGGGTTAGCCATCGGTTTCCAGCAGTTGGCGATCAAAAGCGTGCTGGACGGCTTCGCTGCGCTGGCCTTCGCCGCCAGCTTCGGGGTTGGCGTCAGCTTCAGCATCCTGACGGTGCTGGTGGTTCAGGGCGGGCTGGCGCTGGCCGGGAGTGCCCTGGGCAGCTTCATGACGCCGCCGATGGTCAATGAGATGACCGGCGTCGGCGGGCTGGTGCTGATGGGCCTGGCGCTGGTGCTGCTGGACGTGAAGAAGCCGCGCATGGCCAACTTCCTGCCGGCGCTGCTGATCGCCCCGCTGCTGGTGGCGGCGGCGACGGCGCTGGGCATCAACATTTACCCCCTGTGACCGGGCGCCGGGCAGTTAGCGCAGCGGCCGCACGAAATAGGCGCCGCTGCTCCCCTCGGACACCCACCCATCCACGGCGTTGATGCCGTATAAAATCCGGAACCAGGCCATATTGTCCACACACTGTGGGCCTTCGAGCACCCGGAACGTCTGCCGCGGCAGGATTTGGGCGATGATCTGGCGGGTCAGTCCCGGACCAAAACGCACCCGCAGCGCCGTTTCGTCCTCCTCGTCAACTTCGCCGCGCGCGCCAGGGTACAGGCGCGACTCCAGCGCGCCGGGGCAGCTCGCCAGCGTGTCCGGCGGCGGCGCGCCGGGAGGGATAGGCAGCCCAAACTGCTGGCGCTCCTCATCGGTCAGGGGGCGGCTGACGCAGCAGCGCTCGGCTAGGCGCACCAGATCTTCGACGTTCGTCCAAACCTGCGCCACCCGCGCCGTGCCGTCTTCGCTGGCTATCGCCACTTGCCCGCCGGTCGGCGACCAATCGGCGCTGTAAACGGTGTTGGCGTGGCCGGTCAGCACCAGAAGCTGCGCGCCCGAGGCGGCGTCCCAGATGCGGGCGGTGCGGTCGGCGCTGGTGGTGATGATGCGGGCGCTGTCCGGCGACCAGGCAGCGCCGGTGACATCGTCGCTGTGCCCGAACAGGACAGCCTCTAGCTGGCCGCTGAGGGCATTCCACAGCCGGGCGCTGTCGTCGGCGCTGATCGTGAGGATGCGGCGGCCATCCGGCGACCAGGCGACGCGCGTCACAAACCCGATATGGCCTTGCAGCGTGTAGATCTCGGCGCCGGTCTGCGCGTTCCAGACCCGGCCGGTGCGGTCATCGCTGACCGTCACCAACTGGGCGCTGTCCGGCGACCAGGCCACCCGGTTGACGGCGCGGCTGTGGCCGGTCAGCGTCAGCAGCTCCTCGCCGCTGACCGCATCCCAGATGCGCGCCTGGCGGTCGGCGCTCACGCTCGCCAGGCGGGTTCCATCGGGCGACCAGCTCACGCCGTTCACCCGGTCGGTATGGCCGGCCAGCGTGCGCAGCGATTGGCCGCTGGCGGCGTCCCAGATGCGGATCGTGCTGTCAGCGCCGCCGGTTGCCAACCGCGTTCCATCCGGCGACCAGGCGACCATTATGACGCTGCCCTGATGCCCGCTGAGCGTCAGCAGCGGCTCGCCGCTGAAGGCATCCCAAACGCGGGCAGTGCCGTCGGCGCTGGCGGTCGCCACCCGCGTCTCATCCGGCGACCACACCGCGCGGTTGACCGCACCCTGGTGGCCATCAAGGGTATGCACGCGTTCACCCGTCGCGGCGTCCCAAATGCGGGCAGTGCTGTCGGCGCTGGCGGTCAGCACCCTGGACCCATCCGGCGAGAACACGGAGGTGAAGACGGCGCCGCGGTGGCCTTTGAGCTGTAGCACCTCCAACCGGTCCTTGATGGCCAGCCCCAGCGCCTGTTCCGCCTGCCAGGTACGCGGGAAACTGCGCAGAGCTTCCAGCACCAGCAGCACCGCGCGTTCTGGGCGCGGGCCGTTCACCTCGATCTGCGCCTGCCCCGCCAAGCCGATCGAACGCGCCCGGTCGCGCTCGCGGGCGACGGCCGTCGCCTGCGCCTGGGCGATGTTGCGCTGGCGCTCGGCCTCGCCCTGGGCAGCGGTGGCGATGGCGGCTTGGGTCTGGGCGATGGCCGCCTGCGTCTGCGCGTTGGCGGCTTGGAGCACCGCCTCGCCCTGGGCGGCGACAGCCGTCGCCGCGTTCTGGTCGGCGAGGCCGCGCTGAAGATCGGCTTCGCGGAACAGCAGCAGCGACAGCGCCGCCAGCGCCAGCGCGACGACCAGCGCGACGGTGACGCCGGCCAGCAGCGAACGCTGACGCCGGGCCGCGGCGGCGCGGCTGGCGGCGATGTAGGCTCCATGCAGCGGCAGCGGCTGGGGGTGTTTGCCCACCGCCTGCGACAGCCAGGCCTCAGCCCGCTGCAAGTCCTCGCCGTGCAGCAGAAAACCAGGGCTGCGCTGGTTGCTGTCCCACTCGCGGGCGCGCACCAGCAGCCGGGTGTGCTGGCGCACATGGCCCAGGTCGGTGTCCATGGCGGTGATCAGCGCCTGGAAGGCGGCGTCGAAGTCGTCTGTTTCGCGGAAAAACAACCAGTTGTGGGAGCTGATCGCCGGATGCATCGCCTCGCGATCGCTCTCGCTGGTCACTTCGCGCCGCAGGATCGGCACCAGCCGTTTGTTATTGGCGACAGCGTGTTCGATCTCATTGCGACAGACCGGCGACCGCACCGAGTCGGGGCTGATGACGAACACGAAGGCGTTAGCGGCCTCGATGCCGGCGCATACTTCCTTCCACCAGTCGGCGGTGGGCGGGATGTCTTCCCAGTCCACCCACGTATCCCGGTTCTGGGCAGTCAGCGCCTCGTGCAGGCGGCGCACAAAATCCTTGTCTTTACGCGAATAGGAGACGAATACATCGGGCATACGGCGGCTCCGCGATCTGGACGGGCATGCCTGTCATTATAGTCGTAAGAAGACATGCCCACAAACCGCCCACGTGCGCGCCGCAGTGCCAGCGCCCGATCCATCCCGTCGGCTCGATCAGCCGGCCAGGGCGCGGATGAACCCGCAAAGGGCCGCCGGCGAGTGGGACGATCAGCCCAGACGCGACTCGATGAGCTGTTGGACGGCGACCGCCTGCCGGTGCTGATCGCAGCGATAAACCAAGCGCACACACCGATCGCTGTGGCCCATGATGACCAGCTCGATCCAGCCCTTTTCCATGAAGCGCGATTCGTACAGCCGAACGCCGGTGATCTGATCGTAGCGGAAGCTCTGCTCAGGACAGAAAAGCTGCGACAGCAGATCGTAGCGGCGGATGATCACTCGGTCGGCGTACACGTCAAGTTGGCCGTTCACACCTCGTAAGCTTTGGAGCGGCACGGCCTGTTGGGGAATGACATTCGTCGCCATGAGTCGTTACTCCTCTCAAAGCGAACTCGGCCGTTACCCTATTATAAACCGGAATTCGATCAGCTTCGGGCTGTCGTTTGACATGCCTACACCCGGTGTTTGTCATATTCGCTTCCTATTCCGGCGGTGCAGCGCTGTCAGATTGTCATTTCGGAGAAACGTTAAGGGTCATCGAGGCCCGTTGCGACCATAATAAGAAAGAGGTAGGCAAAATTAGCCAGATGCGCCAAAAATTGTGACAGATCATGTCACAATGTAAAAAACTCCGAAAAATTCGTTTGGTTTCCGTAAAGGCGCTGTCGCACTTCTTGACACAACCCAACGTTTTTTCATATAATCCGTGCATAACGTTAGAATATTTCTTACAAACTAACGTCCCTGGCCGCTGCTGATAAAGGCCGGATTGCGGTGCAGCCTAACCATTTACATTACGTGAACAACCGGGTGCTTAAACTCAACGTCGGTTTTTTGCTCTCCAGCGGCCCTGGCAACGTTCACGATACTGCCTTCGATATCCCGGTCATTCAGGTGGCTGATGACCTGCTGCTGAACGCCGTGCGCGGCCCAGTCCGGCTCAGCCGCACCAAAGAGGGCATACTGGCCCAGGGCACGCTGGAGGTGAGCCTGGATGGCGAGTGCTATCGCTGTCTGGAGCCTGTGACGCAACTCGTCACAATTACCATCGAAGAACTTTTTGCTTACCAACATCCCACCGCCGCCGAATTCCATCTCGACGATACAGGCATCCTGGATTTAGCGCCGCTGCTGCGGGCTGAGGTGCTGCTGGCCACGGCGCGCGGCCTGCTGTGCCGCCCAGACTGCAAAGGGTTATGCCCGACCTGCGGCGCCAACCTGAACCAGACGGTATGTACCTGTGCGCTGGACGCCGACGATCCGCGTCTGGCTCAGCTCAAACGTTGGCTGAAGTAACCGCTGCCATCCCAATTGTTCTGAGGGGGGTATCTATGAATTTTGATCGCGGCTACGATTCCGAACTCGATATGATGACCGATCTGGATTATTTCCCGGACGATCTGGACGAGGGCGCTGATTCGGAAATCTTCGACGATGCGTTCTTTCTGGCCGCCGACGCTGACGAAACGCTCCTTTTTGAAGATGACTTCGCTGACGATGAACTTGACGATGATCTCGGCCAGGACGAAGACGATTTTGATGACGATGAGGATCTTTTCAGCATGACTTCCAGCGACACGGTGGGGCTGTACCTGAAGGAGATGGCGCGCGTGCCGCTGCTGTCGACTGAAGAAGAAGTTGACCTGGCCATGCGCCTGGAAGCCGGCGAGATCTGCGCCACTAAGCTGCGCCGTGACCCCGGCAGCCCACATGCGGCCGACTGGAAACGCCAGATCGAAGATGGGATGGCGGCCCGCGAACATCTCATCAAAGCCAATACCCGGCTGGTCGTCTCGATCGCCAAAAAATACATGTGCCGGGGCGTGCCGTTCCTCGACCTGATTCAAGAGGGCAACCTGGGGCTGATGAAAGCGGTCGAGAAGTTCGACTACCGCCGCGGCTACCGCTTCAGCACCTATGCCACCTGGTGGATCCGCCAGACGATCACCCGCGCCATCGCCGACCAGGGGCGCACCATCCGCGTGCCCGTCCACATGAGCGACCGCATCCGCCGGCTGTACCGCGTCGCCCGCCAGCTTGAGCAGGAACACGGCCGCAAGCCGACGCCGGAAGAGATCGCGCTTGAGATGGACATCGAGCCGCGCAAGGTGCAGTGGATGCTGCGCGTGTCGTGGCAGCCGCTCAGCCTGGAACACCCCATAGGCGATGACGAGGACAGCGAGCTGGGCAACTTCATCGAGAACGACGCCGCGCCCACGCCGGCTCAGCACGCCCACGACAACCTGCTGCGCGAGAAGATCGAGCAGGTGCTCAGCACGCTCACCCCGCGCGAGGCGCGCATCCTGCGGATGCGCTTCGGCCTGCAGAACGGCCGCTGCTACACGCTGGAAGAAGTCGGCCAGAAATTCGGCTTGACCCGCGAGCGCATCCGGCAGATCGAGGGGCGAGCGCTGCGCCGGCTGCGCCACCCCCGCCGCAGTCGCCACCTGCGCGATTACCTGGCCTGAGCCGGGACGAGACCGAAGATCAGCGCGCCGCCAGCCCGCGGCGCGTTTACGTTGATCCAGTGGTAGAGTCAGAGCAAAGTGCCAGCAGCAGGAGCGCTGCTCGATGCATCTGGAAGTCATCTCCCGCCAGCCAACTAGCGCGCCACGCCCGACGCCGCTGCTGTTCGTGCACGGCGCTTGGCACGCTGCCTGGTGCTGGGACGAGCATTTCTTGCCGTATTTCGCCGATCAGGGTTACGAGGCGCACGCCCTCAGCCTGCGAGGCCACGGCAAGAGCGCTGGGAACGTGCGCTGGGCCAGCGTTCTGGATTATGTGACCGACGTTGAGCAGGTAGCGCGCAGCCTGCCGCGCCCACCAGTCGTCATCGGCCATTCGATGGGCGGCTACATCGTGCAGAAGTATCTGGAACAGAACCGCGCCCCCGCCGCCGTCCTGCTGGCCTCGATCCCGTCGTTCGGCATTCTGCCGTTCCTGCTGCGGCTGCTAGTGCGCGACCCACTGGCGCTGCTTAGAGCGGCGGTCACGCTCAACCCGTACCCGGTCGTCAGCTCGCCCGAACGCGCGCGGCGCTACTGCTTCTCCGATCTGCCGCCCCAGCAGCTCCAAGCCTATTTTGAGCGCTTACAAGCCGAATCGTTCCGCGTAATACTGGACGCGGCGCTGCTCAACCTGCCGCGCCCGGTGCGGGTGACGACGCCGCTGCTCGTGATCGGGGTGGCTGACGACGCCCTCTTCCCACAGCGCGAGGTGATCGCCACCGCCCAGGCCTACGGCGCGCGCGCTGAAATCTTCCCGGCGATGGCGCATGATGTGATGTTGGAGCCAGGCTGGCAGGCGGTGGCAGACCGCATCCTGGCCTGGCTGGCCGAGCGCGGGCTGTGAGCGGCGCTACCCGCCACCCATCACCTCGCGCCACAAGCGGTCGAGCATCATCAGCGCCGTCAGGTTGCTGACGCCGTGGCCGCGCTGCAAGGCGTCTAGCAAGGTGTAATCGTGGGCGAAAAAAGTCGTCAGATGCACGCCGTCAGGTTGCAGTCCCCGCCCCGGCAGCGCCCCGGCCGCCGCATCAAAGTCCCATACCGGCACGCGGAAATCGGCGGCGATCTGGCGCAGCAGCGGGTTATTGACGTCCCCGCGCTCGAAGCGGTCTGCCTTCGTGCTGATGACCGGGATCACGCCCTGGACGATGCAGTACTGCACGATCTCGCGCACGCGCTCATCGAACACCTTGGGGATGCCGGCGTCGTTTGAGCCGAGCCGGATGAACACCAGGCTGGGGTTGTGCAGCCGGAATTCGCACGCCAGCATGTGCTCGCCGAGGGCGCAGGCGGCGCGGTTCGCCCACAGCGGCGCGAATACCGTCCAGGCGTGCAGGCCGCGGTGCACGGCTTCGCCCTGGCGGCCGAATGACCCCCGGAAATGGTCAATCACCGGCTGAAGATAAGCGTATTCGCCCAGGTTGTACGCGCCTTCATCAAAGCGCGCCAGGAAATGCGGGTTTTCGATGGTGCTGTCGCCCAGCTTGGAGAAGGCGCGCGGGTTGCGCCCCAGCGTCTGGCCATAGGCGAAGATGGCGCGGGCGTTTTCGATCACCTCCGACGGCAGGTAGACGATGGCCTCGACCGGCACGCCGTTGATCATCATCGCCGCCGGCGGGATCGTCGGCTCCAGCGCCAGCGGCCGTGGAGTCGGATACAAGGGCGAACCCAGGGGCGCTGGCGTGGCCGGCGTGACGCCCGCCGCCGGGATGAACAGCCCCTGCCCAACTTGCAGCTGCGACGGATCGCTGAGGTTGTTGGCAGCCGCCAGCGTCTCCACTGGCAGGTCATACAAGCGGGCGATGCGATACAGGTTATCGCCGGGCTTCACAATATAATACAGCCGCTGGTCAGGCACGAGCGCTCCTGCCGCGACGGTCGGCGAAGGCAGCACAGCGGTGGTCAGCACCGCAGCGGGCGGGGGCGGCGCGAGGGTGTCCGCGGACGCGCTCAGCGGCTCCGGCGCGGCGGTCGGCTCATGTATGAAGAGCAGCAGCGCTAGCGACGCGATAATCGTGATGGTGATCAGCAACATGCCGCGATGCATACCATACACCAGATGAACCCGTCAACTCAGTTCTCAAACTCAGTCAAGCCACCTATTGGGATACAAACCGAAGTAAATAGGGTGGAACGCAAGGCAGCAAAAACCGAATGCGAAGCAGCCATGTACAGTTTGGTTTTCGGGGCAAAATGATTGGGTGTATAAGTCCAGCAGTTGTTTGTTATCCATGTAGATAGTTTATATCATCCGTCCGCTGCGCAACACGGGTTGAGTTAAGAGACCCAAGACTAGTGAGGCGAACATTGAAGAGGAACACCATAATTGAGTGGGCAGAATATGCACTCGGCGAAACCGCTACACTTATGGACAAAGCAAAAAAGTAACTACTGAGGCTCATGGGTAGAACAAGTGCGTTCGGACTAAAGACGAGATGCAAGCGACCGTCACGCGCTTGAGATTGACAGCAAATTCATGAATGGCAACATAGCCGCTCAAGAAATGTTCACTGACACCACGAAACGGGCGCAGAAAATTGCGCAGACCCGTCCACAACCCTTCAAGGGTGTTGATATGGACTTCGCGAGAAGGCCGTCGCCATCATCATCGCAGGCCCATTCCCCTTGGCTATGACAGACGGTCGAGCGGATGCGCCGAATGGTGTTGTCGCTGTCATCTTCATCGGTGTAGATGTGCGTCCCTTCGCCGGTAAATCGCTCCACATGC
>CALAJK010000015.1 GCA_937922795.1 uncultured Anaerolineae bacterium
GACACCGCCACCTTCACGCCCACGCCGACGCCGACCTTCACCCCCACCGATCCACCCACCGCCACCCCGACGCCCACGGCGACGCCCACGCCGACCAGCACGCCCACGCCGACGCCGACCGACACCGCCACCTTCACGCCCACGCCGACGCCGACCTTCACCCCCACCGATACACCCACCGCCACCCCGACGCCCACGGCGACGCCCACGCCGACCAGCACGCCCACGCCGACGCCGACGGCTACCCCAACCAGCACGCCCACGGCGACGCCCACGCCGACCGCTACGCCGGTGGTGGTCACCATCGCCATCGCGGCGGCCGAGATCGACCTGGCGGCGGACATGCTGCGGCTGCGGCTGGCAGTCATCAACGCCGAGATGATCCGCCGCTACGTCGTCGAGTTCATTGACCCGCGCACGAATCTGCTGCGGCGGAACTTCATCTTCAACGTGCCGCCCTACGACCTGCTCCAGATCCCGTTGGGCGAGTTGGAAGCGGGGCGCTTCCTCACCGTGGTGCAGGCGCTCGGCGACGGCGGCGCCGTACTGACGCAGGCGGCGGCCAACATCGAATATCTACCGCCGACGCCTACACCGACACCGACGGCCACAGCGTCGCCCACCGCCACCCTCGCGCCGCCTCCCACGCTCCCACCCCCGCCCACCGCGCCGCCCCGGGTGAGCTGCCCCGGCGCGCTGCCGTCGCTGCTCGCGCCCGGCATGGAGGGATACGTGCGCTCCGATGACCCGCGCCCGGTGAACGTGCGCCAGGGCGCGGGCCGCAGCCGGATGAAGATCGGCGAGCTGCGCCCCGGCGATGTGTTCCAGGTCGTTGAGGGGCCGGTCTGCGCCGACGGCCTGGCCTGGTTCCTGGTGCGCTTCGGGCCGCGCGAAGGCTGGATCGCCGAGGGCGACGACAGCTACTTCGTGTCGCCGCTGGCGGGCGGCCTGCCGACGCCGCCCCCGGCGCGCCCCGATGTGCGTCCCTCAGACCGGCTGCTGGCGCCCACCTGCAACCTGGTGCTGGAGGACGATTTCACCGGCGGCGTCTCCGGGCTGGACTGGTTCCAGGACACGCGGCCTGGCATTCGCTCTAACGAGCGCATCGGCGACGGCTTCTATGAGGTCGCGCTCAATCAGCTCCCGCCCAACCGGGATGAGGCCACCTCATGGGGCAGCCTGCGCGGCTTCTTCTTCCGCAGCGCCCGCGTCGAAGCCGTGGTCAGCGCCGAACATTTCACCGCCGAAGACTCGGCGCGCACCGGCCTGTGGCTGCGCTACCAGGATGAGAACGGCTTCTTGGCGTTCATGATCAACAGCCGGGGCAGCTACTATGTGGCGCGCTGGTCGAACAACCGCTACAACGACCTCGTCCCCTGGACGGTCAGCCGCGCCATCCGCACCGGCGACTACGCGCCGAACACGCTGCGGGTGGACATCCGCGAGGACGAGTTCGAGTTCTATATCAACGGCGAGCTTCAGGCGCGCGTGATCGACCGCACCTGGCCGGAGGGGCGCTTCGCCTTCTTCGGCTCGTCCCGCACCGTCCCCAACCGCTTCTTCCTGGATTACATGCGCATCTGCCAGTTGTGACGCTGGCGCTCAATCGGCGGCGGCTAGCGCCCGCGCCTCCGCGGCGCGCGCCTGCATCTGCGCCCGCAGGCCGCGAATGTCGGTCGGGACGAGGTAGATGGCCACCAGCACGAACAGGCCGCACAGCAGCAGCGTGCTGACGCACACGACCAGGATGGCGTCGGCCAGGGTGAAGTTGGGCTGTTCGGCCAGCGCGCCCACGATCAGCGGCGCGAAGGCGGCCCCAAGCGACTCGATGAAGTACTGGATGGCCAGCGCCGTGCTGCGCACTTCGGGCAGCGTGATATCGTGCAGCGTGGCGGCGATGTTCGGGCCAGAGAACAGCGTGAACAGCGCCGTCGCCGCCAGCAGGACGCCGAACAGGATGACCTGCTCGTTCGGCACGTTGATGGCCAGGAACAGCAGCGCCGCGCCCATGAACACGCCGATGGCGCTGACCGTCAGCCGCCCGCGCAGCGTGCGCCGGAACAGCCGGTCGCCTAGCCAGCCGCCGGTGAACGCGCCGGCGGCCATCACCAGCACCGCCGCGCCCATCAAGATGAAGATGACCGTGCTGTCGTAACCCCGCTCGGTCTCCAGGTAGTTGAAGAACCAGAACGAGATGACGTTCAGCGGGAAGACGCCGAAGAAGCCCTGGATGAACAGCGGCAGGATGCTGCGTTTACGCAGCAGCGCCGCCGCCGCCCGCCACTCGAAGCGATGGATGGCGATCTGGTCGAAGCCTTCTAGCTCCGGCTCGGCCTTGCCGCGCGGCACATCGCGCACGCCGAACAGGATGACCGCGCCGATGACGATCCCCAGCGCGCCGGTCAGCAGGAACACGCTGCGCCAGCCGATGGCGCCGCCCAGCCCCAGCGCCAGCACCAGCCCCAGCAGGTAGCCGAGCGGCGCGGTGATCTGCAGCAGCCCGTAGACCTTGCCGCGCAGGCCGGGACCGAAGTAATCGGAGATCAGGCTGTAGATGCCTGGGTAGCTGGAGTCGTCAATGCCGGTGGAGCTGCGGGCGATCAGAAAGGTCAGGTAGGTCGGCGCGACCGCGCCCAGCCAGGTGGTGCTGCCCCAGATGAAGGCCGCCAGCGCCAGCAGCCGCGCCCGCGCGAAGCGGTCGTACAGGTAGCCCCACACCGGATACAGGATGGCGGCGACGACCAGCGCGCCGGTGCCGACCGCGCCCATCTGTCCCCGGTCAATCTGGAAGGTCGCCATGATATCGGTGGTGAGCGGGCCGATCAGCAGCTTGTCGGCCTGGTGCAGCAGCATGAAGGCGATGAACACCCCGACGACGAACCAGCGGTAGCGCCCTGACATAAGCCCTCCAGGTTCACTTGAACCGACAGTTACACCGCGCCCAGCGCGCCGAGCAGCGCGATGCTGGCCAGGCTGAGCGCCCCCACACACACGGCCGCGCCGAAACCCACGTAGAATGGGCGCAGCCCCAGCGCTCGGAGCTGACGCAGTCTGGCGGCCAGGCCGATGAGGATGGCCATCATGATGCCGGAGATGGGACTCTTGCTGAAGCCCAGCCAGTCCACGCCGATGCGCTCGCTGGACTGAACGCCCAGAAAGGCGATGATCGCGGTCAAGGTGACGCCGGGCAGCAGCGCGCGCAGGTTCATGGGACAGCTCGCTTGTGGTCGGGCGCCGCCCGCTGGTCAGGCAGCACAGGCGGCGCGGCGGGCAGCTATTCAATATATCCCAGCGCCCGCAAATGGTCGAGAATGGCCGCATCGGCCAGGCCGAGAGCGTCGCCGCCGTTCGGGCTGAACGGCTCCCGCCCGCCAGCGAAGGCTGCCAGCAGCGCCAGCAGTTCGGCGGCCAGCGCCGGCTGGAGCGCCGCCAGGTCGGTCGTCTCCGCCGGGTCGTGCTGGACGGCGTACAGCCCTTCGACGCGGTCGCCGCTGACGACCAGCTTGTAGCCGCCTCGGTAGACCGCTCGGCGCGGCTCGTCCAGGCGCAGGCGCTTGACCAAGGCGGGAGCGCGGCGGCGGACGAAACTGACGAAGGTGCGCGGCGGGAAAGCCTCGGCGAAGGCCAGCCCGCCGTCGGCGCCGGCGTCATCAGCCAGCGCCCGCCGCAGCGACAGCCCGGCGACGTCCGCGTTCGGGTCGGCGGCGTCCAGCGGCGGCTTCACGCCGGCGGCGTCCAGCACGGTGTGGAAGACACGCCGCGTCGAGACGGCGTGCGGGACGCTCCGTCCGCCCAAACGATCCGGGTCGTACAAGATCAAGGGCACATGCACCAACTCTTGGTAGACGACGAAGCCGTGGCCGAAGAACTCGTGATCGCCGTGACCCTCGCCGTGGTCGGCGGCGATGATGATCAGCGCGCCCGACGCCCGCAGGCGGCGCAGCAGCCGCCCCAGATGGGCGTCCTGGTGGGCGATCTCGGCGTCGTAGGCATCCAGCAGCGCCTGCCGCTGCCAGTCCAGCAGCGTCCCGTCGGGCGGCATAGCCCAGCGGCCGGCGTCGGCGTTGAAGCGCTGGATGAACCGGAGCGCCCGCCGGTCGCGGCGCAGACCGGGGGCGACCTGATCGAGCGCCGCCGGGGGCGGGTGGTAGGGCAGGTGCGCGCCCATCAGGTTGACGAAGGCGAACAGCGGCGAGCCGCCGCCAGCATGGTGCGCGTCCCAGTAGGCGATCAGGTCGTCAACGGCGTGGGCAGTGTGACCTTTGAAGTGGATCAACCGCGACCACAGCGGGACCAGCAGAGGATTCATAGACCAGCGGAACAGCGCCTCAGACCGGGCGAAGCGGTTTTGGACAGGGCGCGCGACGCGGCGGCGGAAGCTGTCGGCCAGCAGGCGAGCGATGCGGCTGCCCCGCTCAAACGGGCGGTTGGGGACAGCGCCGGCGTAGTTGAAGAAGCGTTCGAAGCCGCGCGTCAGGTCGTTGTCCAGCGGACCCACCAGCGGGTTGCTGCTGAAGCCGACGGTGTGGTAGCCCGCCCCGCGCAGGATTTCGGCCAGAGTCGGGTGCATCCCGGACAGGCGGTGGTGCGCCTCGGTGACGCCGTGACGGCTGGGATAGAGGCCGGTAAACAGCGAGGCGTGCGCCGGGACCGTCCACTGCGCCGGCGCGATCGCCTGCTCAAACCGCGCCGCGCCGGCGGCGAAAGCGTCCAGTTCGGGCGACGTCGGGCGCGTATGGCCGTAGGCCGAGAGCCGGTCGCGCCGCAGTGTGTCGAGGATGATGAGCAGGATGTCTGGCGGGCGGGTCATACGAGCATCAGACGGGGACACAGCCGATCGCCATGCCCCCGACAGCGTTGCTCAGTCGCCGAGGGCTGGCTGCGGCGCTTCCATCGGCGGCGCAGCGACGCGCAGCGGCGGGCGCGCCGGCGCGCCCGGCTTGGGCGGGATGCGGCTGGTGGCATACTCGGC
>CALAJK010000016.1 GCA_937922795.1 uncultured Anaerolineae bacterium
GTCATCAAACGCTTGTTTGGCGATGTCATTCGCTCGCGCTCATGGCGACTTCAGCGGCGCGAACCGATGCTCAAGGCGCTCGTCTACAACCTGCACCGTTAGGTGCTGCCTATCCTCGATCTATCTTTGCAACTGAGCACAACAGAAGTACAAACTGCCAATGCTGTGTCACAAGACTGACCGCAGGATTGCTTCTTGATTGCGCCACATTCACTCCCAACGCGGATCACATCGATCGTGTCGCCGCGACTAGCTGACCAACTGAGCCGTGCTCCTCCCCAAGGTTAGCTATCCTGGCAGCGCGACAGATCACGGCTTCGCCGTCTTCCAGGTTGAGACAGATCCTGACGGTGCGACCTATGCACTACAGTTCTGCGACCGACTTCCTAGTCGGCCGGATCTTGTACAGGATGCCTGTCAGCCGCGTCGGCGGCATAGCGGGCGCGCAGCTCGCTGCTGTGGAAGTACCAGGCTACGGCCAGCGTCGCCCCGCTGAACAGCCCGCCCACCAGCACGCCGACGATGATCGCCTGAATCAACAAGTTGTTCTGCGCTAGCGCGGTCAGCGTCATCAAGATGATGCTGGCCGCCACGCCGGCAGCCGCGATCACGCCCGGCGCAGCCCAACTGCGGCGAATCCCCAGGTACATGCCGACCAGCGCCAAAGCGAACAGAGCGAAGAATACCCACGCCATCCCCTGCATCGTCACGCCTCCTCCAGCGTCCGCAGCGCCGCTCGCACTGGCGACCCGCAGGCGCCATCCAGTTTGAGCGGCAGCGCCGTCAGCTCATAGTCGCCGTCGGGCACGCCGCGCAGTTGTAGCATTTCGATATTCACTATTTTATAATGGCTCAGCGCGTGGTGGCACCTTAATTCTGTACTATCGAAGGCATCCACCGATGGCGAATCCAGCCCGATCAAGCGCGCGCCCTGGGCGGCCAGATGGGCGATCAGCGGGACGCTCAGATGCGGGAAGTCTTCTGGCCACTGGTCATCCGGCAGGTCGCTCACCCAACTGTGGATGAGCAGACGCTGAACGCCGTCCAGGCTGCCGGGCGGGAAATCGTCCAGTCCCAGCGGCCCAGCGCGCCGGCTCACGGTCACCACCCGCGCCCGGCCCAGGTAGGCGTCGAGGGGCATGGCGGCCGGGTGGGCGCCGTCCGGCTCGAAATGGTAGTAGGCGTCGGCATGGGTGCCAGTATGAGGGCTGAGGGTGAGCGTCGTCAGGTTGACGGCGTGGCCATCGGCCAGCCGCAGCGCGTGGCGCAGGCTGTAGGGCGTGTCGCCCGGCCACACGCGCAAGCGGGATGAGATCGTGCGGGTGATGTCATAGATCATCGCCGGTTTTCCAGATCGAAGCCCGTGTCTCGAGTATAGACCGATTGGTATCAAAGCGCGAGCGAGGATCGCGTCGGAAGACGGTACAATTGTTCGATCGAAGGAGCGCCGAATGATCGTTGGGTTCGATTTGACCGGCAGGGTGGCGCTGGTCACCGGGGCGTCGCGCGGTATCGGCCAGGCCATCGCCGAGCGGCTGGCGGAGGCGGGAGCCAGGGTGGTCATCAGCAGCCGTAAGCTGGAGGGGTTGGAAGCGGTGGCCGAGGGCATCCGCGTGCGGGGCGGCGAAGCGCTGGCCGTGGCTGCCCACAACGGGGATAAGGCGGCCCTGTACCGACTGGCGGAGCAGGCGGTGGAAGCCTTCGGTCGGATTGACATCCTGGTGAACAATGCTGCCACCAACCCGCATTTTGGGCCGCTGTTGGAAGCCGAAGACAGCCTATGGCAGAAGACCATCGAGGTCAACATCATGGGCGCGGTGTGGCTGACACAGGCAGTTGTGCCGCACCTGCGAGCGGCGGGCGGCGGCAAGATCATCAATGTGGCGTCGATCAATGGACTGCGGCCGGGACGGCTGCAGGGTATCTACAGCATGACCAAAGCGGCGCTGATCAACCTGACGCAGACGCTAGCGATGGAGCTGGGGGTTGATAACATCCAGGTGAACGCTATTGCGCCAGGGCTGGTGCGGACGAAGTTCGCCCGCGTCATCTGGGAGAATGAGGAGATCGCGCGCCAGATTGTAGAACGCACGCCGGTTGGGCGGATTGGCGAGCCAGAGGACATCGCCGGGATCGCGCTGTATCTAGCGTCGCCGGCTTCGGCCTACACCACCGGCCAGGTGTTCGTGATTGACGGCGGCTCGAGCATCCCGATGCTGTGAAGCAGGAGCAGGCCAGTGCGTTTCACGTTATACACTGAGAAGACGGTCGCCCAGTGCCTATCGGCGCTGAATGCGCGGATGCAGGCCAAAGGCAGCGCGGCGCGCCCGGCGCTAGAAGGCTGGGTAGAGAAGAACGGCCGCTTTGCGCTGAGCGTCTCCACCCGGATGCTCAACCGGTTCAGTCGGACGACACACCTTACCGGCCAGTTGGAGCGGCGCGGAAGTGTGACGATCGTCACTGGCCGGGTCAATGACGGCGCTGGCCCACGTGAGCGGATGCTGGTATCGGCGGCGCTGGGGTTGGCGGCCGTAGTACTGATCGCGCTGGGCGAAGTCGTGCCGGCGCTGATCGCTGCGCTGGCGGCGGCGGCGCTCAATCTGCTGCTGGCGGGCGACCGTCAAAACCGCGACATCTTGATCGCTGAGGTGCGCCGCGCCCTGAAAGCCCGCGAGACCCCGCCAGCAGCGGCTCGAAAGCAGACAGGATCGGGCAAAACGGCCGTGGCAGCTCGCAAGCCAGCCAGCGCCGCCAAATCTATGGCCACTGCCCGCAAAACTGCTGCTGCGAAGTCGAACCGCAAGCCGGCTGCCCCTGCTTCTAAGGAGGCTGCGGCGGATAAAACATCTGCCCGCAAGCCGGCTGTTTCGCCTCTTGAGGCCCAATCCAAAGCGGCTGCAGGCGCGACTAACCCCCTGTTCACCGAAGATTTCGGCCAGACTAGCTCAGTTGATCAGGACGGATAGCAATCGTCTACAAGTCGAGGATGCGCTGGATGCTGGGCATCCCATACTCTGCGCCGCCCACCAGCACCCGCAGGTTCGGCAGCATATGCGTCTCGCGCGCCTCGTGGGTGTGGCCGCACAACACAAGCACCTCGGTCTGTGGAGCGCTTTGGGCTGACTCGATCAGCGCATCGCCAACTGCCTGACAGGCGTAGTGCGGCAGGTAGTCGTCACTAGAGACGCGTCCCTGATGCCAGCATGCCTCACGCCAGGGTGGCACATGCGTAGCTATCACCACCTGTTGGCAGTGTGCCATCGCCGTCGGCAGATGCTGGCGGAAATGGGCTGCCGCTGCGTCGCCCAATGCATTCAACCGGCGCAGCCGTTCAGCCTTTTTCAGACCGGTTAGATCTTGGATGAGCAAGAAATCGTTCAGGATCACCGGCGACGTATCATAGCTGCCATAGCGTCCATCAGCCCACGAGTCGTGGCCAACCAGCCCAATGCCCGGTGCGAGTTCAACGATGCCCTGCCGGGTGAGCCAGATGAGTTCTGGAATCTCAGCCGTCAGCCGCGCCAGAATATCGCCTACAGCGCGAAAAGATCCCATGTAGTAGTCATGGTTGCCCAGGACGAAGTAGATCGGGCGCTGCACCGCGTCGGCCAACCGCTTCAAGTACCAGGCCACCCGCGGTGCATCGCCGATGTCGCCGGTGATGATGAAGCGGTCAGCCGAGCAGCGGCGCAGTTCGGTCATGAACTTTTCGAACTGCGGCGGGTTGACGAAGTTGAGGTGAACGTCAGTGAGCCAGGCGATTTGCACAGTTCAGATCCCTCGCTCGGCGCGAATGTGCGCCAGCAGTGCCGCACAGCCGGCCGATACCAGATCATAGGTCTGGTTGTAGCGTCCGTTGTAGTACGGGTCGGGGACTTCCTGTTCGGTCACCTGGCCAGCCTCATAGGCGTAGCGGAGAAACAAGTTGATCTGGGCGGTAGAGTTTCCGGCGCGGCGCTGCAGGTAGTGCAAGTGCGAGCGATCCATCGCCAGGATGTAGTCAAACGTCTGAAAATCGGACGGCGAAACCTGTCGCGCGCGGCCGTTATAGGGGATGTGATGTCGCCGCAGCACGCTCAGCGTGCCCTCGTGGGCCGGCTCGCCGGCGTGCCAATCCTCGGTGCCAGCCGAATCGACCAGAAAATGTTCGGACAGCCCAGCCTGGTTGACTAGATGCTGGAACACAGCTTCGGCCATGGGCGAGCGGCAGATGTTGCCAGTACATACGAACAGCACCTTCAGCATGGACAGCTCCTGATAGATGCTTGATGCCTATGGATTTCAAAACGACCTGGGCGGTTGCCAGGCATACCGCCGCTATTCCTCAATCTGGATCGGGGTCTCAACCCGCGTTGGACGTTCCCCCAGGTCATCGAGCGCAGTCAGGATATATTCGCGCACATCGTGATTCTGTTCAACCGCCAGCAGTTCAAGCAGCGGCCGGACAGCGCGCGCGTCCTGACTCCACCCCAGCGCGCGGGCGGCGTAGCGCCGCACATAGTTGTCATCGTCGCGCAGCGCGCCGATCAAACCCTCGATGGCCGATTGGTCAACCACCCAACACAAGGCGCGGGCGGCGTAGCGCCGCACGTAGGGGTTGCTATCTTGCAGCGCTACTAGCAGCGGCTGGACGGCCGATGAACCACCCACCCAACCCAGCGCTGTCGCCGCATGAACGCGCACATCGGCGTCGTCATCCATCAGCAGAGCGATCAGCGGGTCGGTGGCGATCTCGCCGTATTGGATGAGCTGCATCACAACCGATCTGCGAACCTCTGGGTTAGGGTCGATCAGGCTTTCTTGCAGCCGCATGAATTCGGCGCTGCTGCGCGAAGGCGTGAAGTGTGGGATGCCGTTGCTAGCCCCCTGCGACTGCATCCACAGCGCCCGGTTCAAGTAATGCCGGGCGTTGCGGTAGTGTGGATCGATCGACAAAATGCGCTGCAAGTCGTTGATGGCCTGCGCCAAGTTGGGTTCATCGTTGATCAGCTCGCGCATGGCGCGGAAGTACAGGCGTTCGATTTCCGCCACCTGAGACGGCGGCACGCGCTGGCCGCGCCTAGCGGTGAGTGATCGGATGACCAGCGCCAAGACGTTGAGCGCCAGCAGCGCCAGCGCCGCAATCTGGGCTGTCCTGGTCAGCGAGTTTTCAGGCGCGAGCGCGGATAATGTCAACGCTGCGGCTGCGGTCAGTATGAGCAACGTAATGAGCAAACAACGCATCAATCGCCTCTCGCCGGCAGATCGTGTCGCAGATTGACATTATGACTCGTCGTGGTGCCGGGTTTCGTCATTGGCGACGGTCAAATCTTCAGGTTGGCCTTCGAGCAGATCTTCTGGCGGTTGGCTTTCGGTCATATCGGCAGCGGCTGGCGTAGGCGACGCCGGCGCAGTCTGCTCAACGGATGCCGGCGGCTGAGGTGGTTCGGCGGGCGCGGCGGTCTCATGGCTGATCATGGTGATCTTGCCGTCTATGAACGCGCCTTCTTCGGTGGTCAGCGCCGTGGCGTGGATGTCGCCCCAGACGCGGCCTGTCCGCAAAATCTGGATCTTCTTGCCAGTGATGTTGCCCCGCACAGCCCCTGCAATTGAGATGTTGCGGGCGTTGATGTCGGCGTTGATTTTGGCGGTTTCTCCGACCAAGATATTGCCGGAGATCTCCAGCGTCCCAGTGAATGTGCCGTCTATACGCACGTTGGCGCTGCTGCGGAAAGTGCCTTCTAAGGTGCTGTTAGCCCCTAACACGGTCTCGAAGCCCACTGGAGACTGAGGCGGCGCCGGGGCGACGGGCGGTCGAGCCGGCTGCGGCGGATTATCAGCCCCCGGAGGCGGCGCGGGTTCAACCTGGCGGCGACTGCCGAAGAACGACATGGCAAGCTTCCCCCTCCTGTTATCGACAATGCTATCACTATACTCTGAGTCGATGGAGATTACCAGACGATCGCTGCTTATTCTCAACGGTAATGGAGCTATTTACGTCTTCCAATCCGTGATACTTTATGAGAAGATGATTTAGCCTCAACCGCCACTTTAAAAGCGGCTGTCTTCAATTGGTGATAACAGGTGAGCAGCACAAGCGCAGCGTCAGATAGCTGTATATTCTGGCGCTGCTGGTGGTGCAGTATGTCGTCTTGCAGTTTGGCGAGCTATTCTCCTCAAGGTGCAGGTCGGGTCTGATGCGCGCAGTTCACAAACCCTATTCGCTTCAGGAACGGTCGAATTTCCACCATCTGGTGCTGGATATCGCCTGGTTTGGGCTGGCATGGCCGGCGGTGTCCCGCTTCCTGTCGGTATATGCCATCCGATTGGGAGCAGAGGCCAGCGAGCTCAGCTTGATGACCGCGCTGCCGGCCGTGGTGCTGCTGTTTTCGGCGACGCTGGCAGGATGGTGGATGCGCCGCTATCAAGACACGATGCGCGCGCTGTTTTGGCCGACCTTCGGTTTCCGGCTGCAGTTCCTGCTGCCCGCTTTCACGCCATTTCTTCCGGCTGACTGGCAGCCAACTTGGTTGATCCTGTCGCTGGTGCTGCCGGCGCTGCCGCAAGGGATTTCATCGGTCGCCTTTCTCATCATGCTGCGTGAAGCAGTGGACGAAACTCACATCCCGCCGCTCATCAGCCGCCGCCTGCTGGTGTTCAATCTAGCCTTCGGCCTCAGCGGGCTGGCGTTGGGCGTGTGGCTGGAAAAAGCGCCGTTCCCGTTGAACTATCAGGCCATGTATTTGCTGGCTTTCGGGCTGGCGCTGGTGAGCATGTGGGAGGTGATGAAGGTGCGCCTGCTGCCGCCGTCGCAGCCTGAAGCGCCCACTGCGCGCGTCAGCCCCTGGCGCGTCCCGGCTTTCTGGCCGGTCGTGGTCATCACCGGCGTCACGCATCTAGCGTTCTTCTCGGTCATGCCGCTAATTCCTCTGCACCTGGTCAACAATCTGAACGCCGGCGAAGGCTACATGGCGCTGTTCGGCCTGGCTGAACTGGTCGCCGGCGCGGCCATCACGCTGGCCGTCAGCCGGTTGATCGCAATATTTGGCAACCGCACGCTCATCGCCCTATCCATGTTTGGGCTGTCGTTGAGCGCGGTCGTCGCGGCGCTGGCGCCGAGCCTTAGCGCGGCGCTGCTGTCTGCCGTCTTGATGGGCGCGTCGTGGGCAGTCACCGGCGTAGCGCTGTTCGCCTACTTCAGCGAGAGCACGCCCGCAGCGCACAAATCATCCTACACGACCGCCTACACTCAGGTGATCTTTCTGGCCACATTTGTCGGTCCAATGATCGGCAGCGGCCTGTATGATCGAGGCGTCAATCTGGTGGTGATCTTATTGATCGGCGCCGGCATCCGTCTGCTGGCGGGCATGTTGGTTCAGGCGATCGGCGTACAGCGGCTGCGCTGGGTGCGCGACCACATCCCATTGGCGCGCTGAGCGAGTTAGGCGCTCTGGCTCGGCAGCGTAGGCGTGGGTGTGATCGTCGGCAGCGGCGTCGGGGTTGGCATAGGCGTAGCTTGGTAAACTGGCGTCATGCCGGTTTCGGCTGTGCTGGGCCACAGTGTGGGCGTTTGGGTCGGCGTAGGTGTCTCAGTCGGCGTCCGGGTCAAGGTCGGCGTGCGCGTGGGCGTGAGAGTGGGGTTGACCGCGCGGATGACCGTCTCGTGCATATATGCGGCTTCAATGCGCCGCGTGCGCGGGTTGGTGTCGATGGTGTACCACTCGCTGTCTGGATTAGGACGGCCAACGACGCAGACTTCCTGATTGGCGAAAAAGGATGTGACCACCGCCGCCCGGTCGCTGGGGGCCTCGCGGACGCGCGCGTTCGGCACGCTCACCACAAACGTCTCACAGGTTGGGGGTGGGGTGAAGGTTGGAACGAGCGCCGGGGCGCTGGTCGGGCGCAGGCGTTCAGCGGTCGCAGTACCGATGATCACCGCCCGTTGGGTGACTTCCTGCACGCCGAGGCCGCCAGAACGCAGGAAGTTCTGCACACCTAGCCACACGTAATACACGCCGAACACCAGCGCGATGCCGATGAGCAGGGTCAGCCAAGCTGGCGGCCCAGCGCCGCGCCGGGACGAAGGCCGGGGAGGTTTTTTGCCAAAAGCCATCCGTTTGCAGCCTCAGCCTCAAGCGCCGAACAGTGCGTCTGTTTGTACCAACGATCACTGGCTTCGGGCAAGCGGCGTAGGCATACCGCCGATCACACGCCGGATTGGAAACTGATCAACGAGGACTAGCACTCAATTGAGGTCGGCCAGGATACGTCGGGCGGTGGGTTCATCCACGTACTGATTGAGGATTTGCCACAAGCGTTCATGCAGTGCGGCGCGTTCGTCACGCAGGAACTTAATCTGCAAGAGCGCTCGCACCCGCGTGAGCATGCTTAGGGCGTCAAACGGTTTGAACAGGAAGTCATCAGCGCCCGCCTCAAGCGCACGCAGCCGCGCCTCTTCGGTGTCCAGCGCCGTGGTGACAATCACTGGCGCTGATTGGGTGGCTGCGCTCGCCTTCAGCCGCGCGCACACCTCATAACCGTCCAGCCCTTGCAGACGCAGGTCGAGGATGATCAGGTCGGGCGGGTGGGCGTCGGCCATTTCCAGCGCCTGCTCGCCGCTGTTAGCTGTCGTCACTCTATAACCGGCGTTTTCTAAGTGCGCTTGCATGATTTCGCGGATCATCCAATCGTCGTCTACAATCAGGATGACCGCAGCCCGTTCGGTGCTGTTCACGTTGAATGTCCTCTGGCATGCGTCTAGGCTGACTTGATTGTACGACGCGCCGCGCGGTGACGCCAGTTGTTACCAGGACGCATCAGGCGCGTTTATGCGCCCGAAAGGTCGCCCAATTAAGGTAGGACGCGAGGCTGCATTGGGGGATTATTTCAGGAAAACGAAATGACAGCGCGACTTTCTCGCCGCACTTATGCCATCACTTTGTTTCTGATGCTGTTGGTGAGTTTCGGCTATTTCATGCCGAAGTGGGCCGATTGGGGGGCAAATTCGCGGGCGGACTTGGTGTATGCCATCGGCGATCGGGGTGTGCTGTATATTGACGATTATCACGAGAATACGGGCGATAAAGCCTGTTTCCCTGGCCCGTACGATCCGGAGACAGACACCTGCACCGGTCATTACTATACCGACAAGTCGCTCGGCCCCTCACTGGCGGCGCTGCCCTTCTACCTGATATTCAAGGCTGTGGCCGCCCTACCGCCGGTCGAACGCTTCATCCAGAGCGGCCAGAGCATCGGCGCGTTCAGCGACACGCTGAACCCGGAGGGTCAGGGCATTCGCCCGCAGGCAGTGTATCAAGGCCTGGCGCTGACCTTCATCACATTTTTTGCGACGGGCATCCCTTCAGCGCTGTTGGGTGTGACGGTATTTCTATTCGCCGCGCGCTTCAGCCGGCGCGACGCCGACGCTTTTCTGCTGGCGCTGGCGTACAGCCTGGCGACGATCGCCTTCCCCTACAGCAACGCGCTGCTTCAGCATCAACTGGCCGCCTTCGGCGCTTTCGTCGGCTTCTTCCTGCTGTGGCGGGTAGTCCATGAAAAAGCTGATCGGCGTTGGCTGTGGGTCGTCGGGGCTTTGTTCGGCCTGACAGCGATCACTGAGTATCCGGTCGTCCCGTTTCTGGGCGTCATTTTCCTATGGGCGGTCATCGTCATGCCGAACCGGCTGGCGCTGTACCGCGTCGTGTTGGGCGCGGCTCCGTTGGGGTTGATCTTCGCCGCGTACAACTATGCGGCATTCAACACGCCGCTGCCAGTTGGTTACGAATATTCGACGCTGTGGCAGACTGAGCATCAAACCGGCTTCCTGAGCCTGACCGCGCCATCCCTGGAGCGTCTGTACGGGTTGACTTTCAGCCCGGTGCGCGGCCTCTTCCTCATCTCGCCCTTCTTGCTGCTGGCGTTTCCGGGTTTCGTCCAAATGTGGCGCGAGCGGCGCGACCAGCGCAGCATGACGGTGGTGTTGCTGCTGATCTGCGCCGGTTTCTTCCTGTACAACGCTTCCAGCGTGATGTGGTGGGGCGGGTTCACTGTTGGGCCGCGTTATCTGGTTCCCATGCTGCCGTTCCTGACGCTGCCGATCATTTTCCCTTTGAACAGTCTGCTGGCGACCTGGTGGGGGCGAGCTTTGACGGCGGGGTTGGTGCTGTTCTCGCTGTTCAGCGTCTGGGTGATGACCATCGGCGGGCAGGCGTGGCCGCCCGTCAACGAATGGCCGCTGACGTTTGAGCAGATGAACGCCCACAGCCCCTTATTCGACTACTCGCTGCCGCTGGCGGCGCAGGGCAACATCGCTCGCAATTACGGCACGCTGTTGGGGCTGCGCGGCCTCGCCAGTCTTATCCCGCTGCTGATCGCCCTGGCCGCGGTTGCCGTTTTCGTCCCACGTTGGTTGGGTTGGCGCGAATCCCGGCGAGCCGATGAGCGACTGAAAGCCGCCTCCAGCAGCGCCGGTTGAAGATCATATGCGGCGCTGGTTTCAGAATCCGGTGTGGGCGGCGGCGGCGCTGGGCGCGCTGACGGTGTTGACCCGGCTGCCTTTCCAAAGCCAAACGCTTTACCATTGGGACTCGATCAATCTGGCGTTTGGGGTGCTGCGGTTCGATGTGATGGCCGAAGCGCCGCAGTTCCCCGGCTATATCCTGTATGTGGCGCTGGCGCAGGTCGTACACGCGCTGACGGGCGATCCGCAGCGGGCGCTGACGCTCATCAGCGTCGTCAGCAGCGCTCTGGCAGTCCCCACACTCTATCTGTTAGGGCGGGCGATGTTCAGTCCGGCTGTCGGGTTGGCGGCGGCGCTGTTTCTATGGGGCAGCCCGCTGGTCTGGTTCTACGGCGAGGTGGCGCTGCCGCACGCGCTGGATCTGCTGCTGATGATCGCCGCCGCCGGACTGCTGTACCGCCTGCGCGCCGGTCACACGCGCTGGCTGTGGTGGACAGCGGTCTTGCTGGCGCTGGTCGGCGGCGTGCGCCAGCAAACGCTGGTGTTTCTGCTGCCGCTGGCGCTGTGGGCGATCTGGCGCATCGGTTGGGGGCGGTTGCTGTTGTTCGGGGCGCTGGTCGCGCTGACCTCGCTCACTTGGTTTCTGCCGCTGATCGCCTTCAGCGGCGGCCTCGGCCAGTACCTAGCCGGTTCCAGCGCCTATTCGGCGCGGTTCTTCAACACCACCTCAGTGCTGGCCGGGGCTGGATGGCCGGGGCTGCGGCGTAACTTGATCAAACTTCTGCCATATACGCTGTACGGTTGGGGGCTGGCGGCGCTGCCCGCGTTGGGCGGGCTGCTGCGACTGCGGCCGCTGCGCCCGGATGATCGTGCCTGGTTTCTGGCGCTGTGGTGTGCGCCAGCCCTTGGCTTTTACAGCCTCATCCACATGGGGCAGCAGGGGCTGGTGTTCGTATTTCTGCCGGCGCTGCTGCTGGCCAGCGCTCGAGCGCTGCACGTTGGTCTCAGGTCGCGCCCCCAGTTGTTATGGCCGGCGACCTTGAGCATCGCGTTGGGCGGCGCAGCGCTGTTCTTGCTCTTCCCGACCTATCCTCTGGGAGAGTCCGGCCCGAAGCTGCTCACGTATGACACGATTCGGGCACAAGATGAGTGGATGCTGGGGCGGATAAGGGCGATCCGAGAGCAGTTCGACCCCCGAACGACGCTGCTGTTAGCCTCGAACTGGCGCTATGTCCAGTACTATCTGCCAGAGTACACCTGGGCACGGTTCGGTATCGGCGCAAAATGGGAAGCCGACGCTGGTCTGCCTGGAGACGTTGACTATGTCGGCCAGGCTGTGCCGGCGGCGCAGCTTGGGTTAGATGACTCAGCCGGCTGGCGGGTGGTCATCTTCGACGATGACCTGCTGGCGTTCGCCGCCGCGCCGGTGCAGCATGCGACAGCGGCAGACGGCGCAGCGCTGGCCTATCTGGCGCTGCGGCCGGGCGAACAGTACTGGACAGACGGCGCAGTGTTCGGCGCGAAGCCCGCGCCGTGAGGGCGCCGCCGCCTGGTCAGCGGCCGTTCTGCGGGTAAGTGGGCACAGTGAAGACGAAGCGCGCGCCGCCGCCGGGCGCAGGTTCGTAGTGGATGCGGCCGCCGTGGATGGTGACCATACGCGTGACGATGGCCAGCCCCAGCCCGGTACCGTGCTGTTTGCCAAACGTGACGAACGGCTCAAAGATGGTATCCACGATCTGCGCGGGGACGCCCGGACCGTCATCGGTGACTGAGAACTGGATGCCGCCATCCACCGGCTGCGCCTCAATGATCACCTGAGATCCACCCTGGCTCTCGATGGCATCCACCGCGTTGCTGACCAGATTTTGGAATACCCGCGCAAAGCGCCGGCGATCCACGTTGATGATGTAACCCTGGGCGGCGCTGGTGTCAAAGTGAATGTGGACGCGGCGCTGAATGCCGGGCGGCATGAGCAGGTCGCGCACCTGTTCGATGAAGGCTCCCACCTCTATCGGCGCTTTGCCCACGCTGTCGTCGCCCTGGATGTAATCCAGGATCTCCTGCGCCATGGCTGAGATCGTGCCGACGTATTTGATGATCTGGCCTGCAAACTGCTGTCGTTCATCGAGCGTGATGTCGTCTTCCTGGAGCAGTCCAGCATAGCCCAGAATGATATTCAGTGGATTCTTGAGATCGTGGAACAGACCGCCCACCGTCTGACCAATGATGCTCATACGCTCGGCCTGGCTGAGCTTATCGCGCGTGGCCTGGAGTTCAGCCAGCGTGGCCTCCAATTCAGCGTTGCGCTGTTCGAGCCGTTCGACCAGATGCGCCGCATAGATGAACAGGGCTGTGTTGGTGCTGAGCGTGGTCAACAGGTGCAGATCGTTCGCTTTGAACGTTTTATCGTCGCGCTCGTGCAGCAGCACCAGCGCCCCCAGCAGCTCTTCGTCCGAACGCAGCGGCGCGCAGATGAGCTTGTCGGCGTCGAACAACTGCGCCTCTTCGTAGGCATACAGCGTGCTGAGCGCCAGTTCCCGCACGCGCCCCTGCCAGAACGCCAGATCGCAGCCTTCGCCGAAATAGCTCACCGGCACCAGATTGGAACCTTGATCGTCCCACAGGTAGATGACGCCGGCGTCAGCGTTGATAATGCGGTTGGTCTCCAGCAGCACCGTCTGCGCAATTTGCTCCTGCGGCGTCCCGCGCACCAGGCTGGCGCCCAGATTGTAGATGAGGTTCAGTTCGTCGTACCGGGCGAGCGTCTCGTCGGTGAGCTGCTGCCGCCGCCGCGCTTCTGTGGCCAACAGGGACAGCACCCGCGCCATGAATGTCGTCGCCGCCTGGGCTTCTGACGGGGTCCCGGCCACAGCGCTGACGTAGCCGATCTCTTCGTGATCAATCAGGATCGGCGCCGCCGGCGCACCGGCATCGCCGTCGCCGTAAACGATCTGATAATCGCTGTCATAGACGATAATTGAGCATGTCGAACCCAGGCTCGCTTCATAAGCCGGGATGATGCTGTCGAGGACTGACGCCGGGAGCAAGGCATTCAATTTGACTTTGACCACAGGCAGGCTGACCTCCACTGTTAGCAAGGTAGGCAAAGCTCACACGCAGGCAGGCGACGTGATACAGCTTTAGCCGGAATGTGAATCTGCTAGTCGTTCTATAAACCGTTCAGTTGATCAATGAGGCGCGATGGACTGAACGGCTTGGTCATGAAGCCATTGGCGCCGATAGCCGCTGCTCGCTGCGGGTCGGTGTTGCTGCCGCGGACAGTGAGAATGATGATATACGGATTATAGCCTGGGATGCGACGCACCTGCTGGCACACATCGTAGCCGTTCGTCTTGGGCAGCAGCACATCCAGCAGGATCAGGTCAGGACGTTCAGCCGCGATGATCTGCACTGCCTCTTCGCCGTCTTCCGCCAGCAGCACTTCTAGTTCAGGCCGCTGCATCCGTTCGATCACGCGGGTGAGCAGCACGCGCGTCAGATCATCATCGTCAACGATCAGGACTTTCTTGGTAGCGATTCGTTCCATACTGGCTGCACCCATCTTGGTATGTCGTTCACTGGGCGTTTCAAGAATCATACGATCTGCTTCACATTATAGTCGTTTTTCGAATGAAGAATTATGAATACTCTGTCAATTTACTGCGCCAAGCGCGATCAAGCTGTGAAGACTCCGTAAAATTGTTGTAAATACTTGGAGATGCTACACTCTAAACGTTGGCAGATTGCAGAGCCGCCGGCGTTTCGATGCTCGATGTTCGCCTCGCCAACCAGGGGGATAGGCCATGATTGAAGTTTCGGTTATCCAGCTCGTCATCGGCATGTTGTTCATCTTCACGCTGCTCAGCATTCTGGTGACCCAGATTAACACGCTGATTCTGAACCTCTTGAATTTGCGCGCCAAACAGCTCAAAGAAGGGCTGCTGCGGTTTATCACTGACAAGGAACTCCAGGCCAAAGTGCTGGCGCATCCGCTGGTGCGCATGGTGGATACCACGATTGCGCCCGATCGCGATTTGTCAGACGAAGAAGCCGAAGCCATTGTGTACAGCCAGCCTAACCGCGTCGAATGGCTGCCGTCGTCCACGTTCGTCGAAGCGCTGGTCAGCTTGCTGACTTCCAAATCGGATCAAAGCATCTACAAGCCGCTGATTGACGCGATCGATGCGCTGCCGAATGGCGAGGACAAAGCGCGGTTACGGGAGATGGTGCGTGAGCTGCGCAGCTTCGCCAGCACCAGCACCCGCGAACTGCGGGAAGAAATCTTGAAGCTGCCGAATGAGATGCACGCTCAGCTTTTGTCGTATGCGCTGGAAGAAGTAGAGAGCGAGCTGGGCCGACTGCCGGTGAAGAACGGCCAGCTCATCCCGCTGCTGGAGGGTATTCGCAAGATCGAAAATGAGAACTTCAAGACGGCCATTGAGACGATCCTGTCCACCGCTCAATCGCTAGATGAAGCGCGCCAGAAGCTGGAGCAGTGGTTCGACGACTACATGCGGCGCGTCACTGATATCTACCGCCGCAAGCTCCAGTGGATTTCGCTGGTTTTGGGGCTGCTGGTCACCGTCATCTTGAATGCCGACTCGCTGCAAATCGTGCGCGCTTTCTGGCAGGATCCTGCGCTGCGGCAGGCGGTGTATGAGGCCGCCCAGGCCTCCGTCCCGGCGCTCGAGGAGACGATCAATCAGGCGGGAAGCGCCAGTAATCAGGCGCAAACGGAACCGAATGAGGAAGGACTATCCGACGCGGCTCTAGCTGTCGCCCAAACTGTTGAAGCGCTGCTGCAGCTCCAACTGCCTTTGGGGTGGGAAAATATTCCGGTGACGACCGAAATGGTGGTCGCCAGCCAGGCTTCGGGCCTGCCCAACCCGGCCAGTAACATGCGCAACTTATGGAATTTCATGCCGGGCAACAACCCGGATTGGTTCAGCCTGCTGCTGCAGAAGATCATCGGCCTGGCCGTGACGACGATTGCAGTCGCTCAGGGCGCGCCGTTCTGGTTCGATTTGCTCAAGCGTTTGACCACTCGCGGCAGTAGTTGAGCCGGAGGCAACCGCTACAGCCCGGTTTCGACGACGCCTTGTCCCAGCTCGACGCCCATCTTCAACAGCGCGTCGCGGAAAGCAGGCGAGCGCGCCTCAGCGTAGATGCGCAGCACTGGCTCAGTGCCGCTGGGGCGGATGAGCAGCCAGCTTCCGTCCGCGAGGTAGAACTTGACCCCGTCCAGCGTGTCCACCCGGACGATGGTTTCACCGCCGACCTGATTCGGGGCGGCATTAGCCAGCCGCTGTACCATGTCTTTCTTGGGGAGCTGATGCGTCAAATGGGCGTCAATGCGGTCGTAATAGGCCGGGCCGTATTCTGCCTGGAGACCGGCGACGATCTCATGCAGCGGCGCTTTTAACTCCGCCATCACCTCTAGCAGCAGCAGCCCCATCAAGATGCCGTCGCCTTCAGGGATGTGGCCGCGGATGCTGATGCCGCCGCTCTCTTCGCCGCCGATGAGCACGTCGTGCTGCAGCATCAGGTCGGCGATGTGGTTGAAGCCAACGGGAGTTTCATGCAAGGTCAGGCCGTATTTCTTGGTCAAATTATCGATCATGAAGGTGGTCGAGACCGTTTTGACCACGTCGCCGCGCAGGCCGCGCTTTTCGACCAGATGGCGCAGCACCAGCGCGAAGATCGTGTGCGGGTCAATGAAGTTGCCTAGGGCATCGACCGCGCCGATACGATCGGCGTCGCCGTCGGTAGCCAGCCCAACATCTGCCTGAGCGCGCTGCACTGCCGCCACCAGATCGTTCAGATAGCGGGCGATCGGTTCAGGATGGATGCCGCCGAAGCCGGGATTGAGCACGCCGCGGATTTCGGTGACGTGACAGCGCGTTCGCGAGAGGATGCTGGTGAACGCGCCGCGCCCGGCGCCCC
>CALAJK010000017.1 GCA_937922795.1 uncultured Anaerolineae bacterium
CTGACTGACGGCGCTGACGATTTGCGCTTGGACTAACCAGACGGGCGTGGTTTGCGGATGGTCGGTGGGATGGTAGACCCGCAGCGGCACGGCGGACAGCCGAACCGTTACGCGCTGGCGTTTCGAACGGGATTGCCCAACTAGGCGCACGTCCAGCTCGGTTTCGACCTCTGCCAAGGGCTGTAAATGGGCGAAAGTCACATCGAGATAGCGCGCTTCCCACCTCCCTCGGCGGGTCTGCCACAGGACAATCCGCGCAATTTCTCGGTTCTCACTCTGGAAATCCGGCCGTACCCGTTTGTCAGCCGACTGGCTGCGGGCCAGTTGGGGGGGGGGGGAAACAGGCAATCTGCGAGGCGCACAGACTGTCGCTGCTGATAATTCCCCGGATGACCTCGGCAAACGTCGTTTTCGTGCGCTGGTCTCCCATCAGCGTGTCAAAGGTCGCTAAATACACCTGATTATTGATCCCGTGCTTCACTGCGCAGTGCCATGGCTCACTCTCCTCTTGTATGTCCGGTTCTCAAAAATTTCGTTGTTGACATCCAGTTTCTTTTTTCTTAGAATGGAGGTTCGCGCGAACGAAATCAATCGCTTTCCTCGCTTGATCAGAAACTTTCCTTCCCCCGATCCTGCTCATCGCCCGGCTGTCACCCGGGCTGTTGGTCTTTGATCAGTTGGATGAGGAGTGGTACATTGCAACGGCTGCTGAGTGTAAAAAACTATTCTCGTATACCGGATGTGCAGGCGCTTCCATCGCTGATTGAAGTTCAGCTCCAGTCGTTCAAATGGTTTCAGGAGCACGGCCTGGCTGAACTGTTTGACGAAATCAGCCCGATTGAGAGCTTCAACGGCAACCTCAAGCTGTACCTACCCGGCACTAGCCGCGAGGCGCAGGAGTTCGGGCTGAAGTACTGGTTCGAAGAACCCAAGTACAGCGAAAAGACCTGCCTGGAACGCGACATGTCGTATGCCGCCCCGCTGTACATTCGCGTGGCGCTGCTCAACCGCGAGGCCGGCGACGAGGTCGTCCTATCGGACATCTTCCTCGGCGACTTCCCACTGATGACCGACAAGGGCACATTCATCATCAACGGCACGGAGCGCGTGGTCGTCAGCCAGCTCATCCGCTCGCCGGGCGTCTATTTCGACGCTGAGGAAGACCGCACCACCGGCCGCATGCTCGCCAGCGCCAAGCTCATCCCGGATCGCGGCGCGTGGATGGAGTTCGAGACCCGCAAAACGGACTACCTGACCATCAAGTTCAATCGCAAGCGCACCATCCCCGTCACCATCCTGCTGCGCGCGCTGGCGGCAGTAGACGATGGGATGCCGCCGGAATGGTCGCCGATCCAGACGGGCAGCGACGAAGAGCTGCTCGCCCTGTACGCGCATGTGGACACCGACCCCAACCACCCTTACATCGCCAGCACGCTGAAGGCCGAACCGTCCTGGGACCTGAAGAAAGAGCAGACCATCGCCGAGGCGGCGCTGCTAGAGTTCTACCGCCGGATGCGCCCCGGCGACCCACCGACGCTGGACAACGCCCGCGAATATCTCTACAGCCAGTTGTTCGACCAGCGCCGCTACGATCTGGAGCGCGTCGGGCGCTATAAGCTCAACCAGCGCCTGGGGCTGGACAACCTGATCCCGCGCCGCGTCCGCACCGTCACCAAGTCGGACATCGTCAAGCTGGTCGAGCGCATCATCCTCATCAATCAGGGGCTGGCCGGCCCAGACGACATCGACCACCTGGGCAACCGCCGCGTCAAGACGGTCGGCGAACTGATCCAGAACAAGCTGCGCGTCGGCCTGCGCCGCACCGAGCGCGTCGTCAAAGAGCGCATGTCCATCCGCGAGTCGGAGAACCTGACGCCGGTGGCGCTCATCAACATCCGCCCCATCGTGGCCGCCATCCGCGAATTCTTCGGCTCGTCGCAGCTCTCACAGTTTATGGAGCAGACCAACCCGCTGGCGGAGCTGACGCACAAGCGCACGCTGTCGGCGCTCGGCCCCGGCGGTCTGCGCCGCGAACGCGCCGGCTTCGATGTGCGCGATGTGCATCACAGCCACTACGGGCGCATCTGCCCGATCGAGACGCCCGAAGGCCCGAACATCGGCTTGATCGGCCGCCTGGCCAGCTATGCCCGCGTCAACGAGTACGGCTTCATCGAGACGCCTTACCTGCAGGTGATCAAATTCCTGGCGCCCGATGACCCGGCCATCATCGGCCGCAAACTGCGCGAGGATGTGACCGACAGCGCCGGCAAATTGGTGGCCGCGGACGGCGACATCATCACCGAGGCGCTGGCGGCCAAACTGGCCAAGCTCGGGGTTGAGAAAGTGCCGGTGATGCCGTTTGTCGGCTCGGAAGTCGTGTATCTGGCGGCTGACTTTGAAGACCAGTACGTCATCGCCCAGGCAAACGCTTTGCTCGATGAGCTGGGGCAGTTCGTCAATGAGCGCGTATCGGTGCGCTACAACCAGAAATTTATGGTGATGTCCTCGCGCCGGGTGGACTACATGGATGTGGCCCCGCGCCAGATCGTCGGCATCAGCGCGGCGCTCATCCCATTCTTGGAGCACGACGACGCCAACCGCGCCCTGATGGGCTCCAACATGCAGCGCCAGGCTGTGCCGCTGCTTCAGCCCGATGTGCCGATCGTGAGCACCGGCATGGAAAACGTGGCCGCCCTGGACAGCGGCCAGGTGCTAGTGGCCGACCGCGAGGGCGAGGTGATCAGCGTGCAGGGCGACCGCATCATCATCCGCCAGGACAACGGCGAGGAGTACATCTACCGGCTGCGCAAGTACAACCGCTCGAACCAGTCCACCTGTATTGACCAGCGCCCGACGGTGGTCAAAGGTCAGCGCATTCGCCCCGGCCAGGTCATCGCCGACAGCTCGTCCACCCAGAACGGCTATCTGGCGCTCGGCCACGACGTGCTGGGCGCGTTCCTGTCGTGGGGTGGCGGCAACTACGAAGACGCGCTGCTGATCAGCGAAGACCTGCTGCGGCAGGACAAGTTCACCAGCATTCACATCGAAAAACACGAAGTCGAAGCCCGCGACACCAAGCTCGGCCCGGAGGAGATCACCTACGACATCCCCAACGTGGGCGAAGACGCGCTGAAAGATCTGGATGAGTTCGGCATCGTCCGCATCGGCGCGGAAGTCGGTCCGAACGACATCCTGGTGGGCAAGATCACGCCGAAGGGCGAGAAAGAGCTGAGTCCGGAAGAAAAGCTGCTGCGGGCCATCTTCGGCGAGCAGGCGCGCGAGGTGAAAGACTCGTCGCTGCGGCTGCCGCACGGCGAGAAGGGCAAAGTCGTCGATGTGAAGACCTTCACCCGCGAAGAACACCCCGACCTGCCCGCCGGCGTCGAGAAGATGGTGCGCGTGGGCGTCGCCCAGAAGCGCAAGCTGACCGTGGGCGACAAGATGGCCGGGCGGCATGGCAACAAAGGCGTCATCTCCCGCATCGTTCCCATCGAGGACATGCCTTACCTGAGCGATGGCCGCCCGATCGAGATCATCCTCAACCCGCTGGGCGTCCCCGGCCGTATGAACATCGGCCAGGTGTTGGAGATTCACCTGGGCTGGGCGGCCGACCGCCTAGGCTTCCGCGCCATCACGCCCGTGTTCGACGGCGCGAAAGAGTCGGAAATCCAGGCTGAGTTGGGGCGCGCCTGGATGATTGACCACGCCTGGTCGGTCATCTCGAACCGCGCCTGGGAGTGGATCAAGCAGTTCAACTACGATCCGGACGAGCTGGAAGACGACGCTGAAGTGTGCCGATTGTACATCCATAACTGGCTGGGCGACAGCGGCCGCTATGATGTCGACTCGCTCATCACCGATGAAGTCTACGCTCGCCGGGCTGTGCTGGCCGAGTGGCTGACCGAGCAGGGATACAACCCGGACGACATCCTGCTGTTCGACACGACCGGGGTGCCGGTGGCCGAACGCCGCCGCCGCGACGCCGCCGCTGTGGACGCCGCGCTGCGGCTGTGGATCGCCTGGGCGAAGCCTGAAACTGAGATCCCGGCGGACATCACCGACAAAGATCTGTTGAAGCTGGCCGACCGGGTGATGTTTGAGACTGGCCAGCCCGTGCCGATCTACGGCAAGCAGATCCTGTACGATGGCCGCACCGGCGAGCCGTTCGACCGGCCAGTGACCGTCGGCATCATCCACATGCTGAAGCTGGCGCACCTGGTTGAGGACAAGGTTCACGCCCGCTCGACCGGCCCGTACAGCCTAGTCACTCAGCAGCCGTTGGGCGGCAAGGCGCAGTTCGGCGGCCAGCGCTTCGGCGAGATGGAAGTCTGGGCGCTGGAAGCCTACGGCGCGGCCTATACGCTGCAAGAGATGCTCACCGTCAAATCGGACGACGTGCAGGGGCGCACCAAGACCTACGAAGCCATCGTCAAGGGCGAGCCGATCGAGGAGCCGGGCATCCCCACCAGCTTCCGCGTGCTGGTGAAAGAGCTGCAGAGCCTGGGGCTGGCGGTGGAGGCCATCGGCGAAAACGGCGAGGTCATCCGCTTCGGCAAAGACGAGGAGAAGCAGCGCCCGCTGCGGCTGGAGACCGGCCTTTACGGGTTGGGGCGGGACCTGGGCGAGTAAGCCCTGAAGCGATCTTCAAACATCAGTAGGGACAGGGCGGCGCGCAGTCGCCCTGTTGGTTTGCTCATGCTGGCCGATCGCCGCCCTCATCCGGCGGGGTCTTGGGCAGCGGCAGCGGGCGGAACGGCCCCTGCTGCACGCCCATCATGCGGCGCAGAGCGTTCATCTCGGTGGTGGTCAGCTTAATGTGGGCGGCGTCGTCTGAACCAGGGCGCTTGCGGCCAAACGCCTGGTCGAAAGCGATCCACTGGTACTGGAGATCAGCCAAGTTGGACACCAAACGGGTCGGGTTGATGCCGTGCGGCAGCACATCGCGCGGGCGGATCATGAGGATGCTGATCACCATCAGGCCAACCCCGATCAACTGCGGCGGCGTCAGTCGGTCACCCAGCACGACGAACGCCAGCGCCAGCGTGACGCCGATCTCGGTCAGCGCTAGAATGGCCGTTTGCAGGCTGCCGAAGAACTTGACGCCGGCGAACAGCGCCAGCCGCGACAGTGCTGTCGTCAGCCCCAGCGCCAGAATTGGCGGCAGCGCCATCTCCAGCGCCTGCGCTTCCAGCGGCTGGCCGACCGCCGCCCACACGATCGTCACCAGCAGCGCCATCGTCGTCAGCGTGTAGAGCGTCACGGTGGGCGCGGGCATCTCGTACAGCACGTATTGGCTGAGGATGACCGTCCCGGCGAACATCAGCGCATTGGCCAGCATCAAGCCCACGCCCAGCCAATTGACCGGGGCACTGCCGAAGCCGGTGATGATGACCAGCGCGGCGAACGCCAGCAGCACGCGAATCCGCAGCCGCCATCCCAGACGTTCGCCCCCCAGGCGCGACAGCAGCACCGCGAAGATCAGATAAGTGCCGTTGAGGAGCTGGGTGAGCGAAGCGTCCAGCATGCCCAGGCCGCCATAGTAGAACAGCGAGCCGATGCCGTTGACCGCTCCGACCACTACGCATCCGAGCAGGCCCGCTGGGTAGATGTAGATATAGCGCCGGGCGACCAGGACGTAGACCAGCCACAGCAGCAGCGCCGCCGTCACTGTGCGCCAGGCCGCCACCGTGAACGAATCGGCGCCGGCGTTGATTGCCAGCTTGCCTAAAACGGGCGCCATCCCCAGGAAGAGGGGCGTGAGCAAGCCGGCGACGACCCCGCGTGTATGCTTCCGGTTCATGCTGTCCTGCTTTCATCATCTGGCGCGTCATCGCGTCATTGAATGCCGCCTCCGCCGCTCGGTCATTTGAGCTTGCTGACCAAGCTCTCGATGAATCGGTCATCCACGAACGAGCCTTTTTGCAGCAGCATGTCAATCTGACCGTTGAGGCGCGCGCGTTCGGCGGCTGTCAGCTCTTTGGCCGTCACCACCACGATTGGGATGTGCGCCAGCTTAGGATCGGCTTTCAGCGTGTCGATCACCTGGAAACCGTCCACATCGGGCATCATCAGGTCGGTGACGACCAGATCGGGCATGACTTCGTGGATGAGCTGGATGCCGGCAGCGCCGTTGTGCGCCAGATGGATGTCGTAACTGCCGCGCGCCTGCAGGATGCGGCGGATGAGCCGCGCCGCGTCCATGTTGTCCTCGATGATGACGATGCGCCGCACCTGCGCCTCGACCTGTTCAAGCGCCGACAGCAGCCCTTCTTCGGGCAGCGCCGGCAGCCGCGCCTGGCCAGACAGATCCACCGAGTGCTGCCACTGTTCGCCCAGGATGTGCTTCTCCACTGCCATGGTGTGGCCAGAACAGTTGACGACCACGATGTCATCTGGCTTGATGATGCGCTGACGCACCAGATTGATGAGGCCGGCGAAGGTCACTGCGGTAGCCGGCTCGACGGAGATGCCGTCGGTGCGCGCCAGGATCAGCGTGGCGGTGAAGGCATCATCGTCGGTGGCGGCGGTGAAATAGCCGCCGTGCGCCTGCACGTAATCGTAAAGCAGTTCGTAGGCCCGGCCGGGGTTGCCGGTCGCCAGCGTGGCGATGATCGTCTGCGGCGTCTCAACCGGCGTGGCGATGCGCTGGCCGCGCTCAAACGCCTCGACCATGGGCGCGCACCCCGCCGACTGCACCAGCCCCAGCGCCGGCATTTTGTCCACCAGGCCGAAGCCGACCATCTCGCGGAAACCTTTGGCGACGCCGATCGGCCCCATGCCGCCGCTGACCGACTGCAAGAACCAGTCCGGCGCGCGCCAGCGCGCGCCCTCCTCGTATTCCTCGCCCAAATCCTGGGCGATCTCGTAGGCCATCGTCTTCATCGCCTCGATCGAGGCCACGCTCTTGATGCCGCGGTCGAAGAAGATGCCTTTGCTGCGGGCGAAGCGGGCGGCGATCTCTTTCGTCTGGTCATACGTGCCGGTGATCTTGATGACCTCCGCACCGTACAGCGCCGCCTCGCGCATCTTTTCGCCGGGGGTCAGGCTTGGGAAGAACGCCCACAGCTTGATACCAGCGCGGGCGCAGTAGGCGGCGTAGGCGATGGCCACGTTGCCGGTGCTGGCGACCACCAGTTCGTTGACGCCCATCTCTTTTAGCGCCGAGATGGCGACCGTCGCCTGCCGATCTTTGAAGCTGCCAGTTGGCCCCTGGCGCTCATCCTTGATGTACAGGTGCTTCAGCCCCAAGCTGGTCGCCAGCGCCTGCGAGCGGATCAGCGGCGTGCCGCCCTCGCCCAGGCTGACGATGTGCGCCGAGTCCAGGATGGGCAGCACCTCGCGGTAGCGCCACAGGTTCGGTTGGCGCCGCCGCAGCGTCTGCACCCAGGTCTGAGGATCGATCTTGTGCAGATCGTAGCGCGCCTCTAGGATGTTCTCGCCGCAGGACGGACAGCCAGTGACATCGCGGGTCAGCGGCAGCCGCGTGTGACAGTTGATGCATTCGAGCTCGAAGTGCTGCGATGATGTTGTGTTCAAGGGTTCGTCTTTCCTCTCAGTGGGCTGTGATGCCCGTCCATCGCGTTTTGCGCCCTCACCTCTTCAGCTGCCTCAATCTCTGCTGACGAGGTAGCGCAGGTCAAAGCGCATCGCACCTTTTAGACGCGGCGTCAAAGAGACACCGCCTTCACCTTCATTGGCCGCGGGGCTAGTTCAGGCGGCCTTTCAAATGATCGAGCAGACGCGGATGAACGCCATCGTTCAATTCGGACTTCGAGATGACGCGGACGCCGGCCAGCCGCGCTTGTTCCTCCGCGCTCAGCGTATCGGCGGTGACGACCACGATCGGAATGCCCGCCGTCTCCGGGAAACCGCGCAGCTCCTCCAGCACCGCCAGCCCATCCATGCCCGGCATGCGCAGATCGAGCAGGATCAGATCGGGCCGGCGGCGGGCGACCATCGAGACGCCTTCCGTGCCGCTGCGGGCGGTGAAGACGCGGTAGCGCCCGTCCTGGGCCAGCAAGTCCTGGAGCAGGCGCGCGCTCTCCGGCTGGTCGTCGATGATGAGGATGCGCTCGGTCTGGCTCTCGCGCTCAGCCTGGTGCACCAACTCGATGAGCTGTTCCGGCAGGAAGGGTCGAGACAAGAAGGCGAACGCCCCGGCTTGCAGCGCCCGTTCGCGCTCCGGGCTGAGCGTGACCACGATCACCGGGATGTCGCAGGTGTCGTCTCGCTCCCGCAGTCGCCTCAGAATGTCCCAGCCAGCCCCGCCGGCGAAGTCCACGTCCATGATGATCAGCGTGGGGTGCAGACCACCGCCCATCGCCTCCGCTTCCAGCGGGATGGAGGCGCTGAAGATGTCGAAGCCCTCGCGCTGGAGCGTCCGTCGGAACATGTCGACCATCTCCGGGCTGTCCTCGATCAGCAGGATTTGGCGCTTGGCCGCCGGCAGCGCGACCGCCATCGTCTCGATGGTGTCGCGCACATCCTCGCCGGCAGATTGGCTGCCGTTGGTCTCCGCCGGCTGCGCCGCCAGTTCGGCGGTATCCAGCACGTCGTCCGCCGCCGGCTGCGCCCCAACCGGCTCTAATGGGATGAGGACGCTGAAAGTTGAACCGACGTTGACCTGCGAGCGCACCAGCATCCGCCCGCCCTGCATCTCGACCAAGGATTTGGAGATGGGCAGCCCCAGGCCGGTGCCGCCGGCGGTGCGCGTCAGCGACGAGTCCACCTGGCGGAAGGCTTCGAACAGCAGCGGCAGGTCTTTTTCGGCGATGCCGATGCCAGTATCTATCACATCCACCCGCATCATATCGCGATCAGTCTGCTGATCGTGTTCGAGGTAGGCGCGAATGGTGATGCTGCCTTCAAGCGTGAATTTGGCCGCGTTGGACACCAGATTGAGCAGCACCTGGCGCGTGCGGAACTCGTCGCCGTAGCACGGCGGCAGGCCGCTGGCGAGGTCGAGCCGAATGTCGATCGGCTTATCCTTCACCAGGCCGATGCCGATTGAGCGCACGCCTTCGATCACCTGTCTGATGTCGAAGTAGGCGTACTGCAAGTCCATCCGGCCGGAGCTGATCTTGGCTTGGTCGAGGATGTCGTTGATCAAGCCGAGCAGGTGCTGGCCGCTGTTGTAGATAGTGGTCAGGTCTTGTTCCTGCATCTCGGTCAGCGGCCCGTCGATGCCTTTCAGGATGACGCGGCTGAAGCCGATGATTGAGTTCAGCGGCGTGCGCAGCTCGTGGCTCATGTTGGCTAGGAACTCGCTCTTCAGCCGGTCGAGCTCCCGGAGCTGCTCGTTGGTCTTCTGCACCTGATCGAGGAGTTGCGCGTTCTGGACGATGGCGGCCAGGGTGCTGGTCAGCGTGCGCAGCAGCGTGAGCGTGTCAGCCGAGAAGGCGTTCAGCTGACCGCTCTCCAGGGCGATCATCCCCACTAATTGGCTGCCGGAGGCCATCGGCACGAGAACGGCCGACTGAGCTTCGGGAGCGATGGGCAGGTAGCGCATCTCCTGGGCGATGTCGGGGATGATGACTGGCTCCAGCCGATCAGCGGCGACGCCCAGCAGATGGTCAGGATCGCCCACCACGATCTCGCTCAATTCGCTCATAGGCTGTGCCAAGCCGGTCAAGGCCGCCGACCGCAGCCGCTGGTATGGTTGGCCAGCTCTATCGACGCCAGCTTCTACTAGGTAGATGGCGACGGCCAGTGCCCGCTGTTCATTCAGGATCAACTCGGCCACGTGATGCAGCGAGTCGGTCAGCGTCTGTCCGGGCCGCGCTGCCGCTGCCGTGATGGTGAACAGGAAGCTCATGTCGCGGGCGCGGCGCTCGGCCTGGGCGAACAGCGTGGCGTTGTCTATGGCGACCGCGATCTGGGCGGCCAGACCGGACAGCACCGCCACGTCCTCGTCGGTGAAGAAATAGGGCTGATTGGACTGCACATCTAGCGCGCCCACGACCCGGTTCTTGAGGATGAGCGGCAGCGCCATCTCCGAGCGCGTATCCGGCAGCAGCGGATTCGGGCGGTGGATGACGCGGGCGTCGGCGGTATCCAGCGCCAGCGTCGGCTTGCCGGTGGCCGTCACCTGACCGATGACGCTGGCTGAACCTTTGGCCAGCCGATGATGGGCTGCCAGCAACTTCTGGCCGGCTTCACCGGTGCTGGCGCGCAGCTCAGCGTATTCGTCGCGCTCGTCCATCAGGAAGATCTGCACATGGTCATAGCCGAAGGCGTCGCGGATGAGGTTCACCAGCCGCGGCAGCAGGCTGTCTAGGTCGAGGATGCTGCTGGCGATCTGGCTGACCTGGGCCGAGGTCGCCAGTTGGCGGGCGCGGCGTTCCGTCTGACGCAGCAGGCGGGTGGCTTCCATGGATAGGGCGGCCTGTTCGGCGAAGGCCTGGTAGATGCGCTGGTCGCGGTCGGTATGGGTCAAGGTCTCCGATGACCCCAACCACAGCACCCCCAGCAGTCGCTCGCCTGCTCGCAGCGGGATGACGGCCAGCGAACGGATGTTGAGCGCGGCAAGACCCGCCCGCGCCTCGCCGTCCAGCGCCGGATCGGCTGTCACGTCATCCATAGCGCGCAGGCCCGGGGCCAGCAAGAGCGACCACGGCGGGAAACGTTCGGCGGTCAGCCGAGCGCCGCGCAGATCGGCCAGCTCCAAGCCAGGCCGCTGCCAGGATGCAACTACCTCCAGCGCTTTCGGCTGGCCGTCGCGATCGTGCTCGACCGGCACAGCTAGGAATATCTGCTCGACATGCGGCTGATCGAGATGCTCAACGGCGGCGCGCACTACATCTTCCGGCGTCGAGGCGTTAGCCAGGGCGCGGCCAGCGCGGTAGAGCACAGTAGCTTCCTGATAGGCCTGCTCGGTGCGGTTGAACAGATTGCGGTTGTCAATGGCCACCGCCGCGCCGTCGGCCAGCGTGGTCAGGAAGCGTTCGTTATCCATGCTGAACGTACGCGGGTGGTCGTACACGACGACGATCCAGCCCAGCACGGTGTCACGCGCGCGCAGCGGCGCGGACGCCAGAGCCCCTATGCCCCGGCTGGTCAGCCGCGCCCCTAACTCGGCGTCTGGGTGCTGGTCAACATCTGGGATGAACAATAGGCCAGACGTGAACACTTCATCGGGCAGGTCGAAGCCGTCCACCGGGCCGATGGCGCGCACGACCTGCAGGGCGCCCGTGATCTCGTCCAGCAGCGCCACGTAGCCATCCGTCGGCTCCAGCATCATCAACTGCGTCACTACGATGTCCAGCACCGCTTCGACTTCGCCAGCTTCGGCCAGCGACCGGGTCGCCTCGTACAGGGCGATCGTCTCGCGCAGATTCTCCTGCAGGGCGCTCTCCAAGCTACGCAGGTTGCTGATGTCCTGGAACGACGCCACAACCGCGACGACATTTCCCTGGCCGTCGCGGATTGGCGCGGCATTCACCAGCAGGTCGATGTGTGTGCCCCCAGGCAGGATCACCATGGCATCATCGCAGAAATCGTGCTGGCCGGCGGCAGCCACCATCAGCGGCAGCTCTTGGGGCAGATAGTGGGCGGCAGTGCCGGCACGGTACAGGTTGTAGCGTTCAGCGCTGAACGGCTGGTCGTAATCCACTGGCTGGCCGAGCAGCGCTTCTAACTGGGCGTTGGCGCGGATCGGTTTGAGCGTGCGCGCGTCCAGCACCAGGATGCCAGTGGGCATGGTCTCCAGGATGGAGCGCAGATATTCGCGCTCGCTCTCGGCAGCGCGGAACAGGCGGCGGTTTTCGATGGCGACCGCGATCTGGGCCGCCAGCGTGGCGATGAGCTGCTCATCCGTCTCGCCCAGGTCAGGGCTGTCCAGGCCGCGGCCAACCGCCAGCGCGCCGACCACCTGATCGCCGATCAAGATCGGGGTGACGATGTGTTTGCCGACACACTTCAAGGCAGCATCATCATAGCCCACAAAGGCCGGGTACGAACCAGGACTGTTGATGGTGAACGACCGGCGCAGGCGCACCGCGTCCGCGATGGAATGCTGTCCCGCCGTCAGATCGAGCGGCGGCGCGCCGTCCTCGCTGGGCAGCCGCTGGATGACAGGCAGCAAGCGGTCAGGCTGCGCCTCGTCCAGCAGCATCAACTGCCAGCGATCATAGTTGGCCGCCTGCGCCACACGGGCGAACACTTCCTCCAAACTCTGCTCGAATTCAGAGCCGATGCGCGAGGCCAACTGGCCGACTTCGACCAGCGCCAGGGCGCGCTGCGCCTCCTGGCGGGCTTCTTCGAACAGCAGTCGGTTCTCGACGGCGATCGCGACTTGATCGGCCACCGCGCGGGCGAAGCGCTGGTAGGCCTCATCGAAACCATCTGTCCAGGTCGACTCGCAGATCAGCACGCCGAACCAACTGCGCTGCGACCGGATCGGCGTCACCAGCGCGCTGACGGCACCGCCCCGCGCCAGCAGTTGGCTCAGCCGGGGATACCTGTCCGAATCGCTCGTCAGGTTGGCGAAATACACCGGTTCGGGCGCGGTCCCCAGAACGCTGCCGAACGGCGCAGCCTCAGCCGATACCCGCGTGCCGGGGCGCACCGGCGTGTCTACGTAGTGTTCCAGCTCCCACACATGCACATAATCGTAGTACAGCGCGTTGGGGGTTGGGTCAGGGCCGGCCAGCAGCACTGTCACCCGGTTCACCTGAGGCGCTGACTCGGCCAGATGCTGGCTGGCCGCCTGATAGACCGCTTTCAGATCGGGCGCGCTGGTGATCGCCCGGCTGGCAGCGTACAGCCGGCGCGTCTCGTCCAGCGCTTGGGCGGTGCGGTCGAGCAGACGTTGGTTCTCCAGCACGGTGCTCATCTGCCCGGTGAGCGCTTGATAGATCTCAACATCCTGATCGGACAGCTCATCTACGTCGCTGCACATCAGATACAGGATGGCGACCGGCACATTGTCGCTGAACATCGGGAACATCGCCGTGACCCCAGCCGGCCCGGCCGTGATCTGCGGTTCGCGCTGGCGCAACGGCGAGATCGGCGAGATCGTCAGCGGCTCGACCTCGTCCAGCTCGGTCAGTTGACCCAGCGCATACCGCGACACGCGGCGCACCTGGGTCGGCCAGCCGGTCGCGTCCAGCGCGCCCTCCAGCAGCCCCATCTCAAAGCTCAGGCGGGGGTCTTTGGCGGCGGCACCGGCGGCGCTCACCAGGTCGGCTATCGTCTGCGCGCTGTTGATGATGCGGCTGGCGGCGTACAGGCGTTCAATCTGGTCGAGCGCCATCTCCGTCTGTTTGACCAGCAGGCGGTTGTCGATCGCCACGCCAGCCTGGTCGATCAACGAAGTATAGACGCGGCCTTCGGCCTCGCTGAATTCGCGTGGGTGGTCAAACTCAAGCGTGATCAGGCCGCGCCAGACGCCGCGCACATTGATCGGGATGAACACGGCGGCGCGCGTCCCCCAACCCAGCAGCATTTGCTGTAAGTGGCCATCCAGCCGCTGGTCGAAAGCCACATCCTGAACGACTTTAACCCGATCTGGCTGAAGCGTGGACAAAAAGTGCGAGTCGGGTACGTACAGCCGTAGGCCGGCGCGGCCACCGGCGCGCGCGTCGCTGGTCCAGTCGGCGGCGACTTGCGCCCACTGCGGCAGCGTGCTGGGCGGATAGTCATCGAACAGCCAGATCTGCCCGCCGGCGGCGTCGTACAGCGAAGCATCGATGATCGCCCGCACGACGTCTTCCAGCGTGTTGGCCTCGTTCAGATACCGGCTGAGCTGGTACAAGGTGGAAGTGACGGCCAGGCTGGACTGAGTCTCTTTGAACAGGCGCGCGCTTTCGATGACCAGGCCGACGCGCTCCACGACCGCGTGCAGCAGCGACTGATCGCTCTGGGTGAACGGCTGTCCCGGCTCAGATATGACCCTGATTTCGCCGATGGTCTCGCCGCGGATGGCGATGGTCGCGCTGAGCGAGTCGGCAGGCGGGGAGGGTGGCGCGTCGGCTTCGGCCAGCGGCTCAATCGACATCAGATCGTACTGGAAGGCGTTTGGGAGATGAATGGACTGAGTGAATTCTTCCCAGGCGCCGCGGGTGAGCTGGCGGTTGAGGGTCTCCATCTGGTGCAGGCGCGCCTGAGCCCGCGTCAGCATCCGGGCGTTGTAGAGCGCGATGGCCATCTGGTCGGCCAGCAGTTGAAAAGTGCGCTGTTCGTCGCTTTCAAACGCATGCGCCGCCGGGCTGTAGACGTCCAACACGCCTAACGTCTGGCCGCCGGACACCAGCGGCAGCGCCATCTGCGTCCGCGCTGGGATGGCAGGATCGGCCGCCGGCGAACGGTGCAGATCGTTGGCGACGAGCGCCCGTCCCAGGCGCGCCGCCTGCCCGACCAGCGACTCGCCATTTACCGGCAGGGCGTGTTTCTGCGCCAGCAGGCGCTGGCCGATCGCGCCATGGCTGTACATCAGGACGGCGCGCTGCTGGATGTCGTCCAGCACGAACACCTGCGCGTGCGAGCAGCCGAACTCGTCGCAGATGCGGTCGATCATGCGGTTGATGACGCTGTGCATGTCATCGAGCGCTGCGACTTCCTGACTGATGCGGGCGGCGCGTTCCAGGTTGCGACGGTGGCGTTTGAGCTGTTCTTCCGCGTTGACAGTCAGATCGTTGAGACGGGCCGAGACCTGCGCCAGCGCCTCCAGCAGCCGACCCATGTCATCGGCGGCGCGCACCGGCATGGGCGTATCGTTCACCCCGCCTCGCGCTAGCTGTTCAACCACCGTCTGTACTGTTTCCAGCGGCTCCAGCCGGCGGCGCAGCACCCGCCGGATGCCGGCTGTCGTCAGCGCCCACCCGGCGGCTGTCGCCAGCAGCAGCCCAATGATGCGGACGACGCCGCCCGCGACGCTGACGCCCGACGAGTCGATCACCAGCAGCCGCCAGGGCATATCGGGGGCGAAACCGACTTGGATCGGCTGCGCCGACAGCAGCTCATCCCCCAACGAGTGCTGGGCCAGCGCGCCGGGATGATCGCGCAAAATCTGATCAAGCTGCGGCTCGCGGGCCGCCAGCATCAGCTCTGCCTCGGCGCTGATAGGCGACAAGTCGGGGTTGCGGCTGTCGGCCAGGTAGTGCCCAGACTGACTGACCAGCACCCACCGCAAATCGGAACGGCTAGCGGATTGCCCGACCAGGTTGAGAACGGGGGCTGCGCTGACATCTAGCTCAATCACGCCCAAAATGTCATCGTCTTTATCGCGGTCGTTGCCCCACATATCTTCGTGTAGGCTGATGACGGGGGCAAAGGCGCGCAGCACGGGGATGAGACCGTTAGCTGTGGGGCGGGGCGTTATCGACGACAGCGTGCCGCTGTGGCCGCTGAGCGCGTTCAAGAGAGAGGCATCGTCTACTAGCGCGCCCGGTTGAGGCTGAGGGCGGCGCGCTATGACGCCGCCAGCGTTGATGACTTCGACCCAGATTGAACCGCGCCGGTCGACATACCGCGCTAGCAGGTGATGGCGCGTATCCGACTGCACGAACTGCGCCAGCGCCTCCAGCGCGGCTTGCTGGCCGGGGACAGTTTCGCCGCCAGATCCGACCGGATCGAGGCCGCCCGCAGCGACGGCGTCAGCGAAGGCGCGCACGTCGCGGCTGCCGGCCAGCGCTTCTGCGCTCTGGATGATTCGCTGCAGCCGGCCAGCGATCTGGTCGGCTCGTTCCGTCAGCGCCTGGTCATGCGTCTGCGCCAGCGCCGTCGCCGTGGTCGCGGCCAAGTAGACCGAGCCGATCAGGGCGAAAGCGGCGAAAGCGGCGCTGATGATCAGGATGATTCGCCGGGCGATCTGGGCATGTACCGGTTGCGATTTCCGCATCATAACGCTGGCACACTCTCACTCATCTAATGGTCGGCAGTGTTGGCATCGCCGTTGCTGTGGTTGAGGCGTATCTGTACCTGCGGTGCGCGCAGCGCCTGGCCAATCTCACGCACAGCGGTTTCCAGAATGAACGCGACTTCGGTCTGGCTGGTTAGCTTGCTGGCGATGGCGTTCACAATGCGCTCGCGCTCGGCGGCGCGCTGGCTTTCTTCGAACAGGCGGGCGTTGTCCAGGCTGATCGCCAGCCGGTTGGCCAGCTCTTGGGCCAGCAGGAGCTGGTTTTCATCCACCATTTCCGCTGGCAGCTCCCACTCCACCGCGCCCAGCGGTTGGCCGCTGATGCGGATCGGCACGGCGATCGGCACAGTGCCGTGGCTGGTCACTTCGCCCACTACCACCCGCGCCTCGGCGATCGCCCGCCGCCGCAGCTCAGACAAGTCCGAGCCGGTCGGCACGCCGGCGGCGCTGGCCAGCGCGCGCTGCCGCTGCGAATAGATGTATTCCTGCCAGGTGGCGCGAGTCGCCTCACGGTTGATGCGTTCGATCTCAGCCAGCCGACGCGTCGATTCTTGGTACAGACGGGCATTCTCCAGCGCGATGGCGATCTGGTCGGCCAGCGTCTCCAAGACGGCGATCTCATCCGGATGGAAAGCGGCGGGCTGTTTGCTCTGCACATCCAGCGCCCCGATCACGCGATCGCCGATGCGCAGCGGGATCGCCAGCTCAGCGCGGGTGTCGGGCAGGAATTCGTTGCGCTTGTGCACAGGGCTGACGGTCGTATCGCGCGCCACCACCACCTGCCCCAACTGGGTCACTTGGCCGATGACGCTGACGCTGCCCACCGCTAGCCGATGCCCGCGCCGCAGCAGCATCTGGCCGACCTCGCCGGTGCTGGCGCGCAGCAGCGCGTACTGACGGTCGTTATCCACTAAGAAGATCTGGGCATGATAGATCTGCGGAAAGTGCTGGACGATCAGATTGACGACTTCATCCATCAGCGTTTGTAAATCGCGCTGGGTGGCAGCAAACCGGCTGACCGCCTGGGTGGCGCTGACGTCGCGGGAACGGGCGGCTAGACGGGCTTCCAGGTCGTCCAGCAGCCCGCGCACCTGCGCGCGCAGGTCGAGGAACGCCGCCGCCAAACCGCCGATCTCGTCGCCCCGGTCGGCGACCGTCACCGGCGCTTGGAAGTCGCCGCGCGTCATGGCCTGGATAGCCCGGCGCACTTGCTGGATGGGCGGGCCGAACATCTGGTGGAACAGCAGCGCCAACAGCGCCAGCAGCGCCGCCGGGCCGACGATCATCACGAACACGCGCGCGCCGTTGAAGTAGCCGAGCGCCTGGCTCATCAGCGCGCCGGCGTTCACTTCCGTCACCAGCGCCATCAGGACGCTGCCCGGCAGCGTCGGGTCGAGAATTGGTGCATAGAAGCCGATGACCGGCGTCTCGCGCTCGACGCCCACCCGATATTCGATCACCCCGCTCCCGCCCGTGAGAGCGCGCGCGACCGCTGCCGAGGCGGACGACTGCTCCGCCGCCGCCCGCGTCTCCGGCAGGCTGAAGATGACCAGGACATCGCCGGACGTGACCAGGTAGGTATAGGCGTTGTAGACGTTGCCCCCTAGGGGTAGATGGGCGCTGATGACGCGGGCGCTGTCCAGAGTGACCACCAGATATCCCGGCATATCACGCACATCGGTGATCGCCTGGGCGATCTCCAGCGCGCCGTTGGGCAGGATGGTGATGGTCGCCGCCCGGCCTTGTTCCAGCGCCTGGCGCGCGCGGCTGAACGTCAGCGCGTCAGTTTCATTGGGGGCGGTGGCGATCAGCGCATCTGGTCCGGTCTGGACGAGCACGCGGCCTTCGGCATCCAGCACGCGGGCTTTAACGTACAGGCTTGACCTCAACAGCGTGACTTGCAGCAGCGCCGCCGTGCTCTCCGGGCGCGGATTGGTCAAATTGATCTGGCGGGTGAAGCCAGGGTTGGCGGCGAAATCCAGCAGCGCCGCGCTGGCGTGGGTGAGGGTTTCATTGATCACATGAGCCTGATGGCGGCCACTCTCAACTACATAGTTTTCGATATAACGCCGATTGAGATCGTGAAATGCGCCCTGGACGATCACGCCGACCACCAGCGCCGGAACCACCACGGCCAGCGCAAACCCAGCCAGCAGCTTGGCCCAGATCGGCCACGACAGGATGCGGAAGGGGCGTAGGAGCGCATTCATCGAGGCATCTCCTCTGACCACGCCGAGTCAGTCAGTTCCGGCTGAACGTATATGCGGGTGCTGACCGCCCCTAGCGCTTCATTGAATTGTTCAGCGGCTAGATCGAGCAGGGCGCGCACATCGGTCGCGCCGATCAGCAAACTGGCGATCTGGCCAGCTTTACGCTCACGCAGGGCCTGCGCCTGGCTCTGCTCGAATAGGCGGGCGTTCTCCAGCGCCAGCGCCAGGCGTTCGGCCACCACCTGCGCCATCTCAATCTGGCGGTCAGTCAGCGCGCGGCCAGGTGGCAGCGTGAAGGCCATCGCCCCTAACGTCTGGTCGCGGAAAGTGATCGGCACATGCAGCACCTGGCCTGAGCCGTTCGACTCGACTTGAATCAAGCCGCTGGCCAGGGTAGCGCGCAGCGCGTCCGGCAGATCGTCGGCCAGTCGCAGCTCGCCAGTCTCTGATAGGTCAAAGCCCAGGGCAGCCCGCCCGCGCCCGCTGAGATAGGCGCTCCATATCCGGCTGACGCTGCGGCGGTCACGCTCTTGATAGCTGGATAGCTGTTCCTGGAGCTGGCGGACGACGGTGGCCTGCTCGCGCAGATCGCGCTCCATCTGGGCGACTGCCTGGCCGCGCGCCAGCAGCGCCCCCAACAGCCCGCCGAGCAGCCGCCCGGTTTCGATGCGCGCCGGCGGGAAGCCGGCGCTCTCGCCCGTCTGCAGCTCCAGCACCCCGATCAATTTCGACCCGCTCAAGATGGGCGCGTACAGCGTGTCGCGGGTTGACGACCGCAGCAGCGCGCCGCGCCGCAGCGCTTCGACCGCTGACAGCGCCAGCGGCTGCCGAGTTCGCGCCGTCTCGCTCACCGGGTGGCGCTCGTTCAAACCCAAACTGGCGCCCGCAGCGGCCATCTCCTGCCGCACTAGGTCGGTATTCATCGCCGGGATCAGGCGCTCGCCATCCTCGTCCAGCAGGTATACCTGCCCAAACACCACCCGAAAACGATCGCGCAGAACTTCCATCGTGCGCGCGAGGATCGCCCCCTGGTCGTTCACATCCTGGAGTTCCGCGCCCAGCTCCAGCAGCAGGCCGCGCCCCTCCAGATCAGACTGCATCTCAGCGGTCGTCCGGTCAAAACTGCTGATGAGGGCGGCCAGCAGCGCGCCCAGCACTATCAGCCCCAGCAGCAGCGTGAACAGATCGAATGGGGCAAGGCGCGCGGGCACGACCGTCACCGGCGCGCCGTTCTGGCTTTGGATGGCGGCGGCGACCAGCACGCTGCCGGCCAATATCAACCCGATGATCCCCAGGCCGCGGCGGTTGAGCAGCGCGCCGGCGGCGACCAGCGGCGCGGCCAGGGTGATCATGTTGGCGCTGCTGATGGTGATGCTGCCGTCCGGCGCCAGGAAAGCCACTTGGATCGTGGTGCCCGTCAGGATGCCCACGAACAGCCACGACGCCCGCCGCAGTTGGCCGGTCTGGATGAAGGTATAGTTCAGCCAGCAGATGACCAGGATGGCGATGGACACCGCCACCACGTTCCAATCCAGGCCGTCCAAGTTGCCAGGGTTGACGAGCAGCCACAGGGCGGTGATGGCGGCGATGCCCCAGTTCGCCAGCAGCAGCGCATTCGCCCGCTGCCGGTCTACGGGGTTGGCATAGACCGCGCGGACGCGGAAGAACCTGTCTCGCAGTCGAGCGATCATCGGACGGCTTCCCCTATATTCTGGCCATCGGCCACGCTCAGGCGGATGGCGCCGCGCGCCGCGCCCAGCGACTGGCTCAACTCGGTCAGGGTGACGCGCAGCAGATCGTCAACGCGGGTGATCGTCTGATAGCGCGCGACGATGTCGTTGATGCGCTGCTCGTATGCGGCAGCCTCCTGCGATTCTTCGAACAGGCGCGCTTTGTCTAGGCTGAGCGACAGCCGTTGGGCGACGGCCTCGACCGTCTCGACCACGTTCGCCGCCTGGGACGGATCTTCGGTCTCGATCTCGATCACGCCGATGACTTCCTCGCCCAACAGCATCGGCACGGCGGTCACCGCGCGCCCGTCCTGGACGACGGTCACCGGCTGACGCCGGCGTCCGGCTTCGATCTGGGCCGCGCTCCACTCGCCCTCGGCGGCAGGTTGGTCCGCGCCGAGCGTGACGCCGGTCACCGTGCGGCGGCTGCGCAGGTAGGCCTCCCAGCCAGCCCGGGTGAGCTGTTGGTTCAGGCGTTGAATCTCGCGCAGATTCTGCTCGGCTTCCAGGTACAGGCGGCGGGTCTCGGCGGTATTCTGTTCCTGAGCCGCGAACAGGCGGGCGTTGCGGATCGAAGTTCCCAGCAGGTTCGCCATCACCTGCAGCGCCTGCACGCGCTCGGCGTCGAAGGCCTCGCGGTAGCGGCTTTGCACATCGAGCGCGCCGATGATCCGGTCGCCGTCCAGGATGGGCACGGCCAATTCGGCGCGGGTGTCGGGCAGCAGATCGTTGGGCAGGTAACCAGGGTCGGTATCGCGGGCGATCACCGGCTGCCCCAGCAGCGTCACCCGGCCGATCACGCTGGCCGAGCCGACCGCCAGTCGGTGCTGGCGCGCCAGAAGCTGCTGGCCGACTTCGCCAGTGCTGGCGACCAGTTCAGCATGGCTGCCGGCCTCGTTCACCAGGAATACCTGCACGTGATAGAACGCCAACCGGTCGCGAACCTGTTCCACCGCGGCGGCGAGCATTGGCTCCAGATCCAGGATGCTGCCCAACCCTCGGCTGATCTCAGCCACCGCCTGCAGCAGCGCCGTGCCGCGCCGCGCCTGCAGGGCGGCGCGTTCGGTCTCCTCGATGAAATAGCGAGTGGCGAGCCCAACGACGCCCAGCGCCAAAAACTGCACCAGCCGCTGTTCGGCTTCCGCTGGCATCGCGCCGCTGAACCCTGGCCAGATCTGCGCGATGCCGATCAGCCCAACTGCATACACCACGACATTGGCGATGATGAAGGTGAGGCGGTTGCCCAGCGCCGCCCCGGAGATCAGCGCCAGCGCGCTCATCGGCAGGAAGGCCTGCGGCGCGGCGGCCGCCGTCAGCGCAAACGTCGCCACGATCAGCGCCGCCGCCACCTGAGTCTGCCCACGCTCCACCACCAGCCAGAGCAGAATGCTGACGCCCAAGAAGGCGGCGATGGTTAGCGTCAGCGCCGCTTCGCCCCGGCGCAGCACTTGAATGAGGATGCCGGCGATGGACAGCGCCATGCCAACGACTGCCAGCGCCCGGATGAAACGGGCGTGCAGGCGGATGAATAGGTCGCTTTGAGCGACCAAAGGCGACAGCCGCTTCAGGTTCATACGTTCCCATCCTCGGAAGCCTGACCGACCGGCGGTGTGCCCAGCCGGATGGCCACGCGCCCCACTTTGAGCGCTTCCTTCAGCGTGCGGGCGGCGGTATTGAGCGTGACCTCGACGCTGCTGCTGGCCTGCAGCTGGGTGGCAATCGCGTTCACCAGTGCCTCACGTTGAGCGACGCGCTGGCTCTCCTCAAACAGGCGCGTCGTCTCGGCGGCCAGACCCAGGCGCTCGCTCACCTCTTGCAGCAGATCAATGTCATCGGGCGTCAGCGACTGGTTGGCGTCCAGCTCAAACTCCATCGCGCCGACCACTTGGCCGCGCACCCGCAGCGGCACGGCCACCACCTGGACGCCGTTGGCCTGCTGCTGCACCACATGGTCACCCTCGGCCGCCTGCCGCAGGCTGGGCGTCCAATCGCCATCAGCAGTGCGGCGCGCCTCGAAATCCACTTCCAAACCTGGCGCTGCTGGCCGCTGGCGCAGATAATCCGCCCATAATTGACTCGTGAGCTGCTGATTGAGGCGCTCAACTTCGGCCATGGTCTGCCGCATCTGCGCCATCAGACGCTGGTTCTCCTGCAGCCGCTGCGCCGTCTCCTCGAACAGGCGGGCGTTGTCAATGGCAATAGCCAGATGATCGGCCAAAGACTGAAAGACGGGGATATCCTGCTCGCGGAAGGCAGTCGCCGTCTTGCTTTGCAGGTCGAGCGCGCCGATGACATTGTCGCCGATGCGCAGCGGGAAAGCGGCTTCAACCGCTGTCTCCGGCAAGAATTCGTTGCGGCGGTGGATAGTATCTGGCGAATTGGCGTAGGCGACGATGGGGCGGTTGGCGGCGGTGACCTGGCCGATCACGCTCAAACTGCCGATGGGCAGACTATGGCCGCGCGCCAGCAGCAGCCGGCCAACCTCGCCGGAGCTGGCGGCCAAACGAGCGCTCTGGCTGGGGCGATCGATCAGGAAAATCTGGGCGTGGTAGATGTAAGGATACTCATCGCGAATTTGCTCGACGGCCGCTTCCAGCACTTCATTGAGCGCCGTGCGGCGCGAGATGCGCTGAGCAACCTGACTGGTGATCTCGGCTAGGCGCAGCCGCTCAAGGTTCGCTTCGCTCTCGCCCTCAGCACGGCTCAGGCTGGCGTAGCTCAGAAATAGGTAGGTGATGCCGCTCACACCAGTCAATCCTAGCAGGGTGTAGACCAGTGTCAGATTGGCGGGGATGGCCGTCAGATCAGGCGGCGTCCCGCGCGAGCCGATGCCGATCAGCAGCACGACCAGCGCCAGCGCCATACCGGCCAGCAGGTGGCGGCCTGTGCCCTGCAGCCCGGCCAGCAGGATGAGAATCACCAGGATCAGACCGTCGCTCAGGGTCCACAACCCATTGCGGGCGATGGGCAGGCAGAAGCCGACTAACCAGGCGACGATGAGCAGCCGTCCCGCCCAGACGACTTGCCCTGCGCGCGCCAGGATGAAGCTAACGGCGGTCACCCCTAGCAAGAAGGCGACGTAAAACGCGACCGTTGAGTCGCGGGCGGCCTGCTGCCAGATGTTATCGCCGGTAGCCTCCTGTCGGCTGACGAGCGCATAGATGCTGCTCAGGAAGATGATGAGCAGGCTGACAATCATGATCGTGCGCGCGCGGCTGCGCTCCAACGGAGTAGCGTAGCCGGACACATCAAACAGCCAGTTCAGGCGGTCACGCATGGCCTCTTATTCTCCTACCGCCTCGCCATCGGTCTCTGTCCGCAGGCGGATACGCGCCCGGCGCGCCCCCAACGCCTGACCGAGTTCTTGAACGGCCACGTCCATGATACGTGATAAATCCGTATGCTGCTGCAGGCGCATGGCGATCGCGTTCACCAGCGCTTCATTCTTCACCATCCGCTGGCTTTGCTCGTAGGCCTGGGTGTTTTCGATAGACACGGCGAGCTGGTTCACCATCTGCTGGAACAGCGCCACATCGGTATCGCTGTAGCTGTAGGGGCGCAGGCTGCCCACGCTGACGATCCCCAGGATGCGCCCGCGCGAGATGATCGGCGCCAGTATCCAGGCGCGCAGCGCGCTCTCCGGGGTGTCGGTCGCAGCGTACAAGTCCGGCAGGTACAGCAGCTCCCTATTTTGCCAGACGGCAGCGATGTGCCCAGACAGGGGGATCAGGTCGCCCCCGGTCAGGTCGACTGAGACGGCGTCGCCATCGGCCAGCGTCGCCACCGTGCGCAGCGCCCCCCGCGCCGGATCGTACAGGCTAATGCTCGCCTGATCCTGCGGCAGCATTCGGGCAGTTTCGGTGAGCATGAGGGCGAACACGCTTTCCAGGTCGAGCGTGACCTGCGCCGACTGGCCGAAGCTGGCGACGCGCTGCAGTTGATCGGCGCGGCGTCGCGCCTCGGCCAGCAGGCTCAGATTTTGCAGGCCGCTGGCGACCTGAGCCGCCAGCGTCCGCGTCAGCTCAATGACCTCCGGCGTGAACTGCCGTCCGGGCGTGTACAAGTCCAGGCCGACCGACCCAGAAAAGTGGCCGCGCACGAACAGCGGCGCGATCAACAGCGCCTGAACGCCCAACTGCGCCATCAACTGGCGCGTGCTCTCGTCGAGTTCGGACGTGTGTTGGACATCATGAACCACCACCGGACGAGGATCGTTTGCGCTGATCCGCTGATACAGCGGGTTGGCGCTGATGTTCATATGCGCTCCTACTGCGCCCTGTTCTGGGAATTCGGCAGCCACTATGCCCGAAACGCCATCTGGCTCTAACAGCACTACGCCGGCATGATCGGTGCCCGTCGCCTGCACCAGTGTGCGGCAGGCGATATTCAGCAGCGTCTGTTCATCCTCGGCCGCGTTGGCCTGGCTGATAAACTGGTTGATGATTTGCAGCGTTCGCACCTGGTGCGTCAGTTGTTCAGCGGCGACCTGCGTCTCGCGCAGCAGACGTTGGTTTTGCAGGATGATGGCGATCTGATCGCCCAGCGCTTCGTACAGCCGGCGCTGCGCCGCATCGAACGCTTGCGGTGTGGCGAAACCGATGGTGATGGCCTCGCGCACCTGGCCAGCCTCCCGCAGCGAGAACGTCACATAGCTCAACAGTCCGTTCTGGCGTGAGAAATTCACCAGCGGGTCGCCAGCGCCCGGCTTGTTCAGGTCGCCGACGAAGGTCACAAGTTCGTCGCGGTGGTTCCACTCGTCCTCAAGCTGCTCCAATTCGTAGGGGGCGATCATTTGGTGCAGCGGCAGCTCAACTGCCTGTTCGCCGTCCGGCAAACTGAGAAAGTCCAGCAGGATCGACTCGATGCGCTGGGTGGCATTGTAATTCACCCGCAGATGGCTGATGAGCAGCGCTTCCGGGGCGAGATGCCGGCGCAGCGCCCGCAGCACATCCAAGGTATCCTGAGCGCCGAGGATCGCACGGCTGACATCGTACAGTGTACGCATCTCATCCAGCGCAGCGCGCGTCTGATGGATGAGGTCGCGATTGCGCAGCGCCAAGCCGATCTGCTCAGCCACCAGCGCGACCATCCAATGATCCTCCGGCGTCAGCGTTGGGGGGGTGTCGCTCAGCAGTTCGAGGATGCCGAGCAGCGAACCGTCGCCCGCGCGCAGGCCGAATGACGCCGTCCAGCGCACGACTTGATCGCCCACCACGAACAGCGGCGCATCGGTCTCAGCCTGCTGGGTGATCACCTCGCCGCGCGCCAGCGCCGCCAGCCGGTCGCCGGCCAGCGGCAGATCTGGCGGCAGTTCGACAGGGGCGGCAGCATGCGCCATCACCGCCACGCGGCGCGGTTGGCTGGGCGGCGCATCTGACTCAAGCGGGCGGTTCAGATGGGTGATGGCGACGCCGGTCACACCGCCAGGGGCCGCTTGCAGCGCAGCCGTCGCCCAGTCCGCCAGATCGCGCCCGGCCAGGATGGCGCGGCTGGCGGTCAGCAAAGCGCGCGCCTGAGGGATCAAACCGTCGGGAAAGGTCGGCTGCGCTAGACCGCTCATCACAAGATCTGCTCCTCACTCCGGAGATATCCCGACACGGCTGGCCTGGCGGGTGCCAACGGCGCGCAGCGCCGAGCAGGTTAAGAGCGATGACGAATCGCCGGGTGAACTCCGCGCGTCTCAGGATGGGTTATTTCCACTCCCACACTTCTTCGCCCGCCAGCAGGCGGCGAATCTGGTTGGGGAAGCGGTCAGCGTCTAATGGTTTGCCCAGGAATCCATTGAAGCCGGCTTTGCGCGCTCGGCGCATCTGGTCTTCGCTGGCTTCGGCGGTGACAGCGCACACGATGGTATCGCGCAGACGGGGGTGCGCTCGCACCTTCTGCAGCGCTTGATAGCCGTCCTCATAAGGCAGGCGAATATCCATCAAGATCAGATCGACACGCGGGAGCGTATCGGCAAACTGAACCACCTGCCAGCCGCTTGTCTTCCATTCGCAGCGCTGCACGCCCATGAACGCCAACATTCGGGCGATCAGGACAAAATTGGGCACATTGTCCTCGACGACCAGGACATGCGCTTCGCCGGGTTCGATCGGTTCACGCAGCGTAGACGTTGGCGCGTCGGTCATTGATGGCGACTCCTCAAGTAAGACAGCAGTTCATCAGGCAGCCGATCAACGTCAATCGGCTTGCGAATGTAACCATCGCAGCCCGCTTGTAGGGTGCGTTCTCGATCGCCGTCCATGACGTTGGCCGTCAGCGCCACGATGACCGTGTGGCGCAGCTCCGGGATGCTGCGGATATATCCAGTAGCCGTCAGGCCATCCATTTCCGGCATACTCACGTCCATTAAAATCAGGTCCGGCGGATTGCGCCGCGCCATCTCGATGCCAGCGATGGCTGACTCAGCCTCTTCCAGCTCGAACTGATAGTCGCTGGCCAGCAGCACCCGCCGCACCAGGACGCGGTTATCCCGATTATCCTCAATGTACAGGACTCGCGGCATACCCGTTACCTTTCAACTCAATCATACTAACTAACGCTGGCGCCGACAAGCGAAATATAAACTTAGGCGACCGTTGCGCTCTATCCAGTACCTCAATTATCTCAATTATACAGCAAATGATATATCGTAACCTTGAGGCTGGAGAGGTATATACGTGTATAGTACCTAATGGACAAATCAATTAGGTGGCTAACAAAATCAGCGGCACGTACTTCTCGATCTACTCCAATAGGACTTACGCAAATTGCATTCGAATAGCGGGTGAACGCAATTGAGAGCACATGTGTACAGTAGATGCTGTCCGCACGACCCGTAAGTACGGCCTCGGATGGATGTTCTTAAGCCAGACGCTGTCAAGTCTAGATAGCGAAATTGTCCAACAACTGCGGATTTCTTTCTTCGGTTTTGGCTTGAGCATGGGCTCAGAGTATCAGAAGCTGCGTGAGCTTGTCAGCGGTCAAACGGAAAGCATGAACCTCTATCAGCGTTTCAGAGATCCGCAGTCATCGTTTGACCCATCTTCTAAAGAATATTCGTTCATGACTGTCGGCCCGGTCTCACCTCTCTCCTTCTCAGGAACGCCGTTATTCTTCAATGCGTTCAATAGTCTTTCTGACTTTGTCGACGCCAACAATCTGAGACCGCAAAGACGCTTATTCTAAGATTTGTCAAACGCTCCCCTCCCCACCCAACTGCGCGGCTGGGTGGGGAGGCGGCGCGAAGGGACGTTCAGATGCTGATGCCCACCCGGTGGATGGCGAAGCTGTTGTCGTCCTTCAGGATTTCGGATTTGGTCAGCCGCCCGTTGCAGGTGGCCAGCACCTCGTCGAAGATCATCTGCCCGCCCTGCTCGATGGTGATCTCGCCGCGCAGGATGCCGCTCACGTCCAGCTCCATCGTGTCCTTCATCAGCTCCCACGACTCGCGGTGGCCGGTGACTTTGATGGTCGGCATGATAGGGTGCGACACCGTGTGGCCGCCGCCGGTCGAGAACACCAGCACCTGCGCCCCAGCCGCCGCAATGCTGCTGATCGATTCGGCGCCGTGGCCGGGGCCGTACATCACGTACAGGCCGGGCGTCTTGCCGGGGGGCATGGCGATGTCCAAATAATCCACGATGGGCGAGCTGCCGGCCTTCTTGCACGCGCCCATGGACTTCTCTTCGATGGTGGTCAGCCCACCCAGAATGTTGTCGCCGGTGGGCTGCGAGCCGCGGATGTCCTCGCCGCTGGCCAGGGCGCGGGCTTCCATATCGGCCACGCCGGCCATGATCTTATCAGCCACTTCCTGGCTGACGGCCTTGCTGGTCAGCCAGACTTCAGCGCCCATCCATTCGGTCGTCTCGGCCATGATCGAACGCCCGCCCTCGGCGATGATCCGGTCAGAACAGTAGCCGGTGGCCGGGTTGCTGGCCAGGCCGGAGGTGGTGTCAGACGTGCCGCAGTTCATACCGAAGATCAGGCTGGAAAGCGGCACTGGCTGGCGGCGCTGGTCGCTGAGCTGGCGGGCGATCTCCATCGCATAGCGGGTGGCCTTTTCCGTAGCGGCAATCAAGCCGCCCGAACGACGGATGTTGACCGTCATCACCGGCTTACCGGTGGGCGCGATGTCGGCGGCGATATCCTCGGCAGTGCAGCCCAGCTCCTGAAAATGATCCACGACGACCACGCCGCCCACGTTCGGGTTGCTGGCCGTGCCAGAGAGAAAGCGGCGGGTCATGCGCAGGTCAGGCTTCACCTGGGTGCGGCCCAGGGGATGCTCGATGGCGATAGCGCCCCAGATGAGGTTGGCGACGTGGGCGCACAGTTTGTTGGCGTACACCGTCCCCGACAGGATCAGGATGTGGTTGCGGATGCCTACCGAGCCGTCCGGGCGCACATATCCGTAAAATTCGGTCATGGTGTTAGGTTCTCCTTAACCGGATCATTTCGTCAACGCAGGATGTTCCACAATCTGCCCGGCCGCGCGCCGGCTGTCATGTTTTAACCTTGCCTTTGGCCGTCAGGTCGCCGCGGCCGCGGTTGCTCTCCACGTTGTGGATATGCACGTGGTCGCCGGCCTTGATGTTGGCGGTGGCCGTGCCGATGCTCAGGCCGTATTTGATGACCGGCTGCCCTTTGCGGATCGGGCGCAGCGCGATCTTATGGCCGTAAGGGATGTCGGCCAGCGCCTTGAGCGTTACATCGGTCACGCGGCCGGCGGTGGTCACTGTGTCGCCCTTGCGGATCAGCTCCTCGCCGACGGCCGTGCCCACGTTGTCATCGGCCTCGATGACGAACACCGTCTTGACCGTGCGAGGCGCTTTGCGGGGTTTGCGTTCGGGCATCGTGTTCCTTCCTCCTTCAAAAAATCGCGCTTCTCTAGAACCAGGACGGCCGCAGCGGCGAGCGGCTAGCTCACCTTGGGCTGCGCCAGATAATCCGCCTCGCGGTTGAACTGCGGCAGGTAGTCGGCGAACTCGGTTAGGAAATCGTCCAGGATGGCGCGGGCGACGTCAATGTCAGTGATCATCGGATCCAGCAGCAGCGCCTGTAGCGCTAGATTGCGGTCGCCCTGGACGGCCGCTTCCACGACTATTTTACTGCGAACCAGTTCGCGCCGGCACAGCTCGGCGATCCCCTCCGGCAGCGGCGGGAAGGCCAGCCCCTGGATGCCCATGCCGGACAGCACGCCCGGCACCTCGACGATGCTGTCGGCGGGCAGGTTCGGGATCAGGCCGTTGTTGGGGATGTTCAACTGCTGGCTGTAGTAGTTGTCGTTGAAGGTGATGGCTGAGATGATCTCCGGCACCGGCTCGTTGAGGATGGCGAACTTGCTCAGGTCGCGCAGCTCATCCACCGACCGTTCGCCGCGAGCGATGGCGGCGGCCAAAGCCCGGCGTTCGGCGCGGCGGCGGCGGTTGCCGTCCCAGCTCTGCAGCTTCAGGTCGTACTTCTCCCAGGGGCGGGTGATCGGGTCGTGGGTGTACGACAGATATTCGCACATGTGGCTGTCGCCGGCGGTCGGCATCATGCCGAAGATGTCGAATATCTCGCGCGTCAGCGGCTCAAAATTGCGGCGGTAGCCGCCCAGCCAGCGCTCACGCAGCAGCGGGTACAGGTCTTCGCCGGTCTGCCGGTCGCGGATTTCGTACACCCAAGAGAAATGATTGATGCCAGCCGCTTTGATGTCCAAGTACTTCAGACCGGCTTCGGCCACCGGGATGAAATTGGGCATGTTGTCGGCGTCAGTATGAACGTGGAAATGCGGCGGGACCGGCACATCGTAGCGGTCGGCCAATATGGCCATCGCCATAGCATAGCCCCACAGCAGTTGGTGGCACAACCCCATCACTTTGATGCGGGTGTAGTGGTGCACCGCCCACGTCAGCCGGATGAGCGGATTGGTCAGGTTGAGATACCAAGCGTCCGGGCACAGGCGCTCCATGTCGCGGGCGATGCCCAGGATGACGGGCAGGTTGCGGGCGGTGTGGGCGAAAGCGCCGGGGCCGCCGTTTTCAGCATACGGCTGGCGGACGCCGTGGCGCAGCGGGATGCGCCAGTCCATCTCCCACATCGTCTCGCGCGGACCAACCTGAATCGAGACGATCACGAAGTCAGCGCCGGGCAGCGCTTCCGTTCGCTCGGTGGTGCTGGTGATGGTCATGCGCGCGTCCCAGGCCTGGTTCATTTTCTCGGCCACGCTGTGCATGGTGTCCAGGGCTTCGCGGTCGATGTCCACCATCGCCAGATGCGCGCCGCGCAGCCGCTCACACTGGATGATGCGAGCCAGCGCGCCCAGGCCAAAGATGGCGCTGCCAGCGCCGATGACGACGATTTTCGGGGGCTTCACCATAGCTCTCTACCGCACCTTCTGCTCACAAAATGGCGTTCACGGTCGGATATAACGAGTCAGGGCGTCCATCTTGACGTCCCGATGCTGCATATTGACGGCGATGGCGTCCTCGGCCGAAGCGCCCTGGTAGACGATGGCCTGCACCGCCGCGGCCACGGCGGCCGGGTCGTCCGCGCCGGGGAAGGTCACGTTGCGGCCAACCATCGCGCCGCGCACGTTGGGCCGCGTCGCCATGCCGGCGGCGAACTCGACATACGTACTGCGCGGATCTTCTTTCGACGGCCCTCCCAGCAGGATGATCGGCAGGGTCGTAGCCTGCGCCACGCGGCGAAAGCCATCGCAGTACGGCAGCTTCAGCCAGATGCGCCGCGACGAATCGCCCAGCGTAGACAGCACGCCGACGAGCTTCACCAGCTCGTCGGCGGTATTGCGCATGATCCAGCGCCCTTCTTGGAAGTCCATCCGCAGCGGCTCGATGAAAGCTGGCAGATCGTAGCGATTGAGGTCGGTCACGGCCTGGGCGCAGTAGCTGATGGTGCGCAGCGTGCGTTCGTCGTCCGGCACGAACCGGATCAGCATCTTGCCGCCGTCCAGCCGGAACGCATTCAACGATTCGGCAGTGTAGGCGGTGAAGCGGTCGTCAATTTCGCCGGCCACGCCGGCCACGCCGCCGCGCTGCATACAGCCGATGAGCACACGGTTATCGAGAAAAGATGAGCCGCCGCCGTTCTGTACCAGGTAATCCAGAATGATTAGGTCTTCGATCATGTCGGGCGTGCTCATGAAACCGTCAAAGTCGGTGGCGAGCAGCACCCGCAGCACGCGCCCCAGCACCTGCTGCCGGTCGCCCATCTTGAACGGATCGCTGCCGACAGCGGTCACGCCCCGGCCGGGATGGTCAGCCGCCAAGATGGTCAGCTTGCCCTGCGGCGCCAACCGCTGGCGGCGGTGGCGCGCTCTCGCATGACGCTCGATCAGCTCTGGCTCATCTACGCGGATGGCGGTGATACGGTCGAAGATATAGGTAGGAAAGAACGCTTCCAGATCAAAACGGTAATTTTCGACAGAATATTCGGTCATCTCAAAGCCTCTCTGCTCCCAGGAGCGCACGCTCAGCCGCGCAGACGCCGCTTCAAGCGGTCTGGCCCAATATCCAGCCCTCGACCCGCCGGACATCGTCATCGGGTGGTTCACCCGGCGCTCGCCGGCCGAGGACGACATTCAGCATCCCGAACAGGCCGACGACCGCATCGAAGCGATCTTCGCCGTCCGCCCCAACGCCGAAGCCGCCGGCGATCTGCTCGGTCAGCGCCGGTTCCAGCGCGACGCCCGCATCTCGCGCCCATGCCAGCAGCGCAGCGCCCGCCCGCCGCCGCGCCTCCAGCGAGCGCTTGCTGCCGGTCAGCCGCACACCCAGATGGCGATAGCACTCAGCCGGGTACGTCTCGGCCGCCACAACCCGGCCCGGCCGCAGCGCGTCCTCCAAGCGGCCGGCGAACGGCCACAGCGTCAGCCGGCCAGACGCTAACCCTGGCGCGAGCAGGTCGCGCCAGCCGGCGATGGCGGCCTTGCCCACCTGCTGCGGCCCCAGCGTCCAGAACAGCGCCGCCGCTGCCGACCGCTCTGCTGTGCGCCGGTCGCAGCGCCGCAGCAGCTCGTCCGCCGCCAGCCCCAGGCCATCCAGCAGATGACGACGGCGCGCCCCGCCCGGCCGCGCCGGGTAGAAAGGGCGGCGCAGGCTGATATCCTGCGGGCGCTCCGCCGGGCGGTAGAAGTCCGCCCAGTCGCCCTGCCCCAACTGCGGCAGCAGCGCCGGAAAATCGTTCACACCGGCGCAGCGGGCATAGGCCGCCGGCAGCCCTACCGGCAGATCTAGCCCCAACAAGACCGCGCCGCCGCCCGCTGCGGCTAGCAGCCGTTCGATCAGCGCATCAGGCTCGCCCACCGGCTGGGGCGCGCCCGCAGCGCAGCCACCCGCCGGCATCAGCCGTGCCGCCGCCAGCCAGCGCTTGCCAGGGTGGGCGCTCCAGTCAGCATGAACCACCAGCGTCGGGCGCATCAGCCGCCCCCTGTCATCGGCATCGGAGCCGGCAGCCGTGCCAGCCGGGGCAGATCGCCCACCAGCGGCGCCGCATAACGCCGGAAGTCCGGCACAATCATCGTGCCGTCGGCGTCCAGATACTCGCGCGGCAGGAACTTCTCGCCCCGCGCCGCCTGCTCCAGCGGCACAGCGGTCGTCGCGCAGGCGTACGGCTCATCAGACAGCCGCATCAGGCTGACCATCAAGCCGGTCTGGCCGTCTGCCAGCAGCCGCGCCGCCGCTGCGCCCACCTGTTCGGCTTCGGCGCGATCGATCGCCGATACACAGGCAGACAGCGCCCGCCCGATCAGGCCAGGGCGGAGAAAGCGGCTTTGCAGCCCCAACCGCTCGCGCACCAGCCGCGCTAGATAGGCCGCCGGGCCGGTCGCCAGCGCGTACACCACCCGCCCCAGCGCGTCGGCGCTGCTGCCATCGGCGGCGTGCAGGCCGACGAAGCGGCCGTCAGCGCTGCGGATGCCCTCGCCGACCACCACGAACGCCCGCCCTAACCGGTCATGGACGCGGGCGACATCGGCTAGGAAGCGTCCCTCATCGAATGGCAGTTCTGGCACGTAGATCAGGTGCGGCGCGTCTTCCGGTTCATCTTTGGCCAGGCCAGCCGCCGCCGCCAGCCAGCCGGTGTCGCGCCCCATCGCCTCCAGCAGCACCACATCGTCGAAGGTCGTCATGGCCTCCAGGTCGCGCCCGCAGTCCCGGGCGGCCAGCGCCATGAAGCGGGCGGCGCTGCCGTAGCCAGGGGCGTGGTCAGTGCCGGCCAAGTCGTTATCCACCGTCTTGGGCACGCCGATGACGCGCAGATCGCCGCCCCGCGCCATCTGCGCCAGCCGGGCGCACACCCACATCGAGCCGTTGCCGCCGATGTAGGCGAAGGCCGCAGCCCGGTGGGCGCGGAAGAAACCTAGCACTTGGGCATACTGGTCATCGGTCAAGCGGCAGCGCGTGCCGCCCAGTGCTGCGCCCGGCGTCTGCGCCAGCGCTTCCAGCGCCGTGTCGTCGAGGCTGGTCAGGTCATAGAACGTCCCGCTGAGCGCGCCCTCCATCCCGTGCGCCAGCCCGTAGATGGCGTCGAACGCGCCAGAACGCCGCGCCTCCCGGATGATGCCCGCCAGCGTGGCGTTCATCACCGGCGTAGGTCCGCCGGACTGACCGATCACTAACCTGCCTGCCACCCCCCAGCTCCCGATTAATTTTGCAACTTGACAAAATAATTATAGCGCAAAATCGACGCGCAAGGGCGAGGGGTTTTCACAGCATTTCGGTTGCTCAGGCAAACGCGGGGGGTTCGCGGCGCAGCGTCAGCGCCCAGGCGGCGTCAGGCTCCGCCTCCACCCGCAGGCGCAGGCCGGAACCGGCTTTCAAAACCACCGAGCCGACTCCCGCCGCTGCGACCAACAGGCTTTCAGCGGCGTCAGCATCCGGGCGCAGATAGACGCGTACTGGCGCATCCTCCGCGAATTCGTATTCCAGACGGTAGCGGCCTGGCGCCAGGGCCAGCGGCCCGATGTCTGCAGCCCCCTCGCCCAACAGCTTGAGCGGCTCGTCCGGCGTCGCCTCGCGGATCGTCACCAGCCCATCATCGCGCCATTCCAGGCGGCGGGGCAGCTCGGCGGCGTCGCGGCGCAGCTTACGATAGGCGGCATAGCCCACGGCGGCCGCCAACAGCAGCGCGATCAACAGTGGCGCAGCTGCATCCATCAGCTTTGACTCCTTCCAGGGAGCGTAGCCAGCCCGATCATAAACCACGCCGCCCTGCCTGACAACCGTGACCGACGGCAGACGTCTGCCATCCCAATGCGCCGGGGTCTGGCGGCTGCCAGACCCCGGACGTTCAGCTATGCGGTTCGATCCGGAGCGCTGACTAGGGGATATTGGCGGCGGTGAGGAGCTTGATGGGGGCGTCAATCCGCGTCGGGATCGGCCGGCCCTCCGCCAGCTTGATCGCGTTCTCTACCGCCAGCACCCCGATCTCATACGGGAACTGCGCTACCGTCCCCGTCATCCGCCCCGCCTTGATCGCCTCCAGCGCCTCTGGGATCGCGTCCGTCCCGATCACGATCACCTGACCCTCCAGCCCCGCCGCCTTCACTGCCTCGACCGCGCCCAGCGCCATCGTGTCGTTGCAGGCGTAGATCGCCTTCAAGTCCGGGTTCGCTTGCAGGATGTTCGTCGCCGCGTTCAAGGCCTTCGCCCGATCCCAGTCCGCCGGCTGGCTCGCCACCAGGTTCATCGTCCCGCTCACTGTGTCCGCGAACCCGTCGCGCCGGTTCTGCCCCGACACGTTCCCCGCCAGCCCCTCCAGGATCGCGACCTTGCTCCCCGCCTCCAGGTTGTCCAGCACGTACTGCCCCGCCAACTGGCCTGCCTGGTAGTTGTTCGACGCGATCCGCGTGGCGATGTCTATCCCCGCCTCCCGCGCCGCATCCACCGGGATCAGCTCATCCACGTTGATCACCGGTATCCCCGCCGCCGTCGCCTGCGCCAGCGCCGAGTTCAGATTCTGCGGCGTGATCGGCGACACCAGCAGCGCGTCATACCCCCGATCCAGCCACGACTCCAGCAGCGCCAACTGCTGTGCCGTGTCCGCCTCGGTCGGCACCGATCCCACGTCGGTAGCTCCACAAGACAGCGTGGTCATGCAGCAGCCTCCTAAAGAATCCGTTTTGGAGGTCTGCCGCGTCGTTTGGGAGGCACAAAGGGCGGCGGTGGGGCTTTGAAGGTGAGCAGTTCCAGCACAGACCAACGATGGTCGGTGAGGCCAGCAGCCATGGCCGGTGTGCGCTGACCCAATAGCAGCGCCGTTGCGAAATCCACAAGGGCAGCCTGAGACTGGTATGATGGTTACAGAAGTTATAGACGCAGCCGACCAGGCACATGCCGGCTTGCAGCGTGTGGGCCTGGCGCGCCAGCGAGCGGGAGCGGCGACCCAAACAGGCCAGACACTGGCGGAAGGTGGCATTGAGCCGTTCAATGAAAGCGGTGTTGAGCTGGCCGCCGCCCTGGGAGGTCTTGAGGCAGGTGGCCACCGCCTGCGCATCACCGTGCATGATGCGCCGTTCAAGGGATAAACCGCTGGCGGTGCGCCGCTTGACCACCTGCACGATATTGATCCCTTGCCAGGGCATGAGCCGACGGCGTCTGCGTTTGCCGGTGGGCAGGGGACTGCAAAAGGCTTTCTGGAGGGCGGCGACATAGCTGACCAGGCCATCGACTGCCAGCAGCAGTACCCGACACAGGGCAACCGCCCGGATTGGGGCTACCAGTGTGCCAATGAGCCGCTTATCGCGCTGGCTGCTCACCACCCCGCCCAGCCACAAGCGGGTCGAGACCATCAGCGCCAGCGCCATCCACACCGTGCCCTGCTGCGTCTTGACCTTGATCTCATCGGCCTGCACCTGTCCCAAATCAAGCTGACTGTGACCGACTATCTGTTCATGCACCT
>CALAJK010000018.1 GCA_937922795.1 uncultured Anaerolineae bacterium
CGCGCGTTTGCTCGATTGGGTGCTGCCGTCATGGCGACGGCGGGTGGCGGCGTTTTACATCCGCCAGACCCGTGAGCGGACGCCGCAGACCACGCTGGAATTCCCGATCGTGACGCGCGCCGGCGAGGAACGCTGGATCCACCAGACCGCGCTGCTGCTGGACGAGGCGGGCACGGCGGCGGGGCTGATCGTGATCGCTCGCGAAATCACGCGCTACATGCAGGCGGAGATCGCGCTGCAGAGCAAATGGTCGAACCTGCTGGCGCTGATGAACAACCTGCAGGATGCAGTGTGGTCGCTGGACACCGACTACCGGGTGCTGGCCTGGAATGAGACTTTTGCGGCGCGCATCCAGTCCGTCTACGGCGTCGAATTGAAACTGGGCATGAACCTGCTGGAATTCGCCTGGCCGGAACAGCAGCAGGTCTGGCGCCAGATGTACGATCGCGTCTTCAGCGGCGAGTCGTTCACGGTCGAAATGGAGTACCGGGGCGTTGGGCTGCCAGCGGCGACGGAGATCTTGTTCACGCCGATCTACAACCAGGGTCAAGTGATCGGCGCCACCGTCCTCAGCCGCGACGTCAGCCAGCGCAAACTAGCTGAACGCGCCCTGCGCGAGTCAGAAGAGCGCTACCGCAGCGTCGTCGATCAAGCGATCGATGTGATTTTCTCGCTCGATACCGAGGCGCGCATCACCTCGCTCAACCCGGCTTTCGAGGCGATCACCGGCTGGCGGGTACAGGATTGGATCGGGCGATCGTTCGTGGACATGCTGAACACCGAAGATCTGTCGCAGGCGATGACGTTCTTTCACAGCGCGCTGCGCCAAGAACAGATCCCGCCGTTTGAGATGCGGGTGCGCACGGCCTGGGGCGGTTTCGTCGTCGGCGAATTCAAGATCAACCCTCAGGTGACCGACGGCCGCGTCGTCAGCATCCTCGGCATCGCTCGCGATGTCACCGAGCGCAAGCGCGCCGAAACCGAACGCGACCACTACATCCACCAGCTCGAAATCTTGCAGCAGGTGGATACCGAACTGAGCCAGAACCTGCAGGTGGATTACGTCTTGACGATGGCGCTGGACGCCGCCGTGCGCCTGAGCAAGGCCGACGCCGGCGCCATCCACCTGCTAGAGCCGGACGGCCGGCTGCGGGTGGCCCAGGTCATCGGCGACTACCCGCACGAGCTGGTCGGCTCATACGTGCCGCTGAACCAGGGGATCGTAGGCCGCGTGCTGCGCACCCAGCAGCCCGAACTGGTGACCGACGTGACCCAAGACCCGGACTATGTGGATCACGTGTCGGATACCCGCGCCCAGATCACCATCCCGCTGCTGTCGCGGGATCGCCTCATCGGGACGATCAATGTTCAGACTAGCAAGCCGGAGCTGTTCACCCGCCGCAACTTCGATTTTCTCAAGCTGCTGGGCGCGCGCATCGCTGCCTCGATCGACAACGCCGCGCTGTACCAGACATCGCAGGCGCAGCTGGCTGAGCTGCGCAGCCTGTATCAGCAGGTGAGCGCGCTCGAACGGCTGAAGACCGACATGATCCGCATCGCCTCGCATGATCTGCGCAACCCGCTGGGCATCGTTTCCGGCTACATCCAGATGCTCGAATGGGACTTAGAAGAAACGGAAGGGCACATGACCGACCGCCGCCGCGAACACTTGAAGATCATCAAAGACGCGACGGCGCGCATCGACAAGATCACTAAAGACATCCTGACGCTGGAGCGCATCGAAGGCATCGTCAAGGGCACGCTGTACGAGACGGTGAGCCTGTGCGAGGTTGTGCGCGACGTCTTTGAGGAATGCCGCAGCGAGGCGATCGACAAACGGCTGGACTATGAGCTGGCGCTGCCTGACCAACCGCTGGCCGTCCGGGGCGATCAGGTGTTTTTGCGCGAGAGCGTGGCCAACCTGCTCAACAACGCCATCAAATACACGCCGGCTGGCGGCGCGGTGCATGTCCGGTTAGGCGTGGGCGAAGGCTGCGCCATCTTCGAGGTCGAGGACACGGGCTACGGCATCCCCCCGGAACATCAGGAAGGGCTGTTCCAGCCGTTCTACCGCGCCAACACCAAAGAGACGAAGGCCATTCGCGGCACCGGCCTGGGGCTGCACCTGGTCAAACAGATCATCGAGCGCCATCACGGCCACATTCGTTTTCACAGCGTCTACGGCCAGGGCAGCACCTTCGGCTTCGAGCTGCCGCTGCTGAACGGCAGCGCGTCCGACCCACAACCCAGGCAGACCGCCGAGGCCGGATGACCGAACGCAAATCCACGCCCCCTGATCTCGACCTCATCCAGCGAGTGCAGCGCGCCCGCCGGCTGCACGACGCCCAGGCGCGGCCATCGCAGGCTGCTGGCGTCTACTGGATCGAAGCCCGGCCAGAGACGCCGGCGCGCCCGCCCACCGCCCGCGCCGGACGCTTCGTGCTGGTCGCCCAGGCGGCGGCGGTTGATGCGATCTGGGCGCGCATCAAAGCGGCGACCGAGGCCGGCTCCCTAGGTTACAAGTCGAAGGTGTCCACCGCGCCCGGCCCCGGCCAGGCCGATCCCGACGCCCGCCTGATCCATATCTGCACCGCCGACAGTCAGGACGCCGCCGATCTGGCGCGGGTGCGGGCAGCGCTGCGCGCCTTGGCGCTGCCGGACGACCTGCCCTACGAAACTGGCTGACGGCATCCGCCCCCATCCCGCGCCGGCGGGATGGCCCCCGGCATTCCTCGCTGTGAACCGCTAACCGCCTGAAACGATACCCCGGCACAGCCCGCTGGTCGTGCGCGCAGTCGTATTTCGCAGTATACTTAAATCATAAGATGACGATGGGAGCGCAGCATGGAATTGGTGAATATTTTGAAGGGTATCGAGCTGTTCCACGGCCTGAGCGACGAACAGCTCGCCCGCCTAGCGGCGATCAGCCATCTGGAGACCTACCCGGCCGATGCGCTGATCTTCAGCCAGGGCAGCCCCGGCGACAAGATGTATGTCATCGCGCGCGGGGAAATCGAAGTGCGCTTTAAGGATCACCAAGGCGTCGCTCATTCAGCCATCTACTTGGGCGCCGGCCAACTGTTCGGGGAGATGGCGCTTCTGGATCAGGGCGAGCGGTCAGCATCAGTCATCGCCGTGCAGGACGGCACGGAAGTGTATGCCATCAGCAGCCGTGATTTTTTGGCGCTCTGCCAGGCCGATCCCGCGTTAGGTTTCATCATGATGCGGAACATGGCGCTGGATTTGAGCTTCAAGCTCCGCCATCGCAATCTCGACCCGGCCACCGGGCTGTAGCGCAGGAAGGCCAACGCATGATCTACAAGGTCAGCTACGTGGTGATTGGGGGGGAGTACCCCGGCAGCATTCGCAACGAGACGGAGCGTCCGCAGGTAGGGAGTATCGTCCAAATTGGCCGCGTCAAGTTTGAGGTGATGGAAGTCCAGGAGATCATCCCGCCGCGCGATGACTTTCAGTTTCTGCACGCCACCGTGCGCCCCATCAAACCGGCCAATGGGCATTAGCTGGCCAGCGTCGGGCGCGGCCGGCGGTCAAAATTCGTACACGTCATAGTCCTGGCACAGGGTGACCGGACCAGCATACGTTTCCTGCGCTTCGGCCACCAGCGGCGTCGGGTCTGTGTTCCATACCCAGTAGTGAATCAGATACAGCGCTTTGGCGCCGACGCGCGTCGCGGTTTCGCCCGCCTGCCGGGCGCTGCTGTGGCCGAAACCGGCCCCAGCCGCCTCGTGGATCAGCAGATCCGCATCTTTGCACAGCTCGTCGAGCGACGCCGTGGGTTGGGTGTCGCAGGTGTAGGCGACGATCTTGCCGTTGTGCTTGTTCTCAATCCGCAGGCCGATCGTCGGAATGAAGTGGTGCACCGGCCAGGCGGTGATGCGGAAATCTTCGTTTTCCATCACCGGCGCGTTGTAGCGTTCGTTGACCCGGTGAAAGGTGACGGGGAAGAAATTCGGCCACTCCTGCCACGAGAAGCCCACCAGCATATCTTCGATGCGGTTGATGCAGTGATGCAGCCCATAGAACCGCAGCGGCGCCTGCCGCCCCAGCAGCCACATGTGCATGAGCATATTGGGCACGCCGGAGACGTGATCCGGGTGGAAGTGGGTGAGGATGACATCCTGCAAGGTGTTGTCATCAATGCCAGAAAACTGAAGTTTGCCCAACGGATTCGAGCCGCAGTCCACCAGGATCGGGCCATGATCGCCCATCAGCAAGAAGTGCGTGTTATCATGGTTAGCGTCGGACACAGCAGCGGCCGTGCCCAGGATGAAGATGCGTGCCATAAACATCCTTCGTGCGAGGCGATCATCGCCAGGGAACGGATGATGCTAGCCTCAAGTATAGTCCGTTCTCAGATTCGCGCTCAGACGGGCGCAAACCGCCCGCCGTCGCCTGTTCTTTCTATGCCGGCGTCTGGTGTTATGATTGGTGCGCCGCCGACCGCCTATAACCAACTAGCAGGTGTGACCATATGAGTGAGAATACTCCATTGCCTGCGCTGCCGCCGGTGCTCAGCACGAGTCTGGCTGGCCGCGCCGCCCTGGTCACCGGCGGTTCTGGCGGCATCGGCGCGGCCACCTGCGCCGCGCTGGCCGCAGCCGGGGCCGCGGTCGTCGTGCACTACAGCGCCCATCGCGCCGAGGCCGAACGGCTGGCCGACCACATTCAGGCGGCGGGCGGGACGGCGGTCGCCCTGGGGGCTGACCTGACCGAACCGGTCGGCGCAAGCCGGCTGATCGAGGCGACGCTGGCGCACTTTAGCCGGCTGGATATCCTGGTGAACAACGCCGGCCAGTACACCGATGGGCCGGCAGTCGCCGCCATGAGCGACGACCAGTGGGAGCGGTCGCTGGCGATCAACCTGACAGCCGCCTTCCGCTGCGCCCGCGCCTGTTTGCCGTTCATGAAGGCCAGCGGCTGGGGGCGCATCATCAACGTCACCTCGCAGGCGGCTTACACCGGCTCGGCCAACCACGCTCACTATGCCGCTGCCAAAGCTGGGCTGGCGGGGTTCACCTATTCGCTGGCCAAGGAGGTGGCGGCATACGGCATCACCGTCAATCTGGTCGCGCCGGGGCGTATCCTGACCGACATGGTGCGCCCGCATCTGGAGCAGCGGCTGGAAGAGTGGATGCGCCAGACGCCGCTGCGCCGGCTGGGACAGCCGGAAGAAGTCGCCGCGCCCATCGCTTTTTTGGCGTCGGAAGCCGCCAGCTACATCACCGGCGCTACGCTTCATGTCAACGGCGGGCTGCTGATGGCGTAGGCTGCCGCTCACCGATTGAGCGACATTGGCATGATGACATGCACGAAGTCGTCCCGGTCTTTAGGCCGGATGACGCCGGGATTGGCCGGGCCGTTGCTCTCGAACACGATCTGGTCGTCGTCGATGACGTTCAGCACGTCAATCAGGTAGCGGATGTTGAACGAGATGTTCAGGGCTTCGCCCTCAACCGAGGCGTCCAGCAGCCCCTCGTTGTCGCCGCGTTCGGCGCTGCGGCCGGCGATGCGCACCGCCCCCGGTTCGCCCGGCCCCGACGACGGCTTGACGAAGATGGTGGCGCTGTAAGCCGAGTCGCGGGCGAAAATCTCCGCCCGTTTGCAAGCCGCCAGCAGGTCGCTGGTGTACATGACCGTTGACGTCACGTAGCTGCGCGGGATGATGGCCGAAAAGTCCGGGAATTTGCCCTCCAGCAGTTGGGTCGCCACATCCGTCTGCTTCAGGTGAAACAGCACGATATCGCGGTCGGTCGGCAGGGTGATGGTCACCACATCGTCCTCATCGCCGATGATGCGTCCGATCTCGCTGAGGGCGCGCGCCGGCACCACCATCTCCACCGGCCGGGCGAAGTGCTGCTCGATCTCGGTCGTGCGCACCGCCAGCCGGTAGCCGTCAGCGGCCGCCATCGTCATCACATTCCCATCAAGCTGCACATACACGCCGGTCAAGATCGGCCGGTTGTCCTCTTTGGCGGCGGCGAACACCGTCTGGTTGATCATCTCTTTGAGGACTTTGCCCGGCACGACGACGTCAGCATCGCCCCCCAGCGGGATGACGGGGAACTCGGCGGCGTCGATGCCCTTGATGTTCGACGTGGTGGCCCCGCAGCGCACGTTGACCGTCTGCGTGGCCGGATCGAGCGTCAGATCCACGCGGTCGTTGGACAGGTTGTTGACCAGATCCACCAGGGTGCGCGCCGGCAGGGTGATGGCGCCGTCGCGCTCGACTTTCGCGCCGATCCAGGTGGTGATGCTCAGTTCCAGATTGGTGGCCGACAGCCGCAGCCGGGCGTCTTCGGTGGCCAGCAGCACATTCCCCAGCACGGGCAGCGTCGGACGATTTTCCACCGCGCGGCTGACGATGCTCAGACCTTTTGCCAACTTCTCCTGCAAGACGCTCAGTCGCATAATTTCCCACCGTTGGTTGGTTACGAGGCGAACTTCCCAAGATTGGGTCAGTATACCGCACTCACCGCAAAATGCGTAGGGAGCGGAAGCCGCGCAGGCGGAAGCCTGTCCCTACGACCCACGTCTGGTAGGGAGGCCGAGCATGGCGTCCGAGGCCAAAGCGATCTCGCAGGCGGCCGCATCGAGTCGCCCGCGTCTCCGCCGAGGGTTCACCCACCCCGAGGGCGCGGCACGCCCGGCGGTCGGGTGCGGTCGGGTGGGCGCGCGGCTGGCGCGGCAGACGGGCCAGGGGCGGCCCCGCCCTGGTTGTTCAGCGCCTCATGGTACACCGACAGGTACTCGACGATGGCCTGGCGCTGGCGCTGGGCGTCTTCCTGTTGGGCGCGCTGGCGGGCGCGTTCGCGCCGCTGCGAAATCTCCTGCTGGATGTCCTGGGGGCGGTACACCTGCCGGAAGACTTTGGCGTTGCGGGCGTCCACGCCCACCAGCAGGAGCTGCACATCGCCCATCTGGATGAGGTTGTTGAAGAACCCGCGCATATCGGACACCACGTTGTCCACCTGTGTCAGCGCCACCTGGTCGGTCTGATTTTGGAGCCACAGCGGCCGCTTGTGGATGATGGTGATCGTCTGGTCGCCGACGATGTACATGTCGTTGCGCCAGTCCCAGTCCACCAGGTACAGCCAGACCGCGCCCAGCAGCACCAGAAAGACGCCGATGGCGACGCCGACGATGCCCAGGTCGGAAATGAGCGGCAGGCGCAGGAGGTCGAAGGCGAAGATGAGGCCGCCCAGCAGCATCAGCAGCGCCGGCCAGACGGCGCGGCGCATCCACACAGCCACATGCCTGCGGTAGACGGTCTCGCCGCGCTCATTGGTGAACCGCATCTGCAGCAGGTGCGGCGAGCGGTCGCGGGCGTCCGCCGTCTGGGTGGGGCCGGCGTCGGGCGCAGAGCCATGCAGGAACTTGCCGATCTCCTCACGAATGGCCTCGCGTTTCTGCTGCGTCTGGACGTCGCGGTAGCGGCTGCGGTGGGTGAAGATCACGTTCTGGATGGCGGTGGGGTTGGGGACGCGATCCACGACCATATTGCTGGTCTCGCCGGTAGTCTTGATCACCAGCCGGCCAAAATTGAGGAGCTGCGCCAGCGGGTCGCCCGGCGGCAGCGCCGCGTTGACCTCGTGAATGGCGGCGATGGGGATTTCGCTGACGCTGACGCGGAAGGCGAGGATGTTGCGATGCTCGTGAATCACCCGTTGGTCGGTGATGATGACCCGGTCGTTGCGCCACTCTAGGAAGAAGTAGAAGCTCAGCAGCCCGGCGGCCACCAGCGCCAGCCCCACCAGCGACAGCGCCAGCTCTGGGGCCGCCGGTGCGCTCAAGATGGCCGCGCCGAGCAGCCCAGCGGCCAGCAGCGCCGGCAGCCACAGCCGTCGCGCCCAGTCCCACCAGTGGGCGCGGAACTCCAGCACCACCGTCTCGCCGGGGCGCTGGCCGCGGAAAACCTGGATGCCGGCCGGCGCGACCGGGCCGGGCACGCGCAGCGCCGCCGCCAGCGCCGGCTCGCGCGCGATCAGCGCCGCCATCTGCGGGCGGGGGATGAACAGGACGATCGAGACCTGCGTGGCTTGCAGGCTGACTGAGGCGGTCGTGTCTACCAGCAGCGCCGTCTCATTGACATACTGATTGGTGCTGACAGCGCCCACCTGGCGGTCAGCGCCGTTGATGTGCTGCACCAGGATGCCGCCGCCGCTGACGAAGTAGATCAGGCCGGGCGTGGGCTGTCCCTGGCGAAAGAGGAACTGGCCTGGCTCGAAGCGCAGCACCTGGACGATGCTGGCCACCAGCTCGTACTGTTCGGGCGTCAGCCGGGCGAACATCGGCAGACGCCGTAAATGGGAGAGGATGAAGCGATCGGCCATCGGCTGCGCCACCTGAACGTCATCTAGGCGTATTGTAGCCGATTTTCAGCGCCTATCC
>CALAJK010000019.1 GCA_937922795.1 uncultured Anaerolineae bacterium
TCTCCCATCATAGCTTTCGACCAGGATGGTGTAGACGCCGCTGGCGGGCAGGCGGAAGAAGGCGATCTGGGCGTTCAAACTGCCGCCGCTGTCGTCATCGGTGGCCAGCTCGGCGCCGCTGGCGTCACGCAGGCGCAGGAAGGGGTCAAAGTCGTCCGAAGTCAGGGTGATCGTCACCACATCGCCCGCCGCGCCCTCAAACGTGTAGGCCGCGCAGGGCTGCCCCTCGGTCAGCCGCCCTTCGACCGCCGCGCCGGGCTCGATGACGTCCCCTGCCGTCGGCGTGGCGGTAGGCGGCGTGAGCTCCGGCGGGGGCGAAGCCTCCGGCGAGGACGGCGTGAAGGTAGCGGTCGGGGTCGCGGGGATGGGCTGGCTGGCGCCGGCTTCCAACGCCAGCAGGAACGCGCCCACGCCGGTGTTGGTGTAGCTGCCGGCGACGATGGTGTAGATGCCGTCCACCGGCAGCGTGAAATCCTGGATGCGGGCGTTAGTGCCGCCGGCGCTGTCATCGTCAACTGCGATCTCTGCGCCATCTGCATCGCGCAGGATCAGGTAGGCGTCGAAGTCGTCCGAGGTCAAGGTGATGGTCACCGCCTGGCCCGCCCGCCCCTCGAAACGATAAGGTACAGTGAACTGCTCGCGGGTGAGCGCGCCGCGGGCCGCCTGGCCGATCGCCAGCACTTGGCCGTCCGCTGGCAGCGTAGCGGTCGGAATCGGTGTGACGACCAGCAGCTCGCTCGTGGGCGTGAGAGTCGGCAGCACGATGGTGGGCGTGGCTGTTGGCCGCTCGACCGTTGGCGATGCCGTCGGGGGTTCCAGTGTCGGCACAGGCGTGGAACTGGAAGTCAGCGTAGAGCTGACCGTCGGCATCGGCTGGCCTTCCGTCCTGGCGACTTCTAACGTCAGGGCGAACGCGCCGGCGCTGGCGTCGTTGTAGCTGCTGGCGACGGCCACATACGTGCCATCCGCCGGCAGGGGGAAGGCCTCGATACGAGCGTTCAAGTTGCCGGCGCGGTCGTCGTCGGCGGCCAGCTCAACCCCGGCAGCGTCGCGCAGGCTGAGGAAGGCGTCGAAGTCGTCCGAAGTCAGCGTCAGGGTGACGCGCTGGCCGGCGCGCCCCTCAAAGGCGTAGCCCGCCCGCGGTTGATCGCTCGTCAGCCGGCCTTCAACCGTATGGCCAGGGGCGATCGTCCCCACGGTCTCAACCGGAGGCGGCGTGGTTGGCGACGGGGGAAGCGGCGTGAACAACGGCGTTGGCGTGCTGAAGAAGGTCGGCACGCCAGTCACCGACAGGGTGAAAGCGCCGGTCGAGATGCGGTTGTAGCTGTCGACGATGATGGTGTATAGGCCCTCGGCGGGCAGTATGACGCTGATCTGCGCATCAGTGCCGCCGGCGCTGTCGTCATCGCTGGCCACTTCGACCATGCTGGGGTCGAGCAGGGTCAAAAAGACGTCAAAATCGGTCGAGTTGGCGATGATCGTCACCATATCGCCTGTCCGCCCCTGCAGCGTGTAGCGCGCAGACGGGGTGGCCGTAGTTAATTCGCCCTGAACGGTGTCGCCGATGGCCACCCGATTAGCGGGTTGGGCCAGAGCCAACGGCGGCAGCACAACTAGCAACGTGAGTATTGTGACTAGCAGGACTTTCCGAGTCGAAAGCATAGCTTCGCACCTCTTCTCTGCTATGTATGCGTGATGGGCAGGGCTGCGCCTCACCCTCCCCATTGTAGTCGAAAATCGGCGCTGCTGGCCGCTGGTTTGCAGACTCTCACCTGACGATCACGCTCGCAGGAAACGATCGTGCAGCGGTTGTTTGGGACGATCGTTGCGATCCACCAGGCCGTAGCCGTTGTGCATCCCGTCGGCCCAGGCGTACCAGACGGCCGCCGCCGTCTTGCCGGAGTACAGCCGCTTGATGCGATCTATAAAACCCAGCGCGTACTGCGCGACATCGCTCGCCGAGGCGTTCGGTTGGTCGAGCACGCCCCATTCGGTGATCCACACCGGCGCGCCGGGCAGCACCTGGCTGTAAGTGTCGATGTCCTCATCGATCGAACCGAACGGGCTGTAGGGCGAGCCGGCCGGTCCGCGCCCATACGAATGGATGGCGATCCCGTCCGGGCGCACGCTGCTAGGCATAGCCGCCAGCGTGGCGCGGGCGTAGTTCGCGCCGTTGCCCGGCCCGCCCACATGCCCGCCGGTGATGATGGTCACTTTGGCGTCCGCGCCCCGAATGGCGCGGATGGCCTGCGTCAGCAGGTGGGCGTAGTCGCCGGGCGGCATGGGCACAGCGGCATGGGCTACGCCTGACGGCGTATCCTGCTCGTTCCAGATCTGATACACAGCGATCAGATCGCGCCCAGCGAAGCGGGCGGCGATCTTGTTGGCGTAGTCGGCGAAGCGGGCGGTCAGCTCGCGCCAGCGGCCGCTGTCCATCTGCGGCCAGACGTAGCCCTGGCCTTCGCCGTAAGTTTGGTGCGTCAGCACCAGGATGACCTTCAAACCAGCTTTCACGTAGCGCTCGATGTGCGGCGCGAAGAAGTTATAAGCGGCGTTGAGATCGGTCGCGCCCCGATCCATCGAGACGTTGTAGGTGAAACGCACCCATCCCAGGCCTTTCAGCCGGGCTGCGTCTGGCTTGCCCAGCGGGTGCAGCATGTCCAGGTTCATGCCGGTCAGGTTGAGCGCGTTGATCGCCGCCGTCTCATCGGCGACCAGAAACTCCGAAGCGGCGAACCCCTCGACGGACTGGGGCGAGCGCACCCGCAGCCACTGGTCTTTGACGCCCAGCTTGAGCAGTGTGCGCCCGTGCGGCTCCAGCGTCTCCAGGCGGTCAGACGGGCGCAGCATGGCCAGCACCTTGAAATCCGTGCCAGGGCGTTCGCGCAGGCGCAGGCCGCTGACGGTGATCTTCAACCGCATATCCTGCCAGTAGATCATCATGGTCGGGTCAACCACGTCCGGCAGGATGTACCCTTGCAGCCCCTTGCCCGGATGCTGCACCGTCAGCTTGATTTGATCCTGGCTTGACCGAGCCAGCACGTCCCCGACAGCCACCTTCTGCCCCATTCTGACGCTGATGTTCGTCAACAGGCCGTAGGTGACCAGATAGGTCTCGCCGCCCACGCTGCTGGCGATCTGCACATACTGGCCGTAGCCCAGGGCGGTCGGCTGCTGCACGACAGTGGCGACCGTGCCAGCGGCGGCGGCGCGGATGGTCGTCCCTTCCGGGGCGAAGATGTCCAGCCCCTCGTTACGCCGCCCGCCGCCCAAGTCAGCATTGAAGCCGCGCACGATGCGCGCCGGCCGGGCGTCCGACGGCCACTCCAGCGTGAACCGGTCGAACAGATGAGCGCTGCCCGCTCGCTCGCCGAAGCGGTCTTTTTGGGCGATGCGCTCCTGCAGGATGCGCGCCAAGTCGGCAGGGGTGGCGGCGCGGATCAGATCGATCCGCACAACCATGGGGTACACGCGCCGGATGTGCGCTACTGCGTCGTTCTGCACCCATACGCCGGGAGCCTGCACTGCCGTCACGCTGCGAAAACGGTTGAGATCGTTGCCGGCGGGCGAGCGGATGACAGCCACGCGCTCAAAGGCTTTGGTGTAAGGTTCCGCCGCCCGATACCAGGACAGGAAATCCCGGTCGGGCAGCACCAGCGCGTGCGAGATCGGTTGAGCCATGCGGCACCTCCAGGGCGAGCGCGTTCGTGGTCAGCTTGCGCGCCGCTTATTATAACGCCAGTTGAGACGCGCCGACGGCCTGAACTTTTATGCTGCCCGCCGCTGGCTTCACAGTAAACTGGAATAGCTGCGCCACGTTTGCGGAGGCTCAAGATGTGTGGAATCGCCGGGATCATCACCCCAACGCCCGCGCTGCTCGATGCAGGGCTGGTGCGCCAGTTATTCGATCTGCAAGCCGCTCGCGGACCGGATGATCGCGGCATCCTGGGCTACGCGGCTGGCGAGACCTGGCTGGGGCGGGCATGGGAGGCGCGCCCCACTGAAGCGGCGCTGCTGCACTGGCGGCTGGCGATCCTCGACTTGACCGAAGCCGGCTGGCAGCCGATGATCTCTCCCGATGGGCGCTGCGCTATCGTCTTCAACGGCGAAATCTACAACTACCTGGAGCTGCGCGACGAACTGGCCGCGCTGGGGCACACCTTCCGGTCGCAGTCAGACACCGAGGTGCTGCTGGCGGCCTACGTCCAATGGGGCGCGGCGGCGCTCCCCCGGCTGGTGGGCATGTTCGCCTTTGCCGTGCTGGATACGGCGGCGCGGCGGCTGTTCCTGGCGCGCGACCCGTTCGGCATCAAGCCGCTGTACTACACGACGGCGGCAGGCGGCCTGGCGTTCGCGTCCGAGATCAAAACGCTGCTGGCGCTGCCCGGCGTGGGCCGCGCCGTCCAGCCGGAGCGTCTGTTCGCCTACCTACGCTTTGGCCTGACCGACCACGGCGGCGACACGCTGTTCGCCGATGTGCGCCAGCTCCCCGCCGCCCACTATCTGGAAGTGAGTCTGGGCGACCCGCTGCGCGTAGGCCAGCCCGTCCGCTACTGGGCGCTGAGCGATGACCGCGCCGAGCTGTCGTTCGACGCGGCGGCGGACCGGCTGCGCGAGCTGTTCCTAGAGAACGTGCGTCTGCACCTGCGCAGCGATGTGCCGGTCGGCTCGGCGCTGTCGGGCGGCGTAGACTCGTCGGCTATCGTCGCCGCCATGCGCTGGCTGCAAGGCGACGCGCTCGACCTGCACACCTTCACCTACGTGGCCGAAGACCTGGCGCTCAGCGAGGCGAACTGGGCGCAGCAGGCCGGCGACGCCGCCCGCGCCGTCCGCCACACAGTGCAGCCCAGCGCGGCTGACCTGGCCGCCGACCTGGACGCGCTCATCGCCGTCCAGGATGAGCCGTTCGGCAGCACCAGCATCTACGCCCAGTATCGGGTGTTCCGGCTGGCGGCGGAGGCCGGGATCAAAGTGATGCTGGACGGCCAGGGCGCCGACGAGATGCTGGCCGGCTATGCCACCTACCGCGCCGCCCGGCTGGCGACGCTGGTCCGCGCCGGCCGCTGGGCCGAGGCGCTGCGCTTCACCCAGGCCGCCGCCCGCTGGCCGGATTCGCCGGGGCGATGGCTGCTGGCCAGCGTCTCGCGCTATGTGCTGCCGCCCGCCTGGCACGGGCCGCTGCGCCGGCTGGTCGGACAGGAAGTCGTCCCGGACTGGCTGAACGCGGACTGGTTCGCGGCGCGGGGGGCGGGGCTGGCTGCCCCAGATACGCGCTTCGACGGCGACATCCTGCGGGCGCGGCTGCGGCAGACGCTGTTCGAGTCCAGCCTGCCGGCGCTGCTGCGCTATGAGGATCGCAACTCGATGGCCTTCTCCATCGAGAGCCGCGTGCCGTTCCTGACGCCGGCGCTGGTGGACTTCGTGCTGTCGCTGCCGGAACAATACATCATCGCCCCCGATGGCACGACCAAAGCGGTCTTCCGGGCGGCCATGCGCGGCATCGTGCCGGACGCCATCCTCGACCGCCGCGACAAGATCGGCTTCCAGACGCCGGAACGGCGCTGGCTGACGGCGCTGCGCCCGTGGGTGGAGGGCGTGCTGGCCGGCGAGGCGGCGCACGCCATCCCGGCGCTGCGGCCGGGGGCGATTCAGGCTGAGTGGGCGGCGGTGCTGGCAGGGCGGCGGCGGTTCGATTTCACCGTGTGGCGGTGGCTGAACCTGATCCGCTGGACGGAGCGTTTCGGCATCCGGTTCGATGCCTAGGCGTCTGGTCGCGGGCATGAACGGTGGATTGGCGGGGCAGCACGCTGGCCGCCCCCAAACAGCGTCACTCGCCGAACTCAGTCTTGATGCCGGGATCGGTGTAGAAGAGATAGGCGACGAAACCGCTGACGAGCACCCACACCAAGTTGATGATGCCCCCGCCCGTGAACAGCCCCAGCAGCGACGTGATCACGCTCAGGCCGGCGATGACGACCGTGCCCATCCGCGCCCAGCGAACGCGGTTGAACAGCCCCCAGCCGACGACGATCATGGCCGGACCGGTGACGATGCTCAACAGCCCGAAGAACAGGACGATGCCGCTGACCGCCGTCAGCATGCCGGCGGCAGCCGCGACTGCACGGGCTTCCGGCGCTTCGCCGCCGGCCAGCGCGCCCAGACCGGCGGCGCTGCCCAGCCCCGCCAAGCCGCCGGCGAGCGTCAGCAGCAGGCCGCTGCAGATGGTGAAGAGGCCAGCCACGACCATGTAGATCGCTACCCAACGGATGATCTGCGGGCGGGGCGTATCTTTCAGAATTTCCAACATCACCGGCTCCTTTCACACAAACGCTGACGATGGCTTCAGCATAGTGCGGTCGGGAGCTTCCCGCCAGCGGCGGCTCATTCCGGCAGTTGGTACGGGATGTTGTCGGGCACGGGCATCAGCACATACACATCCACCCAGCGCGACCAGGGCACGTAGCTGGCGTCATCATAGCCCAGATCCACCCACAGCCGGCGGCGCGGCCCGCTGGTATCGGCGATCAGCCCGACGCCGTAGCCGGGCACGAACACCTGCGTGCCGTAGGGCAGGACAGCCGGGTCAGAGGCGATGATGCCTTTGGTCAGCTTGCGCCCGGTGGCCGTCGTATCATCGCCGCCCAGCGCCGCCGGGTGATAGCTGGTGGCATACATGCGCAGACGCCGCCAGTACTCGCGCGGGCCGTCCGGCGTCTCTACCGTGCGCACGATGATGCGCGTGCCATAGGCGACGATCCGGTTGACCGGCGGGCGGATGACCGTCTCCGATTCGGGCGTGCGGCGGACTTCGATGCCGTTTTCATAGCGAATGCGGACATTGGTCTGCAAGATGCCGTTCTGGCCTTCCTGAAGCACCGCCCGCTGGTCCAGCTCCAGGTTCGGGTCGGCCTGGTATACCGTCTCGAACGGGATCGCTCGCTGTTCGGCGGCGACATCCTCGGTCACACGAATGACGCGCACCAGCATGCCGGGGCGCAGTGGGCTGCGCTCGGCTGGGATGCTGTAGTCCAGGCCATTGAGGATGATGCCAGCGCTCGCTAGCGCGTCGGCCACCAGCCCCCCCTGCGCGCGCGTTTCCAGCGTCACGCCGTCAGCCGTGATCGTGACCGGGCGCGACCGGCGGATGGTGACGACCATGTCGCGGACGACCGGCGCGTTCAGCGCGGGCGTGATGGAGTCAGCTAGGTACAGCGCGACGCCCGCCTCGAACAGCGCCTCGCCCACCGTCTCGGCGGTGGTTGTGAGGACGCGGCGCTGGCCGTCATCGATCAGCGTCAGCGGCGTCGCCCGCCGAATGGTGATGCGGCTGGCCGGCACTGGCCACACCAGGAGCTGCATCGGCGAAGCGGGCGTGCCGTCTACCAGCACGCGGTCATCAGCGCCGACGGCGATGCCCGCGGCCCTCAAGATGTCCAGTGGGTTGGTGAACAGCGTCTGCACTGTCTGCTTCACGCCATCCACGACCAGCGTGACCAGCCGCGCGCGCTCTAGGCGGACGATCATACCCGGCGTCAATGGTGTATCCGGCGCCGGCGACAGCGCATCGCCTTCGTGCACCGGCAAGTTCAGCTCCAGCAGCAGCCCAGCCACGGTCGCCGCCCGGGTTTCCGCCTGAAAGGCCGAGTCGCCGACGATGACGGTCACCGGCGTCGACGGCAGTTGGGACAGCGCCGCCAGCAGCAGACCGCCCAGGCAGAGGAGGGCACAGACCAGCGTCAGCGCGCTCGCCAGCGCCAGCCCGCGCCAACTGCGCAGCAGCCGCCCCGACGAGGCGGGGGCGGGCGAGACGATCGGTGTAGAAGCGGGGGGCGGTTCAGCAGTCATCCAGACAGTCAGCGAACCGGGGACGGAAGGGAAAGATGCGGGGTTGTTGGTGGTCTGCTCAGGCCAGGCTTACCTGCGGCACCCAGGAGGGGCTCCTTAGTGCTGCTACCTTCCGGTCCTGACACGGTTCGGAGGTCCTGCCGCGCAGGACCCGGTCTGAGCGAACCGCCAACAACCCATATCTTAACTGTATTCGAATAAGGATCACGGTAAGACGCAGTAAGTTATCCGCATTGTAGCGGCAGCCAGGCGGCTTGTCAAACGTCATTCGATCGAACATTTACAGTTTTTTAACTTTCGGCGATCAAAAATTATGACCCTGCTATGACCCTGCAAGGTTAATAAGGTTATAAAAAGTTACGGATTGCACCCTAAGTGCTGGCCGTCTCACTGTTTTGGAATGAGCGATAGGGGTAAAACGATGAAAAGAAGGGGCAAGGTTCAACAGTTGTTCATGCTGCTGTTGTTATTGGGGTTGGCGCTCGTGACGAGCGGCCTGGCCGGCGCCCAGGACGAAGCGCCGGCGGCACCGCCCGACCAGGGCGTGACCGATCCGGGCAAACCGGCCGAGGAGCCGCCGACGGAAATCCCACCGGCCGAAGTCCCGCCGACGGAAGCCCCGCCGACGGAAACCCCGCCGGCTGAGGAAGTAAAACCGGTCGAGGAGGCCACGCCGGAACCTACACAGACGGCTGTCCCCCTGCCGCCGGTCTTCAACCTGGGGACGGCGCCGCTCACCGCCGTCGCCGGGACGCCGCTGGCCTTCCAGTTCACGGTGGCCGACGATGAGGGCGTGGTGCGCGTGATCGCCGACACGACCGGGACTGCCGGCGCCGTGGCGCTGGCCGCGACCGACCCGGCCGAGACCAGCGCGCCTTTCAACACGCTGGTCAGCGTCACCTACACCGCGCCGGAGGGCTTCGCCGGCCTGGACAGCTTCACGCTGGCGGCCATTGACGCCGGCGGCCTGCAGGCGGTCGCCGTAGTGCAGGTGGCGGTCACGCCTCCGCTCGCGCCCGCACCGACCGCTTCCCCGACCGATATCCCGACCGTCGAGCGGGTGATCAACTTCAACCCGGAGGCTTCGGAAGAAGCGATCCAGGCGCTGCTGGCCGAAATGGGCGCGGTGGAGCTGGAACGCATCCCGGCCATCGGCGCCATGCGCGTGCTGGTGCCGCAGGCGCTCAGCCAGCCGGAAGGGGCGATGCGGGCGATGAGCGCCAGCGCCGCGGCGCTGGCCGCTGGCCTGACCAACATCGAGCCGAACATCGAATACTACGGCCTGGAAGAGGGCACGATTGAGCGCGTCAAGCCGCGGCCGGCGGAAACCGAGGCCAGCGGGCTGCTGACGACCAACGACCCGCTGCTCAACCAGCAGTACGGCCTCCAGAATACCGGTCCCGGCGCCTGGGTGCGGCTGGCCTGGGACCACTCGACCAAACGCGGCAGCGGCCTGATCATCGCCGTGGTGGACAGCGGCGTGGACTTGCAGCACCCCGACCTGATCGGGCAGATCCAGCCCGGCGGGTGGGACTTCGTCAACGACGACAACAACCCGGACGATGACCACGGGCACGGCACGCACGTGGCCGGCATCATCGCCGCCAAAGCCAACAACCTGCAGGGCATCGCCGGCATCGCCCACAACGCTAAAGTTCTGCCGGTGAAGGTGCTGAATGCCGCCAACACGGGCAATACCTTCAACATCGCCTCCGGCATCGTGTACGCGGTGGACCGGGGCGCCAAGATCATCAACCTGAGCCTGGGCGGACCGACCCCATCGACCACCACCGAAGGCGCGATCGACTACGCCGTCGGGCGCGGGGTGATCGTGGTGGCGGCCGCCGGCAACGACGGCCCCGGCACAACGCTCTACCCGGCCGCCTTCGACAACGTCATCAGCGTCGGCGCCCATGACAGCACTGGCGCCACTGCCAGCTTCTCGTCCACCAACAGCCAGGTGGACATCTCAGCGGCCGGCGTGGACATCATCAGCACCATCCCGATCAGCGGCGCCACCGTCACCGACCCCAGCGGCTACCGGCTGCTGAGCGGCACCTCGATGGCCGCCCCGCACGTCAGCGGCATCGTCGGGCTGATCGTCAGCGCGGGCGTGGCCACCACGCCGGCGACCGTCACCGAGGCGCTGATCTGCGGCGCGCGCGACCTCAACAGCGCCACGCTGCCCGGCCGCGACGACGCCATGGGCTGGGGCGTGGTGGACGCCGATTACTCAATGAAGTGGAGATACAACAGCCCGTCCTGCAAGGTGCCGCAGCCCAACGACGACTTCGAGCGGGCCGCCCCCATCACTACGGTGCCGTTCGACATCGTCCAGCCGATCCACAGCCGCAGCGCCACCCGCCAGGCCAGCGACCCCGCTGACTGCATCTCGCCCGACCAGACGCTGTGGTACCGCTTCATCCCGACCGTCTCCGGCTACTACCAGGTGACGACCTTCGGCTCCAGCTACGACACGGTGGTGGCGATCTACCGGGGCAACACGCCGGGGGCGCTGACGCGCATCGCCTGCCAGGACGATTTCAGGCTCGGACAATTCAACAATGCGTCGTTCGCCGCCGCCCAACTGGTGGCCGGCCAGACCTACTACATCATGGTGGACGGTTTCGGCTCCGGCTGGGACGATCAGGTGCTGAACCTGAGCGTGCGCCGGACCATCGAGACGCTCAACGCCGACATCCAGGACAGCGCCGCCGCCAACTTCGCCTACAACGGCGGCTGGCTGGCCGGCAGCCTGGCGAGCGCGTCGGGCGGGACGTTCCGCCGCACCACCGACAACAACGCCACGGCGGCCTTCAGCGTCATGGGCAACCGCCTCCAGTTCGCCCGCGTCGCCGGCCCGGACAAGGGCGACACTGAAGTCTGGATCAACGGGATACAGTTCGACTTCGACTTCATCAGCGGCAACAACCGCACCACCAATCTGTCCAACCGCTCTGCCCTGATCACCGGAAATGCGGCTATCACGGTCCCGCTGCCGCTCACAGGCCTCAACCGGGTGGTCGTCCGCCGCGCCCAGAACTCGTATCTCGACACGTCGGGGGCGGTGCCGCCGGCCAACGGGCCGCAGACGCCGGGCGAGATCACGCTCGACCGGGTGCGGGTATCCAATACCGCAGCCGGGACGAACGTGGTCATGGCTATCGCCGACGACCCTGACCTGACTCGCTACTACTATGAGGGCGCCTGGGCGCCGGTGATCACGCCGGGTTCGCACCTGAACACCGCCCGCCGCACCACTGTCGCCGGCAGCTTCGTGTCGTTCCGGGCGCGCGGCAGCACCGTCACCATCTACCGCAACGTCGCGCCAGGCTACGGCGATGCCACCGTGACTGTAGATGGCGCGTTCTACGGCACGATGGTCAACAACACCACCACCGGCCTGAAGGTGCCGTATGTCATCACCGGCCTGTCGCCCAGCGAGCACGTCATCATCATCACCAACAACGCCGGCGGCACGCTGGAGTTCGACGCAGCCATGGCCAGCTCGCCGGCGCCGGTGGCGGCTAAGGTCAACGAGAACGCGCCCGCCATCAGCTACGGGGGCGTGTGGGTCAACCTGGCCTCGCCGGGGTTCTTCGGCGGCACCACCCGCGCCAGCTCAGATCCTGACGCGCGCGTCGAGTTCATGTTCACTGGCACGCACCTGTGCCTGGGCTACCTCATGCAGCCGGGGGGCGGCGCCTTCCTGGTCAGCATTGACGGCAGCATTATTGACACCATCAACACCAACAACGTCACCCGCATCGGCGCCCAGTGGTGCAGCCATACTTCGTCGACGGCCGTCGGGACGGGCCGGATGTTCTTCAACGGCCAGCACCAGGCCGTCATCAGACGCTTCGGGGCCGGCGTCCTGGAGCTCGACTACTTCCAGCCGGGCGTGTACAACCTGCTGACGCCGGCGCGCGGCCTGGTGCAGGAGAACGACGCGGCCATCAGCTACGCCGGGACCTGGACGACGGCCACCGGCGCGCTCGTCGGCCCGATTGTGTCTCCAGGGCTGCCAGGCGCGAAGTCGCAGGGCGGCTTCCTGCCGCAGGGCGGCGCGATGCGGCGCAGCAACCAGGACGGCGCCACCGCCACCTTCTTCATCAACGGCACCGGCTTCATCCTGTACAGCAGCGTCGGCCCGGCTCAGGGCTGCGTGCAGGTGCTGGTGAACGGCGCGGTGCAGCCCATCCTGGTAAACGGCGTGTCGCGCAACGCGCTCGACCTGTATCTGTCCACCAGCCCGGCGCGCTATCGGCCGATGGCCTACGGCTTCACTGACCTGCCGCGCGGCATCCACAAGGTGCAGCTCGTGGTGGACAGCGACTGCAGCGTGCTGGGTTACGGCTTCTCGCCGATCTTCTACACCGACATCGACGGCATCCGGGTCTTCCCGTAGCGCGTCAGCGTCCGGCTGCTGATCCACATCTCGCCCCCTCTCCAGGCTCCGCGTCTGGGGAGGGGGCTTTAACGTTGTCCTAGGGATGTTCAGTCGCTGCCGGCGACAGGCGTTCACGACCGCCCAAAAGTCAGGCGGCGGCGCCCCGGACGCAAACAGGGCGCAGTTGTCTGCGCCCTGCCGGCAGTGCTTCAGCGGCTGCTGACGGCGGCTCAGCCTTCAGCCGCCTCTTCTTTCTCGTCTTCCTTGCCGTCCCCGCCGGGCACGACCCGCTTAAGGGTCTCGTTGAGCTGGTCAACCACGCTGTTCACCAGCTTGCGATAGCCTTCGATGGCTTCCTCGATGGCGCTGCGGCCGTGCGTGCGCACCCCTTCCGGGATCAGGCTCTCCAGCGCCTTGCCGGCCTCCTCGACCGCTTTGCGCTGGTGCTCCATGAACTCGTCGAACGACTTGCCCAGGCGGCCAACAGCGCCTTCGGTGGCCTCATCAACCGCCTCTTCCACTTTGCGCGCGGCCTTCTTGGCAGTCGTGGCCGTCTTGGAGACGCCCTTCTCGGCCGACTTGCTGGCTTTGGTCGCGCCCTTCTTGGCCGTGCTGACGACTTTCTCCGCCGATTTGCGGGTGGTCTTGGCGACCTCTTTAGCGGTGGCCTTCACCACCTCAGCCACTTCGGCGGCCGCTTCCTGGGCGGCTTCAGCAGTCTCGGTGACGGCCGCTTCCACCGCTTCTACCACTTCTTCTGCTGGCTTTTTGGCCGCTGGCTTGGTTGGTTTCTCTTCTGCCATAGATTTTTTGGGGGCTTTCCCCGTTCCTTTCTGCTCAACATAACCGCGGTCGTTGGCTTATTTTACCCCAATCTAAGCGGTTCAGGACGCGCTGACCAGTGCCGAATGTCAAACCTGAGGCAGGCATGTATCACTGAATCGGCTACACGAACCGGCCAGAGAAATAGCGCACGAGCAGATCTTTGCGAACGTACAGGAAGATGACCAGCGCCGCCAAGAAACCGATCAGATGGGCGACAGTATTCACCCCGCCGTAGTCCTGCCCCCTCTGGATGACGTCAAACGACGGCAGCGCATTGACCACCAAGAAGAAGAGCAGCAGCATGAAGGCGGGCAGGCGCACCGTCCAGCGCCACACCGGCACGCCTCGCATGGCGCTGCCGCGCACGACCATCAGCACCAGCACCGCCGGCAGCCGCAGCACCATGCCGATGCCCCAGAAACATGTCACCAGCGCGCCGGGGAACAGTATGAGATAAGCGCCCATGACGCCGGAGATCGCGCCGCTGGCGCCCACGGCTGGCAGATCGGGCTGGGCGCGATTGAGGACGCTCCAACCCAGGTTGGCGACCATGCCGGCCAGCAGGTAGAAGGCTAGGTAGCGCCATGAGCCGCAGGCATCCTCCACCCGGCGGCCAAAAGTCCATAGGTAGATCATGTTCCCCAGCAGATGCCACACGTCGCCGTGCATGAACATGCTGGTGAAGGTCGAGAACGCGCCGATGCCGACGCCGTCGCGCAGGAACACTGTCCGATAGCCGTAAGTCCACAGCTGCACAACGTATTGATAGATCATCATGAATCCGCGCTGATCGCCGTCTTCGATGGCCTGCGCCCCCTGATACAGATTGGGAGCCTGCCAAGCCAGGAACACGATGGCATTCACCAAGATGAGCAGAAACGTCATCCAGGGGATAGTACGGTAGCGCACACCGCCGGTGTCGCCGATCGGCGTGGGCAGCACCAGCGAGCTCAGGAACAGGATCAGGATGATTTGCAGGATGAAGAGGAAGAAGAACAGGATATCGCCGACCATCAGCTGCCTCCGGCGGGTTCAGCCGAACACTTCAGCGAACGAGGGGATGTAGAAACCGGGCGGATTGGGCTGGGTCACCAGCGTGATGGCCGTCGGGAACACGAGGTAGAAAGCGATCGCGATCAGCGTTACGCCGACCAGACCGAAGATCAGCCGCGCCGCCGGCGGCATCACCGGAAGCTGGCTGACGCCGCCATCGTCGGCGGGCGCGGGCGGCCTGCCGCCCAACAGCCGCGCCAGCGGCCGCTGCTGCGGCGACGAGGTGGCCGTCACCAGCAGATAGCCGCCGACCAAGCCGGCGGCCACGCCCAGCCAGCGCATCGGCCCCAGCCGGTAGAAGTTCAAACCTGCGTCCTGCCAGGCCATCAGCAGGAACAGCAGCCCAACCCCCAACGCCTCGCGCCAGGCCAGCAGCAGGCTGCCGCGTTCGCGGTCGGTCAGCGGCGGCGCATACTGCTCCAGCCGAGCGTCGGCCTCGCGGCCTTCGCGGGTGCGCACGCCCAGCCGCGCCGCGCGCTCGTAATACATCGCGGCTTCCTGCCGCGCTTCCATCTCATGGCACAGATTGCCCAGCCGCAGCAGCAGCTTCTGGCTTTTCGGGTGGATTTCAACCGCGGCCTTCAGGGCGTCATAAGCCTCGTGCACCTGGTCTTCATCCAGAAAATGGTCCACGATGTCGGCCACGATCGCCTCATCGGCGGTGGGCAGGCGCGCCAGCCGCCGGCGCACATCGTCGGCCTCGCCGAACTCGCCCAGCCGCTGGTGCAGGTCAATGGCCGTCAAATACACGGACGGCCGTGTAGTGCCGGCCTCTAGCGCGCGCTGCAGCAGCGCCTTCACATCATCCCAGCGCAGCTGACGCGACAGATAGCGGACAGCCTGGGGCAGCGCCATCGGATGGTCTGGCTGAAGGCTGAGCGCGTCCAACCAGGCCGCCAACGCGCCTTCGGGATCGCCCGCTCGCAGCCGCGCCTGCGCCTGCTCCAGATAGGCCTGCACGCGCTCGGCAGCATCCTGAGGGACAACCGACGGCGCAGCGGGATCAAGCAGCCGATCGCCGCCCAGTCGGGCTTCTAGTCTGGCTTTGAAGGCCTGGGCTTGGGCGTTATTCGGGTTAGCTTTCAGCGCCTGCTGGACGCAGCGCATCTGCTTGGCCGGGTCGCGCAGCGTCCGCGCCAGCCACAGCCAACCGGCGTCGTTGGTCGGGTCTTGGCGCAGCGCCTCGGTCAGCAGCCGGCGGCCTTCGGCCAGGTCGTTGCGATCGCGGATGGCGGCGACGCCGGCGCGGTACAGCTCGTGTGCGTCCACAGCTCCCCCGATGATACCAGTTTCCGCTGTCTGCGTGCCGATTTCCGCTCTTCTACCCACCCACCAGCCGCTGACCTATGCTCGAAAGCGTGAGCGAGCGAGGGCGTCGCTCGCCGCAGGCAGCAGCAAGCCTCAGGATGCGCTTGCCCCTAAAAGGCGTTCGCATTTCCCCTGATGAGAGTCTAATGGAATTATTCGGGGCCGTCGATAAATCTTGGCAGATGTTCGTGCTGATCTGACGGCGCGAGCCGTACGCCAGCGGCGGCAGGCGAGGACGATGGCGAGCCTGACCCCGACTGTGCGTTCAGGTACGTCGAGTTAGGAGGATGCTTCCCAGATCGCAGGCACGGCCGCCTCGATCTCTGCCGACGCCTACACCGTCAGCGCTTCGGCGGGCAGCGCCCGCGTCACCTCGCGCGGCGCGCCGCCGTTGGCATAGATCAGATAACGGCGCGGGAAAGCCGCCACCTGCGCCCCCTCCCGCACCGCCGCCGATTTCGGCAGGTAGATCTTCAGCGTCCCATCCCCTACATCCAGCAGGGCGCGCCGGTAGTGTCCCAGGTCGCTGATCTGCTCAACCACTGCCCGCCATGCGCCGGCATGAGCGGCATCGGGCAGCAGCGCCATGTCCTCCGGGCGGATGGCGACCGTCGCCGCGCCGTCTTGCAGGCCGGGCGGCGCATCCAGCGTCACCCCGCTCAGCACGATGCGGCCGCCGCTGACCTGCGCCTGCAGCAGGTTCATCGCGCCGATGAAATCCGCCACGAACAGCGTCGCCGGGTTGTCGTAGATCTGGGTCGGCGCGTCCAACTGTTCGACGCGCCCGGCGTTCATGACGGCGATACGATCCGCCAGCGTCAGTGCCTCTTCTTGGTCATGGGTGACGAAAATGGCCGTGATCTTGAGCCGGCGTTGGATGCGGCGCAGTTCTTCGCGCAGGCGCACGCGCAGGATCGCATCTAGGCTGCTGAACGGCTCATCCAGCAGCAGGATTTTCGGCTCCAGCACGATGGCCCGCGCTAGGGCGACGCGCTGCTGCTGGCCGCCCGAAAGCTGCGACGGATAGCGTTCTTCGTAACCGGAAAGGCTCACCAGCGCCAGCGCTTCCTCGACCTTGCGGGCGATCTCTGCCCGCGGTAGACGGCGAAGCTGCAAGCCAAAGGCGATGTTGTCGAACACCTTCATATGCGGCCAGAGCGTGTATTTCTGGAACACCATCGCCGTTGGCCGTTTGTTAGCGCCCAGATGGGTCACCGAGTCGCCGGCGATGCGTATGTCGCCCTCGGTGGGCATCTCAAAACCGGCGATCATGCGCAGCAGCGTGCTCTTGCCGCAGCCCGACGGCCCCAGGATGCACATGAACTCGCCATCCTGCACAGACAGGTTGACGGCATCCACGGCCGTGACCGTCCCGAACTGTTTGGTCAGGTTGATCAAATCAAGCGTCGCCATTGCCTTAAACTCCGAACCCGGCCGTCAGATAACCGCCGCGCAGCAAGCGGTTGGCTACCAGCAGCAGCAGCAGCGATGGCATCCACAGCACGAATGAGACGATTGCGCCGTACTGCACGACCAATTGGCTGTTGATCAGCGAGTACATCAATACCGGCATGGTCACCACACGCGGCAGGCCGACGATCAGCGCGCCCTGCGCCTCGTAGAAGGTATTGACGAACGTCAGCAGCAGCGCTGCCGACAGCGCCGGCATCACCATCGGCAGCGTGATCTGGATGAACACGCGCAGCGGCGACGCGCCTACATCCAGCGCCGCTTCTTCCAGCGACCGATCAATCCCCTGAAACGCCGCCGTTGGGATCCAGATCATCAGCAGCAGCGTATTGACCAACTGAATCAAGATCACGCCCGGCACAGTGCCGATCAGATTGAGCCGGAAGAAGATCACCGCGATGCTGACGTACAGGCCGAAGCGCGGGAACGCATTGGTGGCCAGGAAAGAGAGCAGCAGCGCCTGACGCCCGCGAAACTTGATCCGCGCGAAAGCATATGACGCCGGCAGGCAGATCACAGCCGAGAGCAGCGTCACTACCGACGCCAGCACGATGCTGAAAGGCAGCGCTCGCTGAATGTCCGCCCGCGCAAAGGTCTGTTCCCAGAAGCTGAGGCCGAACTGGGTGGGGATGAGCGACGGGTACTGCCAGCGCTCGGCGAAGGCCCACAGCACCACCGAGTACAGCGGCCCCAGGATCACCAGCGCCAGCACGACCAGCGCGATGATGCCGAAGCCATCTCGCCGCATGGCCGCCGCAAAACTGCGCCGGGTGCTCATCCAGAACGATGGTGTGATCGCAGCCGGTGTCATTCTTCCTCCCGCGTCAGGCGCTGGCTGGCGACCGTGCGCACATACAGGAAGCCGACGAAGGCGCAGATGAGAAAGGTGATGACCGCCTGCGTCTCGGCGTCATCGGGGCGGCGGTACTGCCCGAACGTCTGCTGCATGAACACCCCCATCATCTGCGGCGCCGCCGGCCCCAGCAGATACGGGATGGTGTAGCTGCCAAAGATGCCCAGAAAATTGAGCGAGAACACGATCAGCGCCGGGCGCACGATCAGCGGCAGGATGATCCGGCGGAAGATCGTCCAGTCTCCCGCGCCGACGTCGCGCGCGCTCTCGATCAGCGTATCGCTCACCTGGCGCAGGCCGGCCGTCAGCACCAACACCGTGAACGGGATCGACTCCCACACCAGGCCGATGACGATGGCTTCCGGCTTGAGGTAAGGCGTGCGGTAACCAGTGATGCCTACCAGGCTCAGCAGCGTATCCAGCGTGCCGCGCGTGCCCAGAAAACGGATGAGGGCGTAGCATAGGATGATGCCGGGCACGAACAGCGGGAACAGCGCCAGGATTTGCACCGCCGACGCGATCCGCCCGGTAGAAAACCGCAGATACAGCGACAGCGGAAAACAGACGATGAAGATGACCGCCAGCGTCAGCAGCGTCACCTGAAAGGTGAAGAGCAGATTGTTGACGCTGATCGGATCGGAGAAGAACGCCGCATAGCGCGAGAACGAGAAGCCTGGCTGGCCGTCCACGCTGATCGTCAGCGTGCGCGCGATGGACTGAGTGGCCGGGATGAAGATCAGCAGCACCATGAGCAGCAGCGGCGGGGCGACCAGCAGATACGCCAGGATCGCGCCGCGCCACTGGCGCTGCCGGGTGGAGGTGCGAGCAAGGGTTGTCATGCGCTCACTGTGTTACCATCAAGAAGCTGAGATGCATATCAAATGTAGGGCCTGAACACAGCCCAGGCCCCACATTCATCCACGCGCTGTTAGCTGTTGCGGTCAATGTTGGTGGCGACGTTGTTGTACCAGCCCTCAACCATGATGGCTGAGTATTCGCCGCCAGGCCAGACGGGAACGGTGTCGGTGATCACGCTGGTGAACTGCTCCTGCAGCTCAGCCGGCAGCAGTTCCCAGTTCACGCCGGGGAAACCGCCGATTTCCTCGACCACCGTGCGCTGAATCTCCGGCGTCAGCACGAAGTTGGCCAGCGCCAGGGCGCCTTCCAGGTTGGCGGCGTTGGTGGGGATGGCGCTGTTGGCGTAGCCGCCGGTGAACGGCAGGTCCTGGAGCTGCGTCAGCCGCGTGCTTTCCGGCAGCAGCCCTCGGTTGATCGCCTGGAGCGCTTGATCAGACCAGGCGGTGATCATGTTGACGGAGCCGTTGGCGAACAGTTCCAGCACCGGGGTATTGCCCGCCGGGTACGCGCCTTTTTCGTAGATCGACTCGTGAATGCTCCCCAGCAGCTCCCAGGCCTTCGGGAACTGAGCGACCAGTTCAGGATCCGGCGTGCCCGGCACGAACTTGCTGGGGTCGCGCCCGGTCACTTCGAAGATCGCACGGGTGACCATCGCCGCGCCGCTGCCGCCGCGATCCGGCCGGTTGTAGACGAACTGGCCCGGATGTGCCTTGATCCACTCGATCAGTTCGGCATACGTGGTCGGGACTTCATCCTCGGCGACGAATTCGCTGTTGTAGGCCAGCAGAACCTGCGAACCGCGATAGGGGATCTCCTGCGGGATGCGGTTGGTCGCCTCAAGCACGTTGGCGATGTTCGGCACGTTCTCCGGCGTGATCTCCACAAACAGATCGTTCTCCAACCAGGCGGGCACGCTCTCGACGTTGATCTGCTCGAAATAGTCCACCTGGGGGTCGTCGCCCGTCTCCAGCGCCGCCAGCGCGCGCGCAGCGATATCGGCGTTGCCGCTGCCCACGCCGCGCACAATCGTCAGGATCACCTCGTACTGGGGATACTCCGCCTCAAATGCCGGGATGATCGTGTTGGTCCACCAGTCGCTGATGTTGGTGTCAGAATCGGTATAGACGTAGATCGGGGTGCGCGCCTGCGCGCTGACGCTCAACACGCCAGCCAGCAGCGCCAGCAGGACGAAGACCAGAACGCGAGTTTTCATCGAAGTCTCTCCTCAATGTAATTAGAACCCAAGCTGACGTTATAGCGCGCCTGTATCAACCGATTGTTAACATTTTTAACGAGTATGTTAAACCTCTGCAAGCGCTGTTTCACACGATGTGTGCCATAATCAGGTCCGTTTTTGATTGTTCAACTGACCATGAGGCTGCCTATGACGCCCCCTCTCATCGTCCATCATATGGCCGTATTAGATGATGCGCCCTATCCTCCCAACTCGCTGGAAGCCATCCGCGCCTCGCTAGAGGCCGGCGCCGCCTGGATTGAGATTGACGTGACGCCGCTGGCAACCGACGATTACCTGCTGGTGCATGACCCGGTTTTGGAAGCCGAGACGACCGGCCGCGGCCAGGTGACCCATACGCCGCCGGCTACTATCCGTGATCTGCGTATCAAACACCGAGGGAGCGTCACCCCCTATCGCCCGCCGCTGCTGAGCGAGGTCGGGGCACTGCTGCGCGAGCACGGCGGCGCGGCGCGGCTGCAGATTGACTACAAGCACGTCTCGCCCTTCCCAGACGACGAGCCGCTGCGCCGCCTCGTCCGGCTGATCGAGCCGCTAAGGGGGCGTGTCCTGGTCAGCACCGGCGCCGACTGGCATCTGCGGCGGCTGCACCAGCTGGCGGACTGGCTTGACCTGGGGTTTGACATCGGCCTGTATCTGGATTACCGGCCGCAGGCGGTAGACCCGCGCCTACCGCCGTTCCGGCTGGGGGAATACGGCTACCACGACGACCACATGCTGGCGTCGGCGCGGCTGCTGCCCGTCTCGCGCTATCTGGAGGCGCGCTGCGAAAGCCTGTTCTACGCAGCGCCGTTCGTCAGCATCTGGTACGTGAGCTATCTCATGCTGCTGCGCGGCCTAGACGACGGCTTCAACCTGGCCGACTGGCTGCACCAACACCGCGTCCGGTTGGACGCCTGGACGCTGGACGCCGACAAACCCGCCGCCGCCGCCATCCCGCGCCTGCGCGCCGCCGGCGTGGATCAGTTCACAACCAACACCCCCCGCGCCCTGAGCGCGCTGCTGCAGGATTAGCCATGCGCCTGTACATCATCCGCCACGCCGACCCTGACTATCCCAATAATACGCTCTCGCCCGCCGGCCATCTGGAGGCGGCGGCGCTGGCGCGCCGGCTGGCCGCGCACGGGCTGGATCACATCTACACCTCGCCGCTGCCGCGCGCCTACCTCACCGCCCAATACACGGCCGATCTGCTGAAGCTGCCCGTTCAAACCGAGGAATGGCTGATCGAAGTCGCCGGCATGGGCTGGATGCCGGAGCCGGACGATCCGGACGACTCGATCCCGGCCTGGGATATTCCAGGGGTCATGCTGCGCCGGGAGCCTGGCTTCCACGCTTGGGACACCTGGCACACGCGCCCGCCGCTGGACGCTCCGCACATGCGGGCTATCTATGAGCGCTATACCGCCAACGCTGACGCTTTCCTCGCCCGTCATGGCTGCGTCCGCGACGGCGTCGCCTACCGGATCGCCGCCGACAACACCCTGCGCATCGCCGCTTTCTGCCATAACGGCACAGCGCTGCTGTGGCTGGCGCACCTGCTTCACATCCCGCCGCCGCTGGTCTGGGCCGGCTTCTGGCACCCGCCGAGCGGCGTCACCACCGTCCTGTTTGAGCGCCGCAGCGAGGGTCAAGCCGACCCGGCTGATGCTGCGCCCCGCTGCCTGAGCGTAGCTGACACCTCCCACCTGTACGAGGCGCGGCTGCCGGTCCAGCCGCGGGGGATTCGCGGCAACTATGGCTAGCGCTTCGACCGGCTCCTGCTGCCCCAACCCGGGGCCGGCGCGGGCGCGGCTTGCACCCGCCTCGCGTTTATGCGATAGTCGAACTAGAAGGTAACATCCCGACCAAACGCTTGAGCGTGAAAGGAGCATACGTCATGACCGTACTAGAGCGCAGCGTCGTCATCCAGGCAACGCCGGAGACGATTGACGCCTTCACCGCCGATGCCCGCCGCTGGCCAGAGTGGTATCCGGGCGTGGAGCAGGTCGAGCCGGATGACCAGTTCCCGAAAGTCGGCGGCCAAGCCAAGGTGGTCTACAAAGCCGTTGGCGCCCATTTTCACATCACCTTCACTTCTGTGGAATACGATTACTGCCATTCGCTGGCCTACCAGATGGACGGGATGATCACCGGCCTCATGCGCTACACGCTCACGCCTGAAGGCAGCGCCACCCGTGTGACTGGCGTTTACGATTACCAAGTGCCCGGCGGCGGGCTCGGCAAAGCGCTTGACAAGCTGCTGCTGGAGCGCATGAACGCCGAGAACCTGGAGAAAGCGCTGGCCAACATGAAGGCTATGATCGAGGCTGGCTGAGGATCTGCGGACACCGCCCCGCCTGCGCGGACGAATTCGGCTATTAAGTACAGATACACATGCCGCCGATGCAGCAGGAAGGATGCGCCCGCATGTCGCCACATCCCGCCTTCGATTGGATTGAGGTCGCACGGCTAGCGCTGGTCTCGCGCTTCCTAGACGAACTAGAGGAGACCGAGCTAGTGCCGCAGGGGCTGGTGAACTACCAGTTCTCGGCGCGCGGCCACGAACTGGGCCAGCTCCTGCTGGCGCAGCTCCTGACGTACCCGTTCGACGCTGTCTGCCCCTACTACCGGTCGCGGCCGCTGCTGCTGGCCTGCGGCCAGACGCCGGAGGAAGCCCTGGCGTCGGACATGGCGCGGGCGACCAGCGTCAACGGCGGGCGCGACATCGGCGTGCTGGCCAACCGCCCGCGCGGGGCGCGCGCCCTGGCGCTGCCGATGGCCGCCGATGTGGGGTCGCAGTACACCCCGGCCGCCGGCTGGGCGCAGGCCATTCGCTACCGGGTGGAGCAGCTCGGCGAGCGCCACCTGGACGGCAGCATCGCGGTGGTGTTCGGCGGCGACGGCTCGGTGGCCGCCAACGGCTTCTGGTCGGCGCTGACCATCGCCACCACCCAGCGGCTGCCGCTGCTGTTCGTCATCGAAGACAACGGCTACGCTATCTCGGTGGAGTCGCCGGCGCAGACGCCCGGCGGCGACATCGCCGCCAACCTGGCCGCCTTCCGCGAGCTGCGGGTGTGGAACGGCAGCGGCACGCGCCCGGCGGAGACGGCCGAGCTGGCGCACGCCGCCGTCAGCGTCGTCCGGGACGGCGGGGGGCCCGGCCTGCTGCGGCTGACAGTGCCGCGCCTGTCTGGCCACTCCAGCGTGGACAACCAGGCCTACAAGTCGGCAGAGACGGTAGCCGAGGAGTGGGCGCGCGATCCGATCCCCGCCCTGCGGGCGTATCTCGTGCCGGCGCTGCTGGCGCAGTCCGAATGGGAGGCGCTGGTGGACGAGGCGCAGCGCATCGTCGCCGCCGCCCGGCGGGCTGCCGAGGCCGCGCCGCCCCCCGACCCGGCGACGGTGAGCCGCTTCATCTGGTCAGAACCAGACCAGCCGCAGCAGGTGGGCGGCCTGCGCGCCGAGGGCATCCGGCTGCCGTCCGGCTCACCCGTCCCCAACCCGCCCGACCCGCGCCGGCTGAACCTGCTGGAGGCCATCCGGCGCACACTGGACGTCGAGCTCAGCCTCAACCCCCGGCTGGTGATCTTCGGCGAGGATGTGGGGCGCAAAGGGGGCGTCCACGCCGTCACTCACGGCTTGCAGGCTGAGCACGGCGCGAGGCGGGTGTTCGACACCAGCCTGTCGGAAGAGGGCATCATGGGGCGGGCAGTGGGCATGGCGCTGGCCGGTTTGGTCCCCGCGCCGGAGATTCAGTACCGCAAATACGCCGACCCCGCCACCGAACAGATCAACAACTGCGGCACGCTGCGCTGGCGCACCCACAACCGCTTCGCCGCGCCGCTGGTGCTGCGCCTGCCGGGCGGCTTCCGCAAGATCGGCGATCCGTGGCACAGCGTCACCAGCGAGATCACGTTCGCTCACCAGCCCGGCTGGCTGTTCGCCTGCCCGTCCAACGCCGAGGACGCGGTCGGGCTGCTGCGGACGGCGCTGCGGGGCGACGACCCAGTCATCTTCTTCGAGCACCGCGCCATGCTGGACGCGCCCTGGGCGCGCCGGCCGTATCCGGGCGATGATTTCATGCTGCCGTTCGGTCAGGCCAAGATCATCCAGCCGGGCGACGACCTGACCGTGGTGACCTGGGGCGGCATGGTCGAACGCTGCGAACAGGCAGCGCGGGCGCTGGCGGCGAGCATCGAGATCATCGACCTGCGCACGCTCGTGCCCTGGGATCAGGCGGCCGTGCTGGAGTCGGTGCGCAAGACGGGCAAGTGCCTGATCGTCCACGAGGACATCCTCTTCGGCGGCTTCGGCGCGGAGATCGCGGCAGTTGTCGCCTCGGACGGGTTCCTATACCTGGATGCGCCGGTCGAGCGCATCGGCGCGCTGTCGACGCCCGTGCCGTTCAGCGTCGAGCTGATGGCGGCGGTGATCCCCACGGTCGAGCGGATTCAGGCGCGCATGGCCGATCTGCTGGCGTTCTGAACCGGGCGCCCCTGGTATTTTTCGGCTTTGCCCGTACACTTGCGCTCCCTGACCGATTGACGAGGAAGGCCTGCCTTCGATGACCAACGCGCCCCCACTGCCCGAACGCCCGCACATGCCCGACTACGGCATCGCGACCGACGCCGCCGGCCTGATGAGCTGGGACTGGGCGAACCAGCGGCTGGCCGCCG